>JAPUEC010000190.1 GCA_027492775.1 Rhodocyclaceae bacterium
TCGTTTCAACGCATTTTTGCATCTGGCTTGTGCCTATATCTGGCTACTGTGAACATACCCTAGGACGTGCTTGTGACATAGCAGCAACCTAACTGCTATTGGTGGCAACCGAGAAAATGAGCAATCGGCGTTTGGAAGGGGCGTGCGACCCAACAATAGTGCGAATCCCCATTGTTGGGCCGTCCGGTTGTAGCGTGTCAGTTGCCGCGCTTAATGCGCGATAAAGCGCCACTGGCTTTTAGATCATCGAATGCGCGGTTCGCAAAATCTCCTGTGTAAAACTTTTCTAGTTGGTAGACCGTTCTTGGGTAGCGGTAGTTTCGGTTGTAGTCACCAATGGTAGTAACGTTCGTACCTGAGGGGCCTCGCGGATTTTCTTTCTTCGCTGCTACGTGAATGACGGAAACACTATATTGGAAATATTTCCCTTGTTTATCTTCATCTACGTCAAGGGCGACTTGAATAAACGTATTGCATTTGCTTTGTGCAAGAGCCAGCGCGACAGAACTTAAAACGTTGCTTGACGATAAATCAGGCTCAAGCATCAATCTTTTGACTTGGTACCCTTCGCCCGAAAGTAGCTGGTACAGATAACCTATGATTTGTCGATTAGCCTCATACCAGACCTTGCCGATCTTTGGGTCAGCGAATGAACTCCCTGGGCCACCAACAACTAGCGCGCAACTCGGCACCTCGGCCAAGTAAGCGGGTACCTCGCCCGAATGACTTATTTGCAGCGCAGGTGAAGGGGGCGGATTGGTAGTGACGCAGCCAGCTAATGCTACTGCAACGGAAATTAATAGGCAGAAACGCATATTTTGCTCCAAGAGTATGAGTGCCAGTACAAGCGCAAGCCGCAAAGTTTGCCATTGTACAAACATCGTCTCACGCTAAGAATATGCAGAAGTTTTTTCTTTGGCGTTGCAGCATGTTAGCGCTAGGGGCATATTTGGGGGCATAAGCGAAAACATGTAAACCTAGAATGAGCATTGATGCGGCTTTTGGCAGCATGTTCGATAGTCTTTCTGCCATTTTTTTGTCCGGCGGCATATATGCAGCAAAGGGATTGGCAAAAAGTGTCGGAAAATTTTACAGCTAGCTATTTGCACACCCTGAATAACCATTTCATTACAGTGGTTTAATGATTTTGGCATTGATATTGCTATATCAACCGCTTGTTGTTTTATCAACTCGGAGTCAGGGATGAATATAAAAAAATGGGCTGGTGTTCTTGTTGGGATGGGATTGATGGCAAGCGGGGCAGCGCAGGCTGCTTTGATTGATCGCGGCGGCGGTTTGATTTACGACGACGCGTTGAACATCACTTGGCTTCAGGATGCCAATTATGCTAAGACCAGCGGTTACGATGCAGACGGCAGGATGACATGGAGCCAAGCCACGGCTTGGGCTTCGAATCTCGTCTATCACGATTCCGTGCGGAATGTGGATTACAGTGATTGGCGATTGCCTAGCACCAGTTTCAATAGTGGACAGTGCTTCAGTGGCATCGCTTCTGTTGGAAGTAATTGTGGTTACAACCCGCCTCTCGGCAATAGCGAGATGGCTCATCTGTGGTACGGGGATTTTGCCAATAAGTCCTATTATGACAAAAACTTCATCTACCAACCCGGATGGGGCACGGTTGATGATCCTTCAAACCCTAATGATGAAAGCCTTTTCACCAATATTCAGGCCGATATTTATTGGAGTGGTGTGATATTTGAAGGGTTATGGGAAGGACCGCGCAATTCCTCCGGAGCGATTATATTCGACACATATGTCGGCCGACAGATGGCTATAACAACAGATTATCCGGCATTCGCGTGGGCGGTACGTTCAGGTGATGTTGCGTCGGTTCCTAGCAATCAGCAGGTGCCCGAGCCTTCAACGCTTGCGCTTCTTCTGATTGGTGGCTCGCTTTGCTTGACGTTAGGATTAGGCCGAAATCGTAAAGCGCCGAGAATCAATTAACAGCTAAGAGACGCGTTAATTAGAGGCATTTTTGGAAAATGGCGGCCGATCACAAGATCGATGCCGCCTTTTTAATACCACTGCGTTCCACTGGGTAGCGTGCTACTCCACGCACCCCATGAGCGTCCCTCTCCGTACAATTTGAGCCAGGAGCATTGCAACCAATACAAGTAGGGCCAGCAAATCGCTTAAAGCCAGGGATCCGCTAATGCCTGGCTTTTTTATTGCCAATGAAATACATGCTTGGCATTCAACACTTGCTTCCCCGGCGTTCTATCCGGCGATTTCGACCCGATTGCGGCCGCTGTGCTTGGCGCGGTAAAGCGCCGCGTCGGCACGTTCGACGAAGGTGCTGGCAGGTTCGTCGGACGAACACTCGGAACATCCGGCGGAGATCGTAACCGGCACGGGCCGCTTGTCGATCATGACGGGCTGGGCTTCGACGGTGGTGCGCAGGCGCTCGGCGAACAGGCGCGCGCCTTGCAGGTTGCAGTGGGGAAGAATGACGACGAATTCTTCGCCGCCATAGCGGCAAACGATGTCGACCTGCCGCGCCAGGCTGCGGATGCGCGCGGCGATGTCGACCAAGGCCAGGTTGCCGGCCTGGTGTCCGTGAGTGTCATTGAAGAGCTTGAAGTGGTCGATATCGACGATCACGAGCGCCACCGGGTTTTTCCATTCCGTGCGTTGGCACTCCGCCAGCCGCATGTCCAGGGCTTCGCGGAAGAAGCCGAAGTTGTAGAGCCCGGTCAGGCGGTCCCGGGTTGCCAGTTCGTTGAGTTGTACGTTTTGCGCCCGAAGCCGGATGTTGAGTTTCTCGATCTCGAAGTTTTGCTGGTTGATGGTGCTGTAGAGCTTGGCGTTGGCAATGGCGGTGCTGACGAAAGTGCAAAGCTCTTCCACCGTTGTCAGGTCGGCCTCGCTCATGTCGACGATCCTGGTCACGCTGAACAACCAGAGAATGCCGATCGGCTTCTTGCCGCTGCGAATGGGCATGCAGACGAAGCTGCGCGGCGTCCCCAAAATATCCAGCACTTTGCGATCCTTGGCCGCCATTGGCAGGTGAAGAACCTCCATGGCGTCGCGGAAATAAAGGTGGGAGTTGTGGATGAAGGCGGAGGCCGATGCGCCGTCGATGGCCTGCATGTCGTAGCCGAAGTTGGTGCTGGCACAGTAGGCGTTCAACGCCACGAGCAGGGCATCGTGTTCCTCGGCGATGGCCGCCCATTTTTTAAGCGGAAGTTGATCGCCCTCCTGCATCAGCACGGCGGCGACGTCGAACGGGAACCGTCGCAGGAATTCCCGCGAGATCATTTCGTAGACGAGGCCTTCGCTGGTCAGGCTGTTGATCTGATTGACAAAGGCGTGGATGCTCTCCTGTTCGCGCAGGCGGCAGAGCGATTGTTCTTCCCGATCCTTGAGGCGCGCATGTATGAGCGCGTTCCTGATTTGGTGAGAGAAGAGGTCCAGCACCGGCGCCACCTCGGCCGGCCAAGCCGGGTCCAGCCGCCCGGTTTGCCGGAAGAGCATGACGGTGCCGATGGCTTCATCGTCGCAGGTCAAGGGCAAGATGGCCATGTCGGAGAGCTGCCAAAGGCTGAAGCGCTTTTTTGTCGGCTCGGAAAAACTTTCGACGCTTCGGGTGTCGACGCAGATCACTTTCCGTTGCGTGAAGCAATCGTTGTTGGCATCGGGCAGCGTGCGCGGCAGCTTGTACTTGAAGAGCGTGCGCTCCATGCCGTGATGGCTCGCCGGCATGCAGATTTTCTCGCAGATGAGATGCTCGCCGGCTTCGTCCAGCAAATACACCGAATAACCCGCCAAATCGCCTTTCGGCCGCACGTGCTCGCCCAGGAGCGTGAGGAGCTGGTCGAGATCGAGGGTGGCGGTAATCTGCCGGAATAGCGGTTCCAGATTCAGCGTTTTTGCGTCCACGGGGCCTCGGGGGGCGATGACATCGTTCTTGGAGTTGCGCGCATTTTCTTTCTCCGGCCCATCATATGGGCTGCATTCGAAGGGGGCAAGTCCCGAATTGCCTTGCGATTCTGCGTCGTTTATCCGCGCCGGCGGCGATTCGCTCCGCGATTTCCGCAATTCGTCGCTCTCCGCTGTTAGGCGCCAGGCGCCCGAGGCACAGTGAGCGCATCCCGTCGCCGACGGCATTCAAAGGAGCGCATCATGAAGTATCCCGAATCCATGTCCATCGCCGAGCGTTCGGCCCGCCATGAAGTCCGCCTGTTGCGCGGTTTTTACCAGCATCTGGCCATCTATCTGCTGGTGAATGGCGCGCTGGCGGCGTTTCATTTCTACGCCCAACCCGAACATGTCCGCTTTCCATTCGTGATGCTGGGCTGGGGAATCGGTCTTTGCGTCCATGGCTTGCGGGTCCTCATGCGCGGGCGTTGGCTCGGTCATGAATGGGAAGAGTCGAAAGTCCAGTCGCTTCTGCAAAAGAGTGGCGCCGACCGCTAACCCAACGCCCGAGCGATCATCGCCCTGGTGCCGCCTTGCGATCGATGCGAGGCGGCACTGTTTTGTGGTTCTGGTGGCAGAATCTGATTATCATCGACCGAGCCGGCGTCATGCGACTTTTTGAATCTCCGCCCAACTTGCAGAAAATCGTCCTTCGCCTCGCCGGTTTGATCGCCTTCAATTCGCTCATCGCGGCGGTTTTATGGGTGGTGGGTTTCGGCGGCACTTTCGGCCACAACCTCGTTTATTCGCAAAGCATTGGCCTCTGCATCGTCGGGCTGGTGTTGCTGGCATTGCAACTGACGCGTGATTCGTCACGGCGTTCGATGGCGATCATCGCCGCCATCCTCGCCGGCGCCCTCATCGGCCAGGTTTTCGGCCATCTCCTGACTTCCTCTGGCTCCGGTTGGTCGGCGAGCGCCGGATTGAAATCACTGCTCATCGGCCTGTTCTTCGGCGGCATTGGCAGCGCCGGCTTCCTTTTGCGGGAGCGCAATCGCGTGCTCGAAATCGAGCTTCAGGCCCGCGAACTGCAACGGCTCGAAGCCGAAAAACGGAGCATCGAAGCGCAGCTCAAGATGCTGCAGGCGCAAATCGAGCCGCACTTCCTTTTCAACACGCTCGCCAATCTTGGCGGTTTGATCCCGACCGACACGGCACTCGCCAGCCGCTTGCTCGAAGCGCTCAACCGCTACCTGCGCGCGAGCCTCAAGCGGACGCGGGCGGAGGGCGGCAGCCTGGGCGACGAGATGGATCTGCTCGCGGCATATCTGGAAGTCCTCAAGATCCGTTTGGGGCCCCGTCTCGAATATGGATTTGAGGTCGCGGACGAACTTCGCGCCCTGCCTTTTCCGCCCATGCTGTTGCAACCGCTGGTGGAGAACGCGATCCGGCATGGCATCGAACCGCAGGTGGCCGGCGGGCGAATCGATATTGCCGCCAGTCGCGACGACGGGTTGTGCATTACCGTTCGCGATACGGGCGCCGGATTTGGCGAGACGCCCGGCTCCGGGATTGGCCTCGCCAACATCCGTGCCCGCCTGGAGGCGCTGTTCGGCGCCGCCGCAAGCCTGGAAATCCTGGCTGGCGCCGGAGGCGGCGTCACCGCCACCTTGAGGATGCCGCTATGAACGCACCCGGCAAACCGTCGCCGACCGCGCTGATCGCCGATGATGAACCGCATCTGGCGGCGCATCTCTCCGGCCGGCTGGCTGCGCTCTGGCCGGAGCTGGAAGTCATCGACATCGCCGGCAACGGCCTCGAGGCGCTCGAACGCATCCAGGCCTTGCGGCCGGATGTCGCCTTTCTCGACATCCGCATGCCCGGCCTGACCGGGCTGGAAGTCGCCACCCGCCTTGGTGTCCCGTGCCGGTTGGTGTTCGTCACCGCCTACGACCAATACGCGGTCGAAGCCTTCGAACGCGCGGCGGTCGATTACTTGCTCAAACCGATCAGCGACGAGCGGCTGGGCAAAACCATCGAACGCTTGCGCACCAGCCTCGCGGTTCCGCCCGTCGCGCCTTCCGAAGCCTTGTTGGCGCAATTACGCGAACTCATCGCCGGCAACGCCACCCCGGCAAGGCCGGCGCCGTTGCGCTGGGTCAAGGTCCAGGTCGGCAACGCCATCCGTCTGCTGGCGGTGGATGAGGTCTGCTACTTCCAGGCTACCGACAAATACACCGCCGTCCATACCCGCGACGCAGAGCTGCTGATCCGGACCACGATCAAGGAACTGGTCGAGCAACTCGATCCGGAACACTTTTGGCAGATCCATCGCGGCACGCTGGTCAATGTGCGCCAGATCGCCGCTGCGCGGCACGACGCGCTGGGCCGGGTGACGCTACAGCTCAAGGACTGTTCTGAACTGCTGCCCGTCAGCCGCAGTTACGCGCATCTTTTTCGGCAGATGTAAGCGCCGGGACATCCCACGAGGCATCGCGCGGCGTCTAGCCGCGATCCGCTTGCGATCCGCCATGCGCCCACCCGTAAAAATTTCAAATTGAAGGCGGATGCTGTATCTCGCTGATTTTCGCGACGATATGTGCGATAGCGCACGCAACAATATGGCTTGAAATCCGCGCCAATAGGAAACTTTAAGTGCAATACGCCGGTCACAAAAACCACCTCAACATGCATTGTATTGCCTATGTCATATTATTCGGTCGGGCACCCGGCGCCTTTTAACTTTGCGCCGAATGTCCTGATGGAGCGATCCCAAGCGCCTGCAGCCGCACTCTCGGCCGACTGCGGTCGACCGGGGCGTTTTACGAGGGCCCGGGAGTGAAAATTCTCTTTGCAGCATCGCATGCCTACTTGCCGCACCGCACCGGCGGCGCATTGATTTCGACCCATGAGTTGTGCCGCGACCTGAAGGCGCGCGGGCATTCGGTGGCCGTGCTGGCGGCGACGGAGCGTGGCGGCATGGCTTGGCTGGCCAACCGGGTCAAAGCCAAGCTCGCGAATCATCGGTGCACGGTCGATACGGTTAACGGTTATCCGACCTACCGCGGCTGGATGAACGACGCAACTTGCCAGGAAGCGGCGGCGCGGATGCGGCCGGATGTCGTGGTCGTGGTCGGCGCTTCCCCCGGCCCCTATCCGCTGGCCGAGTGTTTCGGGCGCCTCGGTCTGCCGGTGATCTATCAGATGCGCGAATTGCTGTTTGGCCGCGTCACACGCGTCGATG
>JAPUEC010000191.1:0-754 GCA_027492775.1 Rhodocyclaceae bacterium
TGTTTCTCGTGTTTCTTTTGCCGGCGCGCCGCTTCCTCGGCATGGCGGCGTTCGCCTTCCGCTGCCTTCCTGGCCTTGTCCGCCAGTTTCTTTTCGCGTTTTGCCTCCATTTCCGCCCGTTCGGCGGCGGTGTCCGCTTCACGTTCCTTCAAATCCACCTCGCGTTCCGGCGCCTCGGCGGCCCGCTTCGCGTCCTTGTCGGCCAGGCGCTCCTTCTTGACCTCGCGCTCCTCCGCGAGGCCCCGGTTTTCGATCCGGCGCGCCTCGTTGGTCGCCACAAGATGGCGCTTGCGGGCTTCTTCCTGACAATCGGTGACGCGGAATTTCTTGAAGCAGGCCTTCTTGTCGGCTTCATAGCGTTTCTTGGACTCGGCCTTCTTCGCCTTGCCCTCCTTTTGCAAGGCCTTGGCGTCGCGCAGACGGTTTTCCCAGGTCGCGCTAAGTTCCGCTGCGGCGTCGGGCACGTCGGCGGCGACCCCGAGGGACGAGCAGCAGAGGCCGAGCATCAGCCCGGCAGCCAGGCATAAGGATCTATGTTCCATTTTTCATACGCTTCAAAACTGGCGACGCGGTCCTGCGTCTTGGCGAGATCAACGATCTCGGGCGGAATGTAGTAATGCTTGTCGGCGCGATAGAACACCCGCACTACCGGTTCGAGCAGACTGCGCTCGTTTTGTTCGATGACGACGCCCAATCGGCCGCTTTCGAGACGGACGAGGGCGCCCGTGGGATAGATGCCGACCGTGCGGATGAA
>JAPUEC010000191.1:764-7046 GCA_027492775.1 Rhodocyclaceae bacterium
GGATTGCACCAGCGAGGGGTTGAAGTGGTGCTCGCTCCACTCGAGCAGCTTCTTCAGCGCCAGCGTCGGCGGAATTCCCTTGTGATAGACCCGCTCCGACGAAATGGCATCGTAGACGTCGACGATGGCGGCCATCTGCCCATAGACGGAAATGCCCTCGCCGCTCTTGTGCTCGGGATAGCCGCTGCCGTCGAAGCGCTCATGGTGCTCGCCCACCACGCGCAGGGCGGTGTCGGAAATCTTGCTGTTTGCCCGCAGGATATCCATGCCCTGGCGCACATGCGTCCGCACCACATCGAATTCCTCGTCGGTCAGCTTGCCCGGCTTGTTGAGGATGGCGTCGGGCAGCTTCGCTTTTCCCACGTCATGCAGCAAGGCGCCCATGCCGATTTCCCGGATGGTCTCGCGCGGCAGCTTGGCCGACCGCGCAAAGGCCACCAGCAAGGCGCAAACGCTGACCGAGTGCTGGAAGGTGTAGTTGTCGTGGTTCTTGAGCCGGGCCAGCGGTAGCAGTGCATCCTGATTGCGGAAAATGGAATCGACCATGCTTTCCACCATGGGCTCGACGCGCTCGATCTCGATCTGGGCGCCCATACGCACGTCTTCCATCATGCCGCGAACGATGCGGTTGGCTTCACCATGCATGCGCCGGGCGCGGGCGCTTTCCTCGCTCACGGAAGCGGAAAGGCCGATGCCGGTGCGGTTTTCGGCCAGCTCCAGCATGCGACGGTCGAGTTCTTCGTTGACCTCCTGCTGCGTCCGGGCCGCCGAGACGTCGTGGCCCCTTTCCGTGTCGATATAGAGTTCGCGGACACCAATGGCGCGAATCTTCTCGATCGTCTGCTCCTTATCGACCGAAAAGCTGTTTTTCAGAAAAGGATGATCGAGCCAGCCGCAATTGAGGTCGTGGACATACATCCCCGGCTTGAGTTGGTCGATTCCGATCTTTTTGATCATGAGGAAGAGAGTTGACCCGACATGACTGATTCTATCTGAACACCACAATATATTCCGGGCCGATACGGCGCCTCGCGCATTAAGGACGCTCGGCAGACGCCCAGCGCCCGACGGCCTGCCGCCAACCGGAAGCCTTCGGCATCGCCAGCCGATGCGGTAAAATCCCGGCTTTCGTTCATCCGCCCGCCAGGGGAACTCCGTGCAAATCGTCTGTCTCGACCTCGAAGGTGTGCTCGTCCCGGAAATCTGGATCGAATTTTCCCAGCGCACCGGCATCCCGGAACTCCGACGCACGACGCGCGATGAGCCGGACTACGACAAGCTGATGACCTATCGCCTCAACATCCTGCGCGAACACGGCCTCGGCCTGCCGGACATTCAAAAGGTAATCGCCGACATGGGCCCGATGCCCGGCGCCCGCGAATTCCTCGATGAACTGCGCGCCAGTTACCAGCTCATCATCCTTTCCGACACCTTCTACGAATTTGCCCACCCGCTCATGCGCCAACTCGGCTGGCCGACGCTGTTCTGCCATTCGCTTGAGGCCGACGCCAAGGGCATGCTGACCAACTATCGGCTGCGCCTGCCGGATCAAAAGCGCCAAGCGGTCCGGCACCTGAAGGAACTCAATTTCAGCGTCGTCGCCGCTGGGGATTCCTACAACGACACCGCCATGCTCGGCGAAGCGCACGCCGGAATCCTGTTCCATCCGCCGGAAAGCGTCATTCGCGAATTCCCGCAGTATCCGGTGACCATGAACTACGCCGAGCTTCGCGCCGAGATCGACAAGGCTTTCGCCAAGGCCTGAAGCGCACCTTTCCAACCACCTCTCATACTGCTCATCTATGCATCGCGGCCGCTTCTATACGCTCAGCGCTTCCTGTCCGGATCAGGTCGGCATCATCGCCAAGGTCTCCGGCTTCATCGCGGAGCACGGCGGCTGGATTCTCGAATCGAGCTACCACGCCGACGCCATCACCGGCCAATACTTCATGCGCGTCGAGATCAAGGCGGATTCGCTGCCCTTCCCGGTGGCTGAATTCTGCGAACGTTTCCGCCGCAATGTTGCCGAGCCGCTGCAAATGCGCTGGCGGATGAGCGACAGCGCCGTCAAGAAACGCGTGATGGTGCTGGTCTCACAGCAGGAGCATTGCCTCTACGACCTGCTGGCCCGCTGGCAAGCCAAGGAACTGGACATCGAAATCCCCTGTGTCGTCTCCAACCACGAGACCTTTCGCGGCTTCGTCGAGTGGCACGGCATCCCTTTCCATCACATTCCGGTAAAACCTGACAACAAGGCGGCCGCCTACGCGGAAATCCTGCGCCTGTTCGAAGAGGTTGAGGCCGATTGCATGGTGCTGGCCCGATACATGCAGATCCTTTCGCCGGAGCTCTGCGAGGCCTTGGGCGGCCGTATCATCAACATTCATCACTCTTTCCTGCCCTCGTTCGCCGGCGCCAAGCCCTACCATCAGGCTTACGAACGCGGCGTCAAGCTGATCGGGGCGACCTGCCACTATGTCACGCCGGAACTCGATGCCGGGCCGATCATCGAGCAGGACGTCATCCGCATCGATCATTCCGATTCTCCCGAGGACATGGTGCGCTACGGCAAGGACATCGAGAAAACCGTGCTTGCCCGTGGCCTGCGCTATCACCTCGAAGACCGTGTCCTGACGCACGGAAACAAGACCGTCGTCTTCCGCTAGCCCGCGGTCAGGCGCTCCTCGCGCCCTCCTTTCCTCCCTTCAATAAAAAACGGGCGCCGACCGGCGCCCGAAGGGGGAGAGACACACAGCAATCAAACGTGGTAGGCCGATTCTCCGTGGGAGGTCAGGTCCAGACCCTCGCGTTCTTCGTCTTCCGGCACGCGCAGACCGATGATGATGTCGACCAGCTTGTAGGCGATGAAGGAAACCACGCCCGACCAGACGATGACCGTACCCACGCCCCAGAGCTGGCTGATGAGTTGGGCGGACATGTCGAAGTCACCGACCTTGTTGGCCACGTAATCATAGACACCGGTACCGCCGAGCGACGGCGAAACGAACACGCCGGTCAGGATGGCGCCGAGAATACCGCCCACGCCATGAACGCCGAAGACGTCGAGCGAGTCGTCGGCCCCGAGCAGCTTCTTGAGGCCATTGACACCCCACAGGCAGAGCATGCCGGCCAGCAGGCCGATGACGATAGCGCCCATGACACCGACGAAGCCTGCGGCCGGGGTGATCGCAACCAGACCGGCAACCGCACCTGAAGCCGCACCCAGCATCGAGGGCTTGCCCTTGATCATCCATTCCACGCACATCCAGGAGAGCGCCGCACAAGCCGTCGCAACCCAGGTGTTGACCATGGCCAAGGCCGAACCGCCGCTCGCTTCGAGCGCAGAACCGGCGTTGAACCCGAACCAGCCCACCCACAGCAGGGAAGCGCCGATCATGGTGAAGGTCAGGCTATGCGGCGCCATTGAAACATTGCCGATACCAGTACGCTTGCCAACCAGGTAGGCACCCACCAGGCCGGCGATCGCGGCGTTGATATGCACCACCGTGCCGCCGGCGAAGTCGAGCGCGCCCTTCTGGAACAGGAAGCCTGCCGTGGCGGTGGCCTTTTCCGCGGCCGCAGCGTCGGTATAGGCATCCGGGCCAGCCCAGTACCACACCATGTGCGCCATGGGCAGGTAGGACAGAGTGAACCAGATGACGGTGAAGAGCAGGACCGCCGAAAACTTCATGCGTTCGGCAAAGGACCCGACGATCAGCGCGCAGGTAATGGCCGCGAACGCGCCCTGGAAGATCACGAAGGCGTATTCCGAGATCACCACGCCCTTGGAGAAGGTCGCACCGACTGAATCCGGGGTGATGCCCTTGAGGAAGAGCTTATCGAACGCGCCGAGGTAAGCGCCTCCTTCAGTGAAGGCCAGGGAGTAGCCATAGACGACCCAGAGCACGGTCACCAGCGAGAACACAGTGAATACCTGCATCAGCACCGACAGCATGTTCTTGGATCGTACCAGGCCGCCATAGAACAAGGCCAAGCCGGGGATGGACATGAGGATGACCAGGGCGGCGCAAACCATCACCCAGGCGTTGTCCCCCTTATTGACAGTGGGAGCAGCGGCCGGGGCAGCGGCGGCCGGCGTGGCTGCTTGCGCTGCCGGGGCGGCAACCGGTGCTGCCACGGTTGCGGCAGCGGGCGCAGTAGCCGCGGGCGATGCCGACGGCGCGGCGGTGACGGATTTTTCTTCCGCCCAGGCCGGGGCGCCGAGAGAAACGGCTCCCAGCAAGGCGATCAAGGCAATTAAGCGTTTCATTTTTGAGGCTCCTTAAAGGGCATCTTCGCCGGTCTCGCCGGTACGGATACGGATCACTTGCTCGATGTCGAAGACGAAAATCTTGCCGTCGCCGATCTTGCCGGTGGCGGCCGCCTTTTCGATGGCCTCGATGACCTGGTCGAGCATTTCAGCCTTGATGGCCGCCTCGACCTTCACCTTGGGCAGAAAATCGACGACATACTCGGCGCCGCGATAGAGCTCCGTGTGCCCTTTTTGCCGGCCGAAACCTTTCACTTCAGTGACGGTGATGCCTTGCACGCCGATCGCAGATAAGGCTTCACGCACTTCGTCAAGCTTGAAGGGCTTGATGATGGCGGTTACGAATTTCATGAGTCATACCTCACAGTTATGATTTGTCGATTACCCCTCCGACTCCGGCCGGGTCGCCGGAGGGGTTGATGAATCAGGTGATCAGAACGTCTTGCTGAAGGTCAGCACCAGGCGGTCGTCACCAACATCCTTGGCGCCGGCACCGACGGTACCGAAGCAATAGGCTTGCTGAACCGGCGTGCATTTGCCCTTGGAGTCCGTGCCGGTATAAGCCAGGCCAACGGTGCCAAAGCCCAAGTCCTTGGTCACGCCCAGTTTCCAATCGGTATAGGACGCGGCGCCAAAATGCTTGATGGTCTGGTGACCGACATGCCCTTGAACACCCCAGCCGCTGCCGACGTCATAGTTGGCGGAAAGATCCCAGTAGCCGCTGCCTTCGGTGCTCTTGTTGGTGGTGGCGTTGTACCAGCCGAACAGGTTCTTCGAGACGGTATGGTTGTACTTGAGCGTCAGGAACTTCCAGCTCAGGCCGACGTAGAGCTCGGTCGAGTTGGTGTTGGGAAGGGTGGCAATGCCGGTGCCCTTGCCCGGGTAGTAATACTGGAGCGCACCGAGGTCGAGGGTGAAGTCGCCCATGGGCAGCTTGTAACCACCGTAGAAATCCCATTCCATACTGCTGCCGGTCTTGAAACCTCCGTCTTGAACCCAGGAAACGTTCGAAGCCCAGGTGCCAAGATACAGGCCGCTCGAATGGCTATAGTCGAAACCACCCTGAATGGCCGGGTTGTGCTGGGTCTGGCTGATGCCGCGGAAAATGTAATCGGACGCCAGCGTGACATTGCCGGTAAAGGTGTGCGGACTGGCCGGAGCAGCAGGCGCAGCCGGAGCGGCGGTTTGCGCAAGGGCAGGGACGGAAGCCGCAGCAAGTAGGGCAAGTGCAGCAACGGTTTTCTTAGTGATCATCGTATCTCTCCAGACAAGAAAAAAAGGTTTGCAGCAACCCAACAGCACGACCTGTGCCAGGGGCGATAAACATAAATGAAACAATGGCTTGGAATATCATTGAGCGCATCCAGAAGGCATTCTTGCACTAAGCTGGTGCGCCAAAACCCAAGAAACGCACCATAGCGGGAGCGATGGCGCTGGCGGCGCTGAAGATTGCGGCCGCAACCCCTGAACTTGCTCCGCTCTCAGACGAGGACAGGCCACCCATCAGGCGCAGGCGAAGACCTCCACCTTATCGAGCCGATAAGCGCAGGCGCCGGTCGCCGACTGGACGCCGTGCGGGAGGGCGGGCCCTCGGCCAGCCCGCATGGCGGCGTTATGGTTCGCTTGTGTACAATGATTGCACTGCGCTCGCGAGTGCCTTGCCCTGAACCCAGCCGAGCGTCGCGTGATCGCTGTGCAAACGAGGCCATACCTTGGTTTTCCGGGCCACTGGAGAAAAACATGATCGACCCCAAAATGTTTGAAGAACTGAACGCAAGAATGAGCGCCTTCCTGGCGGCAAGCCCGGCCAAGGACATCGAGAAAAACATCAAGGCCGCGCTCGCCGGCTTTTTCGCCAATCTCGACTTGGTGACACGCGAGGAATTCGACATCCAGGCCGAATTGCTCGCCCGGGCCCAGGAGAGATTGAAAGCCCTGGAAACGCGCGTCGATGCCCTGGAGCGTGATCGGCAAGCCGGTTGAAAGCGCCGGTTGGCACTCGCAATCGTTCA
>JAPUEC010000192.1 GCA_027492775.1 Rhodocyclaceae bacterium
GACCATCCGCATCGCGGCTTCGAAACGGTGACCTACATGATCGCCGGCCGCATGCGTCATCGCGACAGCGCCGGCAACGAAGGATTGCTCGGCCCCGGCGGCGTGCAGTGGATGACGGCGGGCAGCGGCCTGATCCATTCCGAATTGCCGGAACAGGATGAAGGCCTGATGGAGGGCTTCCAGCTCTGGCTCAACCTGCCGGCCAAGCACAAGATGGTGGCGCCGGCTTACCGCGATATTCCGGCCGCCGCCATCCCCGAATACACGACCGCCGGGGGCGCGACGGTGCGCGTCATCGCCGGCGAAAGCGGCGGGGTCGCCGGCGCGGTGCAGCGCCCGGATACGGCGCCGCTTTACCTGGACGTCCATATGCCGGCCGGTAGCCGTTTCACGCAGGAGATTCCGGCGGAACACAATGCGTTCGTCTACGTCTATCGTGGCGAGGCCAACATCGCCGGAACCCCGGTGACGGATCGTAATATGGCGATTCTCGCCAACAGCGGCGCGACGGTGTACATCGAGGCCGCCGAGGCGGCACGCCTGCTGATCATCGCCGGCCGGCCGCTGAACGAGCCCATTGCGCAGTACGGCCCCTTCGTGATGAATACGCCGGAGGAAATCCAGCAGACGCTGCGGGATTACCAGGCCGGCAGGTTCGAGGCGGCCGTCGTGAGCCGGCTCGACAAGTCATGATGATGCCGGCGGTTTGCCGGAATGGATGCAGCGGCGGGCGAGCAGCCCGGGAAAGGTAGCGGCGAATGGAAATTTCCCAGGTCAGCGAAGCGCTCCAGCGTGACGCGGCCTGGGTCGTCTTCGTCAATGTCTGGCTGCAGCAGGCTGGCCTCCCGGTGCCCGCGGTGCCGACCTTGCTGCTGGCGGGAAGCCTCGCCGCCGCGCCGGGAAAACTCGTCTTTCTGTTGGGGGTGGCCATTGCCGCCTCGGTCATCGCCGACTGGATGTGGTATCTCGCCGGCCGCGCCTTCGGCTACCGCGTGCTCTCGGGCTTGTGTCGGCTATCGATCAATCCAGGTTCCTGCGTCAGCCAGACCGAAGCCCGCTTCGTGCGTTGGGGGCTCGCCTCGCTCGTCGTCGCCAAGTTCATTCCCGGATTCTCGACGGTGGCGCCGCCCATCGCCGGCGCCTTGCATCTCCGGTTGCCGGGGTTCCTGGGCGCCGCCGCTCTGGGCGCGGCGTTGTGGGCTGGTCTCGCCTTGGGCGCGGGTTGGCTGCTCCGCGACGAAGTGCAGGCACTCATCGGCATACTGGAAAGGAATGCGGGAAGTGCGGTTCTGATCGTCGTCGCTATTCTGGCGGTGTGGATCGGCTGGAAGCTCTGGCAAAAATACCGCTTCGTGAAAATGGCGGGGCTGCCGCACATCACTCCGCAAGCCCTGCTGGAAATCCTGGCGGCCGGCGAACCACTCCTCTTCCTCGATCTGCGCGGCGAGACCATGGCGACCGAAACCGGGCCGGTCGTCGGCGCGACCCGCGTCGATTTCGACCGGTTGGCCGATGCCGTGCGGGATTGGCCTCGGGACCAGTCCATCGTCACCATGTGCGCCTGCCCCCAGGATGCCGGCGCGATCAAGGCGGCGCATCTCCTGCTCGAACGCGGCTATCGCTCGGTTCGGCCGCTCAAGGGCGGTTATGCGGCATGGATCGCCGCATTGCCGGCGCAATCGTAAACTCCCGCCGCGATTCGGGCATTTTTCCCAAGGCCGGGCAAAAAAACGCTATCAATTCTTCGGAAGACGACGGCTTCCTGCCACAGGTTGCATTTTTTCGGGCTGAATTTGAGATTTTTGGATCGGTTGACACGCAAAAATGGGCTCCCCGAATAGGGAGGAAATGGCTTGAAGAACTATCCCGCCAACAATTGATGCATTTCGGCAACCACTTTTTGGGGCTCCAATACTATGTCCTAGGTAATAGGATTGAATATAAATATATTCAAGGAGATAGTACCTTTTCTTGATGTGTACGTGCTAATGATGAATGAATAATTCCAAGCAAGAAATATCGTCATCATTTTTTGGTTCACAAAATTAATCGCTTGTCAATTGGGGTTAGCCCTCCAATACAGTCTCAAACCCGAGTGCTGGAATGGGTCCGTCGGAGCAAAAACCTTCACCCGAAAACCCGGAGACAAGCATGAAAAAATTCAAACTGTATTACCTCCTCGCAGCCTTTGCGGCGCTGGTATTCACCCCGCTTTCGAACGCGTGGGCGGCTTACACCACATTGACCATGTGGGATCACCTCTACTACGACGTCGCGCCGGTGAGCAGCTCCGACCGCTATGCCGTATGCGGCTACTGGGGCGGCTTGTACGCCACCTACGACTGGCTTCCCCGCGGCGCCGTGGTCGTGGCCAAGCCCAACCAGAACGGCGTCACCACCGGTACAACCGCCGAAAACATGGTGATCACCAATCAGGTCAAGGTGCTGGTCATCGCCGGCGTTGGCAGCAGCCCCCTGGGCGCGTTGGCAATGGCAAAGCAGGCGGCCAATATCCTCAATGTGCCGGTTGCCGGCATCGTCGCAGGGCAGGGCGGCTATGAGCTGAGCTATGACGTCATGATCGGCTTGGCCAACGGCAGCGCCAACAAGTGGAATTCGTTCGCCAGCGGCGCCTACGTTCCCGGAATTCTGTCGTCCGAAAAAATCTACACACTGTATTCCAAGGGCGCTCGCCCGAAACTGATCATTGGTCACAGCAAGGGCGTGTGGGATTACATCAATGCCCTGTGGAAAATGAAGAACGCCGGCCAGAGTGCCTGGTATGCCGGTACCAAGTTCGTGAGCTTCGGCATGAACGGCATCGTTCCCGCCAATGTCACCGCCACTCGCGCTTACATCGGTTCCGCCGACATGCTGGGCATGGCCAACTTCGACACCACCGCGAACTTGACCTGGGTCCCGGCGAAGAAGCACTCGCTCAATCGCCACGCCGTTGATTCAACTCTGGCGGTGACCTTCCCGCTGCTCGCACCGGAAGGCAACCCGGCGACCGCGATGCCAGTGGAAATCTACCTGCCGAAGGCGGTTGCGGAAATGGGCGTCGTTTTCTGATCCCAGCCTCCCGCCAACAAAAAAACCCGCTGCGGCGGGTTTTTTGTTTTGTGCTGGGCCCGCGGGCGGGAAACCGAGATGCGCGTTACGCCTTGACGAAGCGGCCCGATCGGTCGATGTAAAAACCTTTGCCGTCCTTGACCACCCGCGCCAAACCGCCGTCGAAGGAACTGACATCGTCGAATACGGGCGGAATGACCAACTCGCCGCGATGGTCGATGAACCCCCAGCGGTTGTCGATCTGCACCGCCGCCAGCCCCTCGCAGAACGACCAGGCGTCCGCGAATTTGCCCTCGAAAGCCGGTTTGCCGGTCTTGTCGATATAGAAGCACCAGCCATCCTGCTTGACGCGGGCGACCTCCTCGAAGAACGGCCAGGCTTCATCGAAGGCGCCGGCGATGGCGGGGGCGCCTTGGGCATCGACATATCCGGTCTTGCCTTCGGTCGTGAAGGTCGCCATACCTTCGTTGAAAGTGGAAATGTCTTCGAACCTGGGCTCGACGACGACGTTGCCCACCTTGTCGATGAACCCCTGCTTGCCGTTCAATTCGATTTTCGCGCGCCCGCCTTCGAAGGGCCACGCACGGTCGAAGCGCGGTTCGATAACGATGGTGCCGGTGATGTCGACGAAACCGTATTTGCCATTCACGACCACCATGGCGAGTCCTTCCGTCATGCCGTCGCGGTCGTCAGTCTTGAAGTGCCAGATTTTTTTGCCGAGCATGGATTCCGCCTGAAATTGAAGCGTCGTGGAAGACGCTTGGAAGATGTCGGAAGAATGTATCGGCTGCCCCATGCAGCGTCAAGCTTGCCTTCGGACCAACGCGCGGTGGCCGGATGTTGCGGATGGGATAATTACGGGCCCCGCCACGCCTTGTGCTTGCGGCGGTGCGCCGATAGAATGCGGCGCTGCACAAAAAATAAATCAGCCCCCCGGCGAGAGTCATCTGGAAGAGAGAATTTCCCATGTTGGTCATGCTTTCCGCTCGCCCGCGCCGCTGTCTCCAATTGCTCGGTTTGTGTCTCTGGGCGCTACTCGCCATGCCTGCCCAGGCCGATATCGTCGTCGGCCAGATCGCGCCGATGACGGGCATCATGGCCAATGCCGGCCAGCAGATCGTCCTCGGCACCAAGATCTGGTTTGATCGGGTCAATAGCCAGGGCGGCGTCAATGGCGAGAAAATCAAGCACGTCGTCGTCAACGACACCTTCAATATTCCGGAAACCATCCAGCACACCAAGGACCTCATCGCCAAGGAGCGCCCCGCCGCGCTCATCGGCTATCTCGGTGCGGTGACGCTGACGGAATTGCTCAAGGACGGCGTGCTGGAAAAGAACAGCGTCTCCATGGTTGCGCCGTATTCTGGCAGCCCTTCGCTGCATGGCCCGGCCAATCCGTCGCTTTTCCATATCCGCGCCAGCTACGCCGACGAAATCGCCTATATGGCGGACCATATCGCCACGCTCGGCGTCAAGCGGGCGGCGATTCTCTATCAGGACGATTCCTTCGGTTACGTCGGCCTGGCGAGTTTCGAAGCGGCCGCCGCAAAACTCGGTATCCAGATCGTTGCCCGCGGCAAGTACCTGCTGGCCAAGCCGGATTTGACGGAAGCGGTCAAGACCATTGCCGAAGCAAAACCCCAGGCCGTCATCATGGTGGCCACCACGCGCGGCGCGGCGCTGTTCGCCAAGGGTTACCGCGAGGTCGGTGGCGGCGGCATCATGCTCAACGTTTCCGTGGTCGATACCACGGAAATGGTCAAGATCGCCGGCCTCGACGCCGTGCGCGGCATGGGCATTACCCAGATCGTGCCCTATCCCTTCTCGGGCGTTTCGCCGCTGCTCAAGGAATTCCAGCGCGATTTCGCGCAGTACGCGCCGAAGGATGCCGCCATCACCTACGCCGTTTTCGAGGAGTACATCGGTGCGCGCGTGCTGACCGAAGCCTTGAAGCGCGCCGGCAAGAATCCATCGGCCAGCAAGGTGACCCAAACGCTGCAATCGCTGGGCAAGGTCGATGTCGGCGGCTTTACCGTCGAGTTTTCCCCCAAGAACCGCTCCGGCTCGAAGTTCGTCGAAGTCGTGGTCATCGGCGCGGGCGGCCGGCTCCTCAAATAGGCTGCGGCGCCTTACGCCGGCGCCATCCGGATATCCGTCCTTCATCGAACTCTAATGGTGTTTGATGCTCCAACCGCTCGGGGGCAGCGGTTGGTCGGACGGGCACGACGTGTTCGCGCGAGTTTGGTCTTCCGCTGTTGGTCGTCGCCAAAAAGGGAGTCGTCATGCTCATCACCCGTAAAACACCGCTCGATATCGCACCCTCGGAAATAACGCCGCGGCATCTCTTCGAAAAGCGTCGCGCCTTGATGAAGGCGGCTGGATTCGGGGCTCTGCTGACAATGCCTGGCGCGGCATCCTGGGCGACCGGACGATTCCAGGGCTTGGCCAAAAGCGCCTTCAGCACCGACGAAAAAGCCAACTCCCTGCGCGACATTACCAATTACAACAATTTCGTCGAATTCGGTCCCGACAAGGGAGACCCGGCGCGCTATGCCGACCGCCTCAAGACCCGGCCGTGGACGGTGAGCGTGGAAGGGCTGCTCAAAAAGCCCAAGGTGTTCGCCATCGACGATTTGCTCAAGCAGTTTCCCCTTGAGGAACGGATTTACCGGCTGCGCTGCGTCGAGGGGTGGTCCATGGTCATCCCTTGGGCGGGATTTCCGCTATCTGCGCTGCTCAAGCAAGTGGAGCCGCAGGGAAGCGCCAAATTCGTCGAGTTCCAGACGCTGTTCGACAGCAACATCATGTCCGGCGGCGGCGCCTTGTCGAGCCTGGATTGGCCTTACGTCGAAGGCCTGCGCCTGGACGAGGCATTGCATCCGCTGACGTTGATGGCGGTCGGCCTCTACGGTGAGGAACTGCCCAAGCAGAACGGCGCCCCGGTCCGCCTTGTCGTGCCCTGGAAGTACGGCTTCAAGAGCGCCAAGTCGATCGTCCGCATCCGGCTGGTGGAGAAGATGCCCGCCACCGCCTGGAACAAGGCGCAACCGCAGGAATACGGTTTCTATTCCAATGTGAATCCAACGGTCAGCCACCCGCGCTGGAGTCAGGCGACCGAGCGCCGTATCGGGGAATTCCTGAAGCGCAAGACGCTGATGTTCAACGGCTACGGCGACCAGGTGGCGCAGCTTTATACCGGGATGGATCTGCGTGCCAACTTCTGATCTGTCCCAGGCCAATCGCCTGGCGCCGGGATTGCAACCGAGCCCCAAACAATTGACCGCCATCAAGGCGGTGCTTTTCCTTGCCTGCCTGTTGCCGCTGGCGCATCTCGTCTATGGAATCTTTACCGACAACCTCGGCGCCAATCCCATTGAAGCGGTGATCCGCGGCTTGGGCGACTGGGCGCTGCGCATGCTGTTATTGACCCTCACGGTGACGCCGCTGCGCCGGATTTCCGGCTGGCATTGGCTGTTGCGCCTGCGCCGCATGTTGGGATTGTTCGTCTTTTTCTATGCGCTGCTGCACGTGGTTTGCTACATCTGGGTGGATCAGTTCTTCGACTGGGCGGCGATCCTTGCCGATATTCTCAAGCGGCCCTTCATTACCGTCGGCTTCACCGCTTTCGTACTGCTCATTCCTCTGGCCGCCACCTCGAACAACGCCATGATCCGGCGCCTGGGCGGCCGGCGCTGGCAAAGCCTGCATCGCGCGGTCTATGCGATTTCAATCCTGGCGGTGGTGCACTACTGGTGGATGGTGAAAATTGACATCACGCAGCCAGCCCTCTACGCCGCCATTCTCACCCTGTTGCTGGGCAGCCGGCTTTACTGGCGCTGGCGAGATCTGGTGACCCAGCGCGGCATCACCAAGAGCGGCCGGCCTACGAATTACTCCTTGAAGGGCTGAAGTTCGCCGGGCTTTCTCAGCATCTTGTTGACCTCG
>JAPUEC010000193.1 GCA_027492775.1 Rhodocyclaceae bacterium
ACCACCGCCAGGATGGCGCCGGACTGGATGACGATCTCGAAGAGCTTGCCGCGGTCGTCGTTGAAATCAAGCAGGTCGCCGGCGAGGATCAAATGGCCGGTGGAGGAAATGGGCAGGAATTCGGTCAATCCTTCGACGATGCCGAGGATGAGCGCTTTAATGAGAAGCAGGGTGTCCATGTTTTTTTGGTGGCGTTGGGGGAAAGAGCCGGAATTCTAACAGCGCGCGATTTCAGGCTTCGGTTGTGAAGCGCGCGAGGAAAGCGCCCTCGAGCGCCGCCGGGAGGTCAACCCAGACGCGGTGGCCGATGCCGGGGGCGACGTCGACGGGGCTTCCCTCCGCATTCTCCATGCGGCCCAGCACCCATTCCACATTGCCGCCCGGATGCACCGCTTCCATCCGGTCGCCGAGCGAAAAACGGTTCTTGACCTTCACCGCCATCAAGCCGCGTGCCGCGTCGAATCCGGTCGCGTCGCCCACATAGCGGCTGAGATCGGATTCGGAATGGCCCTTGAGGTAGTTCTGATAATCCTGATCGTGGTGGCGCTGGAAGAAACCGTCGGTGTAACCGCGATTGGCCAGCGCCTCCAGCCCGGACAGCAGTTCCGGCGCCAAGGCCCGCCCGGCGGCGGCATCGTCGATCGCCCGGCGATAGGCCTGGCAGGTGCGGGCAACGTAATACGGGCTCTTGGTGCGCCCTTCGATCTTGAGCGAATCGACGCCGATCTCGGTCAGCCGCCCGACATGCTCGATGGCGCGCAAATCCTTCGAGTTGAGGATGTAGGTGCCATGCTCGTCTTCCTCGATCGGCATTTGTTCCTCGGGCCGCTCGCTCTGCTGCAACACCTTGTAGTCCCAACGGCAGGAGTTGGTGCAGGTCCCCTGGTTGGGATCACGGTGATTGAAATAGCCCGAAAGCAGGCAGCGTCCGGAATAAGCGATGCAAAGCGCGCCATGCACGAAGACTTCGAGCTCGATGTCGGGGCAACGTTGGCGGATCTCAGCGACTTCATCCAGGGACAGTTCGCGCGAGAGGATGACCCGCGAGACGCCCATCTTCTGCCAGAAACGCACCGCCGCCCAATTCACCGTGTTGGCCTGGACGGAAAGATGCACCGCCTGCTCCGGCCACTGCTCGCGGACCATGTCGATGAGGCCGGGGTCGGACATGATGAGGGCGTCGGGCTTCAACGCCACCACCGGCGCCATATCCTCGAGATAGGTCACCAGCTTGGCATTGTGCGGAAAGATGTTGCTGACCACATAGAAGCGCTTGTCGGCGGCACGCGCCTCGGCGATGCCCGTGGCCAACGCATCCAGGGTGCCGAAATCGTTGTTGCGCACGCGCAGCGAATAGCGCGGCTGGCCGGCGTAGACCGCATCGGCGCCGAAGGCGAAGGCGGTGCGAAGCATGGCAAGTGAGCCAGCGGGGGCAAGGAGTTCGGGTTTGGTCATGGGCTTCGGGTAGAATCCGAAAGCTTGAAATTCTACCCGTGATCGCAGGCCGCCTTGTCCGAAGAAATCCTCATCAACTACACGCCGCAGGAAACGCGGGTCGCCGTCATGGCGCAGGGCGTCGTGCAGGAACTGCACATCGAGCGCACCGCCGGACGGGGCCTGGTCGGCAACGTCTACCTGGGACGCATCTGCCGCATCCTCCCCGGCATGCAATCGGCGTTCGTCGAAGTCGGGCTGGAACGCACCGCCTTCCTGCACGTGGCGGACGTTCGCCAGGCGCGCGAAAACGGCGAGGAACAACCGATCGAGAAGGTGCTGACCGAAGGCCAGAGCATCATCGTCCAGGTGATCAAGGACCCGATCGGCACCAAGGGCGCGCGGCTCTCGACGCAGATTTCCATCGCCGGCCGCATGCTCGTTTACCTGCCGCTGGAAAAGCATATCGGCGTCTCGCAGCGCATCGAGGATGAAACCGAGCGAGAAGCGCTGCGCGAGCGCCTGCTGGCACTGATGCTGCCGAACGAACAGGGCGGCTATATCGTCCGCACCATCGCCGAGAAGGCGAGCGACGACGAGTTCGCCACCGACGTCGCCTATCTGCGCAAGACCTGGAGCGACATTCGGGTCAAGGCCATGGTTTCCGGGCCGCCCACCCTGCTTTACCGCGAACTCTCCCTGGCCGAACGCGTATTGCGCGATTTCGTCAATCCGGAAACCGCGTCCATCATCGTCGACTCGCGCGAAACCCGGCAGAAGCTCCAGGCCTTCGCCGAGGAATACACGCCGGCCGTCGCCGGGCTGCTCGACCACTATTCCGGCGAACGCACGCTCTTCGACCTGCGCGGGGTCGAGGAAGAAATCCAGAAAGCTCTCTCGCGCCGGGTCGAACTCAAGTCGGGCGGCTACCTGATCTTCGACCAGACAGAGGCGATGGCGACCATCGACGTCAATACTGGCGGCTTCGTCGGTGTGCGCAACTTCGACGAAACGGTATTCAAGACCAATCTCGAGGCCGCCGTCACCATCGCCCGCCAGCTCCGCCTGCGCAACCTCGGCGGCATCATCATCGTCGACTTCATCGACATGGAGAGCGAGGAGCATCGCCAAACCGTCCTGGCGGAGTTCCAGAAGGCGCTGGAGCGCGACCATACGCGCCTCACCGTCAACGGTTTCACCGCGCTCGGCCTGGTCGAGATGACCCGTAAGCGCACCCGCGAATCGCTGGCGCACGTGCTTTGCGAGCCTTGTCCGACCTGCGGCGGCCGCGGCGAAGTGAAGAGCGCCCGCACCATGGCCTATGAAATCCTGCGCGAACTCCTACGCGAGGCCCGGCAATTCAACGCCAGGGAGTTCCGCATCCTGGCCAGCCCCTCGGTCATCGACCTCTTCCTCGACGACGAATCCCCGGCGCTCGCCCTGCTCTCCGAATTCATCGAGAAGCCGGTTTCGTTGCAGGCAGAACAAAGCTATTCCCCCGAGCAGTTCGATATTGTCTTGCTGTAGCTCCTAGGCCGTGTTCACAATCAGGCGACGGTTGCGCGAGGGGTTGGGCCGGTGTGCGGTGCCGGCGTTGTTGCGCGTCTTGCGAAGGGAGCGGCCATTCGCAGCAACGCGCGCCTAGCCGGCCCACGCACACCGGCCCAACGCAATTCGCCGGCTGATTGTGAACACGCCCTTGCCCTTGCGCGACGGCAAAGCAACACGTCGTTCCACCGTCCCGGCGACATGAGAGGAGGAACCCTTTGCAGCGCTCCTCTGTCTTCCTGTAGCGGAAACAATTCCTCTTCGACCAGGAGACCCAATGAATGAGCTTTCGGATTTTGACAGCCTTGTCCCCGGGCAGCTTTTCGACCGGCGAAGCTTTCTCGTCGCCAGTCTCGGCGCCGGTTTCGCGCTGGCGGTGCAACCGGTGATGGCGCAAACGGCGATCAAGACCGACGACAAGGGGCTGCTGGCGGGCGAAGTGAAAATCCCGGCCGCCGGGGGCGACATGCCGGCCTATCGCGCCCAGCCGGCGGAGGGCAAGAATTTCCCGACCATCCTCGTGGTGCAGGAAATCTTCGGCGTGCATGAGCACATCAAGGACGTTTGCCGGCGCTTGGCCAAACTCGGCTATCAGGCCATCGCTCCGGAGCTTTATGCGCGTCAGGGCGACCCTTCCAAATACGCCAGCATCCCCGACCTGATGACACAGATCGTCGCCAAGGTGCCGGATGCGCAGGTGCTTGGCGATCTCGACGCTTCCGCGACCTGGGCGTCGAGCAATGGCGGCGACCCCAAGCGCCTCGGGATTACCGGTTTCTGCTGGGGCGGCCGCTTCGTCTGGCTCTACGCCGCGCACAACCCCAAGCTCAAGACCGGGGTGGCGTGGTACGGCCGGTTGGTGGGGCAGACGAGCGAATTGATGCCGCGCCATCCGATCGACGTCGTCGGCGAACTCCAAGCCCCGGTGCTCGGCCTCTACGCTGGCCAGGACCAGGGGATTCCACCCGGAACGGTGGAAAAGATGCGCACGGCGCTGAAAGCCGCCGAAAACCCCGCCAGCAAGGGCTCCGAAATCGTCGTCTTTCCCAATGCCCCGCATGCGTTCAACGCCGACTATCGCCCGAGCTACCGTAAGGAAGAGGCCGAGAGCGCCTGGCAGCAAATGCAGGCCTGGTTCAAGCGTCACGGCTTGTAGCCGCCGGTGCGCATCAAAGCGCGGCGTGATCGCCGCGCTTTTCTTCAGGCCATGCCGAAGCAGAGGTATTTGACTTCGAGGTACTCCTCGATCCCGTAGCGCGAACCTTCCCGCCCGATGCCCGACTGCTTCATGCCGCCGAAGGGCGCCACTTCGTTGGAGATGGCGCCGGTGTTGACACCGACCATGCCGTATTCAAGCGCCTCGCCCACCCGCAGGCAGCGCCCGACATCGCGCGAATAGAAATAGGCGGCGAGCCCGTATTCGGTGGCGTTTGCCATGGCGATCGCCTCTTCCTCGGTCTGAAAGCGGAAAAGCGGCGCCACCGGCCCGAAGGTCTCCTCGGTCGCGACCCGCATCGCCGGCGTCACTTCCGCCAGCACCGTCGGCTGGAAGAAATTGCCGCCCAGCGCATGGCGCTTGCCGCCGACCAGCACCCGCGCGCCCTTGTTGAGGGCATCGGCGACATGGCTTTCGACCTTTTCGACCGCCTGCCCATCAATCAGCGGCCCTTGCACCACACCCTCGGCATCGCCGGGGCCCACTTTCATCGCCGCCACCCTGGCCGCGAGTTTTTGACCGAACTGTTCGTAGATGCCGGCCTGTACCAACAAGCGGTTGGCGCAGACGCAAGTCTGGCCGGCGTTGCGATACTTGGAGGCAATCGCCCCTTCGACCGCGGCATCGACGTCGGCGTCGTCGAAAACGATGAAGGGCGCGTTGCCGCCCAGTTCGAGGGAAAGTTTCTTGATGGTCGGCGCGCACTGCGCCATCAGCAGGCGCCCGACCTCGGTGGAACCCGTAAATGAGAGCTTGCGCACCGCCGGATTGGCCGCGAGTTCGGCGCCGATGGCTGGCGCCTGGGCGGCGCTGCCGGTGACGACGTTGAACACGCCTGCTGGGATGCCTGCCTCCGCCCCGAGCGCCGCCAGCGCCAGGGCGCAGAGTGGCGTCTGCTCGGCCGGCTTGACCACCACCGTGCAGCCGGCGGCGAGCGCCGGCGCCACCTTGCGCGTGATCATGGCGATGGGAAAATTCCAGGGTGTGATGGCGGCGCAGACGCCGACCGGCTGCTTGATGACCACCAGGCGCTTGTCGGCGGCCGGCGAGGGAATGGTTTCGCCGTAGGTGCGCTTGCCTTCTTCCGCAAACCACTCGACGAAGGAAGCGCCATAGGCCACCTCGGCGCGCGCCTCGCTCAGCGGTTTGCCGCCTTCCGCCGTCATCAGGCGGGCAAGATCTTCGGCATTGATGGTGATCAGGTCGAACCAGTGGCGCAGCACCTCTGCCCGCTGCTTGGCGGTCAGCGCCCGCCATTCGAGCCAGGCGGCTGCGGCAGCCTGGATGGCGCGGCGGGTTTCGCTTACGCCGCAATCCGCCACTTCGGCGATCACGGCGCCAGTGGCAGGATCAGCAACGGGAAAGCGCGCGCCCGAATGAGCATCGCACCAGGCGCCGGCAATGAAGCTTCGGGTCTGTAAAAGCGTGGCCTCGTCGAGATTCATTCTTGCCAAACCCTATAAAAAATATTAGCTTGAATCATAGCTTGGAGAAATTGCTTTAGCATTCTGTTATGTGGCGCCACCATATTCTCCTTCCCCTCGTGCTCGCCTTGGCCGCCTGCGGCAGCCCGACGCCGCGCCCTTCCGATTCGACGGGCATCGCCACGCATCGTTCTGCCGCCGTCAGCCCGCGGGCGCAGGAAGTTGTGTTTTATGCCCTCAGCCTGGTGGATACCGGCTACCGCTTCGGCGGCAAGAACCCGCAGGCCGGGCTGGATTGCAGCGGCATGGTGTCCTATGTGTTCGAACGGGCCGCCGGATTGAAGGTTGCGGGGAATGCCGCCGATATCGCCGGGCGCGGGCGCGGCGTCGAGCGCGGCGAACTGCGCCCGGGCGATCTTGTCTTTTTCAACACCCTCAACCGACCGCTGTCGCACGTTGGCATCTACATCGGCGACGACCGCTTCGTCCATGCGCCGAACAGCAACGGCAAAGTCCGCATCGACCGCCTCGACAACGCCTATTACGCCCTTCGCTTCGAGACCGCGCGCAGCTATTTCGACTGAACCAGCCTCTTGGCCGCCCGGATATTCGATCTCCGGGGACGTCTCTTCTCCCGATTCAAAAAAAGATTTTTCAGTAAGTTGCGCGTAAGCCTGTGAACTTAGGCTTGCCGTCACAAACCGTTACATCCATAACCATATCCCCCGAAGGAGACATCAAATGAGCGACGCGGTTAGAGATCGGATTCATGCGAATCCAAACTTCCTCAGGCTGGTCAAGAAGCGCAACAGCTACTCCTACCTGATGATTTCGCTGGTGATGATTTGCTATTACGGCTACATCCTCCTCATCGCCTTCGACAAGGAATTGCTGGCGAAGAAGATTTCGGCCGGCATGGTGACCTCGATCGGTATTCCGCTGGGCGTCGGCGTCATCCTCTTCACCATCGCCGTGACCTGGATCTACGTCCGCCGGGCCAACAGCGAGTTCGATACCGACATGGAAGCGCTGGTGAAGGGAGAACGTCGATGAACTCTCCCCTTGCCAGACTTTTCCTCGCCTTCATGCTGCTGATGGCCGGCGCGGTATTCGCCGCCGGCGGCGACCTCGGCCAGACCCAGCAACAAACCACCAACTGGACGGCCATCGCCATGTTCGCCGTCTTCGTCGGCGGCACGCTCTGGATCACCAAGTGGGCGGCGGCCCGCACCAAGTCGGCGGCTGACTTCTATACCGCCGGCGGCGGCATCACCGGCTTCCAGAACGGCCTGGCGATCGCTGGCGACTACATGTCGGCGGCAACCTTGCTCGGACTGACGGCGATGACCTACACCT
>JAPUEC010000194.1 GCA_027492775.1 Rhodocyclaceae bacterium
CCCTAGGGCGTGTTCACAATCAGGCGACGGTTGCGCGAGGGGTAGGCAGGCTGCAGGGCAAGGCGCCCGCGAGCGCCGTGTGGTCGTTCCACACCAGCGAGCGGCAACGCCGCCATGCGGCCTGCCTACCCCTCGCCCTCCGGGTTGGGCCGGTGTGCGGTGCCGGCGTTGTTGCGCGTCTTGCGAAGGGAGCGGCCATTCGCAGCAACGCGCGCCTAGCCGGCCCACGCACACCGGCCCAACGCAATTCCCCGGCTGATTGTGAACACGCCCTAGTGTATCCTCCGATTCATCATGGCAAAAAGCAAATCTGTCTATATTTGTAGCGAATGCGGCGGCGCCAGCCCCAAATGGCAGGGGCAATGCCCCGGTTGCGGCGCCTGGAACACCTTGTCGGAAACGGTGGCGGAAAAACCGGGGGATCATCGCTTCGCCTCGTTGGCGCCGCCTGCAAAACTGCAAACCCTTTCCGAAATCCAGCCGCGAGAATTCGAACGCCTGTCCACTGGTATCGCCGAATTCGACCGGGCCTTGGGCGGCGGCCTGGTGGCCGGCGGCGTCGTGCTGATCGGCGGCGATCCGGGCATCGGCAAGAGCACGCTCCTTCTGCAAGCCCTGGCATCGCTTTCGGCAGCACACAGCGCGTTATATGTAAGCGGTGAGGAATCCGCGGAACAGGTCGCGCTGCGCGCCCGTCGGCTGGCGCTCGATACGCGCCAATTGCGCTTGCTCTCCGAAATCAACCTCGAAAAAATCCTGGCGACGCTGCAAGCCGAAAAGCCGCAGGTGGCGGTAATCGATTCAATCCAGACGCTCTGGTCGGATGCGCTCTCCAGCGCGCCGGGCTCGGTGGCGCAGGTGCGCGAATGCGCGGCCCAATTGACCCGTCTGGCCAAGCAAACCGGCGTCACCGTCGTTCTCGTCGGCCACGTAACGAAGGAGGGCGCGCTGGCCGGGCCGCGCGTGCTGGAACATATCGTTGATACCGTCCTCTACTTCGAAGGTGACACCCATTCCAGCTATCGCCTGGTGCGGGCGGTCAAGAATCGCTATGGCGCGGTGAACGAACTGGGTGTCTTTGCCATGACCGATCGCGGGCTGAAGGGGGTGAACAACCCCTCGGCGCTCTTTCTCTCCCAACATGGTCAGGAAGTGGCGGGCTCCTGCGTCATGGTGACGCAGGAGGGCACGCGTCCGCTCCTGGTTGAAATTCAGGCGCTGGTCGACCCGGCGCACGGCAACCCGCGTCGGTTGACTGTGGGCCTGGAAGCGCAACGCCTGGCGATGTTGTTGGCGGTGCTGCATCGCCATGCGGGAATCGTTTGTTTCGATCAGGACGTCTTCGTCAATGCCGTGGGCGGCGTTCGCATCACCGAACCCGCAGCCGACCTTGCGGTGCTTCTGGCGATTGTTTCATCTTTAAGAAACAAGCCATTGCATCATAAACTTGTAGTGTTTGGTGAAGTCGGATTGGCCGGTGAAATCCGCCCGGCGCCGCGAGGTCAGGAGCGTCTCAAGGAGGCGGCAAAGCTTGGCTTCACGCATGCGCTCATCCCGGAAGCGAACAAACCGAGGCAAGTCATCTCGGGGATCGAGGTGGCTTCCGTGCGGCGGGTCGAGGAGGCGGTCGAGAAGATGCGCGAGTGGAGCGCATGAAGCGAACGTCCGAACCGGAGCGAGGTCGGAAAGCCATGGAACTCACCATTGATGGGTCGGCCCGATGAATGTCGTAGCCATGGCCTGGCGCCTGCTCGGCCGGGAATACCGCTCCGGCGAATTGCGCCTGCTGGCGCTGGCACTGGTGGTGGCGGTGGCGGCGGTGACGGCGGTCGGGTTCTTTGCCGACCGCGTCCGGCAGGGGCTCGAGCGCGAAGCGCACCAGATGCTGGGCGCGGATTTGCTGTTGATTGCCGACCACGCCTGGCCGGTGGCGATCGCTGCTGAAGCGAAGACGCGCAACCTGAAGGTGGCCGAAACCCGGATTTTCCCGAGCATGGTTTCCGCCGGTGAAAAATTCCAGCTCGCGGACATCAAGGCGGTCAGTGCCGGATATCCGCTGCGCGGCGAACTCCGGATCAAGCGGAACGCGGGCGCCGGCGACATTCCCGCCCGAGCCGTGCCCGAACGCGGCATGGTCTGGCTCGACGAGCGGATGGCTGCCGCGCTCACGGCGAAGATCGGCGACGAAGTTCGCGTCGGCCGCAGCAGCTTGCGGGTGGGTGCCATCCTGACGCAGGAACCGGATCGCGGCATCAATTTCTTCAGTGTCGCGCCAAGGCTGATGATGCATCTCGACGATGTGGCCGCAACCGAACTCATCCAGGCCGGTTCGCGTGTGACCTATCGCCTGCTCATCGCCGGCGATACGGCCGAGATGGAGAAATTCCGCCGCTGGGTCGAGCCCCGGCTCGGTCGCGGAGAACGTCTTGAAGATGTGCGCAACGCCCGCCCCGAGATTCGCACCGCGCTGGAGCGCGCCCAGCGTTTTCTGGGATTCGCCACGCTCCTGACGGTGGTGCTTTCGGCCGTCGCCACGGCGCTGGCGGCGCGGCGTTATATGCAGCGCCACCTCGATGCCTGCGCCGTCATGCGCTGCCTCGGCGCAACCCAGCGCACCCTGTTGTGGCTGCACGTCGCGCTTTTCGCGGGATTGGCCCTGGCTTCGGCGCTGGCCGGTTGCGCCATTGGCTTCGCTGCCCATTTCGTTCTCAATACCTGGCTTTCCGATTTGCTCAGTGTCAGCTTGCCGGCGCCTTCCTTGTTGCCTGCGGGGCAGGGTATGCTGGCCGCTGCGGTGCTGCTTTTTGGCTTTGCCCTGCCGCCCGTGCTGCGCCTCGCCAAGGTGCCGACCTTGCGGGTCCTGCGTCGTGAACTGGGCGCTCCCGGTGCGTCCTTTCTCGGCGGATATGCGCTCGGCCTGGCGCTGTTGGCGGGATTGATGTTCTGGGTGGCGGGAGATCCCTCGCTCGGCGCCTGGGCCGTTGGCGGCTTCGCGGCGGCGACCATCGCGTTCGGTTTGCTCGCGCGCTTGGCGGTTCGGCTGGCCGGCCGGGTGCGCGGTGGCGGCTATTTCGGGTGGCGCCATGGCCTCGCCAATCTGGAGCGCCATGCCTTGGCGAGCACGCTGCAGATCGTCGCGCTTGCGGTTGGATTGCTCGCGATGCTTTTGCTCACGGTCACTCGTGGCGAATTGCTGGCGGCCTGGCAGCGGGCGAGCCCGCCGGATGCGCCCAACCGCTTCATCATCAACATCCAGCCCGAGCAGGTCGCTCCAGTGCGCGAACTGTTCGCCGCCAGCGGTATCAATGTCGAGCCGGCACCGATGGTGCGGGGGCGTTTAATCTCCATTGGTGACGTTCCGGTGAGTGCGGGCAGCTATCCCGAGGACGAGCGGGCGCAACGGCTGGTCGAGCGCGAATTCAACCTTTCATGGCGCATGGAATTGCCTCCGGGAAACCGCAACGTCGCCGGACGCTGGTTCGAATCGACAGAAGCAGGGCAGGGCTTGGCCTCGGTGGAGGAGGGGTTGGCGAAAACCTTGGGTATCCAGGTTGGCGATCGCCTCCAATTTTCCATCGGCGGCGAGAACGTTCCAGTGACGGTGGTCGGCCTGCGCAAGCTGGATTGGGATTCGATGCGCGTCAATTTCTTCGTGCTCACCCCGCCCGGCGTCATCGACCGTTTTCCGGCCAGCTACCTCGTCAGTTTTCATTTACCTGCCGCCCGGGAAGACATGACGCATCGCCTCGTCGAACGTTTTCCCAATCTGACGGTGATCGATATCGGCGCCATCATCCGCCAGTTGCAGGCGGTCATGGATCAAGTGGCGAGAGCGGTGCAGTTCGTCTTTCTATTCACGCTGCTGGCCGGCGCCATCGTGCTTTACGCGGCGCTGGTGACCGCGTTCGACGAACGGCGTTATGAATTGTCGATCATGCGCGCCCTTGGCGCCCGCCGGCAGCAATTGCGTCAGGCGCTCCTGACCGAGCTTGCGGCCGTGGGTGCCTTGGCGGGATTGATCGCCGGCATCGCGGCCGGCATCGTCGGGCAGGTGCTCGCCCGCAAGGCGTTTCAATTGGAGCTTGCCTTCGACCCCTTGCTGCCGCCCCTCGCCATGGCGATTGGCATCGCGCTGAGCGTCGGCGTCGGCTGGCTCGGCATGCGCCGTCTGCTGGAGAGCCCACCGCTGGCCGCGTTGCGCGCCGGGGCATGAGGGCGCGTTATCGCGCGGAACGAACCGGCTCACCAATAGGCAAGGTTCACTGCCCCTTGAACTTCGGCTTGCGCTTTTCCTTGAAAGCCCGGATGCCTTCGGCGTAGTCGTGGCTGTTATAAACCACCCGCCGCAATCCCTGGATGCGCTCGAACCCTTGCGGCGACATGCTGTGCGCGCCGGCGAGGATGCGAATTTGTTCCTTCATGACGGCAATCGACAGCGGGGCGTTCTGGATGATCGAACGCGCCATGTCATAGGTAAATTGCTCGATCTCGGCCGCCGGAACCACATGATTGATGACTCCAAGGCTTTCCAGTCGATGGGCGGAGAGCGGCGCCGCGGTAAAGAGCATTTCCTTGGCGACGTGGATATTGGCTGCGTTGAGAAAGGTCAGAAGCCCGGAAATATTGTACGGAACGCCGTGACGGGCGGGCGTGGCGGCAAAGGTGCTCTCCGGCGCCGCAACGACGATGTCGCAGGCGAACACCGTTTCGCAGGCGCCACCCCAGACCGTGCCTTCGATCATGGCAATGATCGGCGCCGGGCAGTTTTCGATTTCGCGAATAAGTTTGCGTAGCGGATCCTGCCATCCCAGCGGATCGGAGCCGCTTTCCGGCAATTCCGAGACGTTGTGTCCGGCGGACCAAACTTTGACGCCAGGCTTGGCGCGAAGCACGATGCACCGTACTTCCTGATTGACGAATTCGTTGATGGTGTCGATCAGTTGATCGACCAGGGGTTCCGCCAGGACGTTGCGCTTGATTTCATAGTCCAGCGTAATGGTGCCGATGGCGCCATCCACATGCTTGATGATCATGTCCGAACCCCCAAAAGAAAATGGGCACTGCAAGAGTGCCCATTCCTTAAATTTTAGTGGCGCGCCCGGCAGGATTCGAACCCACGACCCCTTGGTTCGTAGCCTGCCTAACGCACACGCTGAGCAGTTAAATCAACGACTTGGATTTGCCCGTTGCACGACAAAAGCCACGTTGAGCCGCAATGATACTGTAAATGTCGCGCAAAAGTCGCGCAGCATAGGGCAACAAAACTAGCCCCCTGCCGTTCATCCCTCGATGGCCGCCAGGGGGTTTCTGATTTCCGTTCCAGGTCTATTTACCCCAGCGCTATCTCATCTGCGCCTTTCGCGCTGGGTGTGTAACAGTTTGACGAAACCTGCTCAGGCGAGGTAGCGACGGTGGCCAGGCAAGCGCCAAGATCGTCTTGCACAGCAGCTCGCACGGACGTACCGGCCAGTGCGCGTGCGTGATTTGCGCCAGTTATAGCGGGCTTCGGGAAAAGGTAATATTGGTAATTGTCCTGCAAAAACTGGCCGAGAGCCGCGCCAGTTGGTTATTTATAGCCATAAAGAAAAGGTAATTTTTCAGTGATATATGGGTAACAAGATTACCGTTACCTATAGTGATTTTCACTATTCAAAACAATCAATAAAATCAATATGTTGAATAAAAATTACCTTTGCTATTACCCTAAATTACCCCGATCGGGTAACTGTTTGCGGCTTTAAAAATCATAGGCTTAGCCTGTGTTTGACGGATGCTTTACCAAAGTTACCTTTTCCCGACGCCGACAAGTGAATTGATGGCGGAGAATCGGTTGTTCATGGGTTTGCATGCACAGGGCGCATCAAATTGCGCGAATTTCATCATCGCTAAAACCGCCTTCGGCGCCCTATCTGCCGTTGGAAGTGGTGATTTGCAAATGTGCATGTATTGAGGCCTCCGAAGCGCGTGGGCGGGGCGGGGTCCCGACTGCGCGCTAGGGGTTGCGATCAGATCTGTTGTCAATCTTCATGGGGAGGGGGATGCTTGACCCTTTTTCAATAAGGGAGAAGGGGAATGGAGTTTGATTCGTTCATCAAAGCGGCGCGGCGCCCGGGGGAGAACAGCGTGCTCACCGCCGCGCGGCTGCTGGATAACGCAAAGCGTGGAGTCAGGACGGCGCTGCAACTTGATACCAACCTTGTGATCGGCATCGCCAACTACATGGACGGTGGGCGCACCAAGCCGGATGAAGCACAGCTTGCGAAGCACCAGCTCACCCAACTGGTACAGGTGTGCCGCTTATGCGAGGAACAGCGCGTCCCATACACGTTGATGCCTGGCCTATGCATGCCCGAGATCGCGCCGGAAAGACTGGCGAGAACCATCCGCCTATACGATGAGTTCTTTCCCATGCATGGCATCAGGTTGAACGATGATCCGTCCGGAAGGAAAACCACCCCGATTAAACGACTACAAGACATTCGCGGCCTGCCAAAGAATGACATCAAGTTCAGGGCAACCCCGTTCCTTTACCTGTGTGCCATGCTCGTCGTCGGTGCCGACAGATCGCTTACCAATCCATGGGCCAGGTACAAGCGCTTTCTCGCCCTTGTTGATGAATACGTCGGCGTGTACAGCGAAAAGGAGTTGCGCATCGCCATGGTCGTTCTGGGCGATTTCCGGAACCAAAATCCCGAGCTGTTCGACCAGGGAAGCCGGGGGCTCATCAAGGATATCGAAGCCAATTTCGGAAACGGCAATAAGCAGTTCGAGACTGCCGATGACCTATTGCGCATGGCCTTCAACGGGTCCAGCGACCTCTCCATGATCAACGTGGCAGTGTCACAGGATGGCGAGAAACTCGATGGGGATACGCTCGATATCTGGATCGGGTCGAACGATGCGAAATTAACCCGGTTCGTGCTGAAAATCTTCTGCTACCGGGTGCTTATCCCCGGCGAAAACGGGATGTTTGCCGAG
>JAPUEC010000195.1 GCA_027492775.1 Rhodocyclaceae bacterium
AGGGAAAGGACCGGAATGACGTTGCCGCGCAACGAGATCAGGCCTTCGACGCCGCGAGGCATATTGGGCGTCTTGGTAATGTGCGGGGTGCGTCCAACTTCGCGCACCTTGAAGACGTTCATGCCGAAAGTCTCGCGCGTGCCGAGCGAGAACAGCAGGATTTCCATTTTGTTGGAACCCGCCAAGCGCGTACGCGCATCGACACTGTCCAGCAAAGTCTTGTTTTCCACCATGAGATTCATGTCGCGCTCCCGTCGCTTCAGGCTTCAGTCGTGGTGACGTCGGCGCCAAGCCGACGCGCCAGCGTCTCGGCCAGGCGCTGGGGTTCGAATTTCGGCACATATTCATCGACGCCGACCGAAGCGCCAAGCTTCTGATTCGACATGCCGGAGAGCGACGAATGCATGATGATGGGGATGCCGTTGAAGCGCTGGTCGCCCTTGATGCTCTTGGTCAGGATGTAGCCATCCATTTCGGGCATTTCGATATCCGTCAGCACCAGGCTAATGAAGTCAGTCACCGGTCGATGCACCGAATCGGCGTAATCCGCCATCTTGCGCAATTCATCCCACATGGCGCGACCATTGGGCGCCCCGACGTACTTGACCTTCATGGCATCCAGGGTGCGTTCGATCTGCTTGCGCGCCACCACCGAGTCGTCGCAGAAAAAGACGGTGCAGTCCGGGCGGTCGATCGGCAGCACGCTGCGATACATCAACTCGTCGTCGTAATTGGTGGTCTCGGAAAGCACTTTCTCGACGTCCATCATCATGACGAGGCGCCCGTCGTCCAGTTCGGTGACCGCCGTGACCAGGCCACCCAGTTGTGCAGTCAGCATTTCCGGCGGCACGCGCATCTTGCTCCAATCGAGGCGCAGGATGGTATCGACGCTCTCGACCAAGAAACCCTGGGTATGGCCGGCATATTCCGTCACGATCATGATGTCGCGCGCCGTGTTGGTACCGATGCCGGCATACTTGGCCAGATCGACCACCGGCACCAGCGCGCCGCGCAGGCTGACCATGCCCTCGACCGCCTGTGGCATGTCGGGCGCGGCGGTGATCGGCGGCGTGCGCATCACCTCGCGGACCTTGAAGACGTTGATGCCAAAAGTCTCACGACGCCCGGTGCGCTGATCGACGCCTAAAAAAAACAGCAGGATTTCGAGTTTGTTGGTCCCGGCCAGTTTGGTACGGGCATCAATACTCTTGAGCAAATCCGACATTACCTCTCCCCTCTTTCCACCGCGATCGGGTCGCAGTGTGTCGCGATGCGTAGCCACATGGCTAGCATACGCTCATTGTCCTTGCGTTAAAACGCTCGATGCCTTCCATCCCCTGCCGAGATCGACCAGGCGCGCCTCTCTCCATAAAAACCAATGTCTCCCTGGGTTATCGGACAATGGCCGCGCCGCTTTAGGAAATCTTGAACAACTTGCTGAAATTGGCGATATCCAGCACCTGCTTCACATTCCCGCGCACGCCGGTAAGCCTGACATCCTTGCCGACGCCGCCGATTTTATCGCGCAACATCAACAACATACCAAGCGCCGAGCTATCGAGATAGTCCACCTCGTCAAAATCGATGACGATCTCGCGAATGCCGGCGTCGGCGACCAGGGGATCGCAAGCACTGCGGAAATCGCGATGGGTGTTGAAGTCGAAGCGTCCGGCGAGCTTGATCGTCGCCTTGGCGCTATCGGAGTGCACGCTGGCCTGCATTTTTTCGTCCCCGTCCCAGATTCGAATATATCGTTAGTGTAATACGATCGGCGCCGGCAGCGCATAGATCGTTCAAGGCAGCCCTCTTTACAGCCCCCGGGCGAGATCGCCGAGGACGCGTCGGGCCATTTCATCAAGATGGACTTGGTCCGCTACCGCGCCGATGGCAAACGCCTCGCGCGGCATGCCATAGACGACACAGCTCTTCTCGTCCTGGCCGTAGGTGCGGGCGCCGGCGCGGCGCATCTGCAACAGCCCCTGCGCGCCGTCCTTGCCCATGCCGGTGAGGATGACGCCGACCGCCTGCCGCCCGACCAATTCCGCCGCCGATTCGAACAGCACATCGACCGAAGGACGGTGGCGATTGACCGCTAGCGTTTGCAGCAATTCGGTGCCATAGCCGGTGACAAGGCGCTTTATCCGCAGATGGGAGTGTCCCGGGGCGATGTACACCGTTCCCGGGACGACCTTCTCGTTTCCCTGCGCCTCGACGATATTTGGCGCGCAAAGCGAATCCAGCCGGCGGGCGAAGGATGCGGTAAACGATTCCGGCATGTGCTGCACCACGAGAATGGGCGGACAGTTCTCCGGCATCCCCATGAGGAAGACCTTGAGCGCCTCGGTCCCGCCGGTGGAGGCGCCGACAAAAATGATCTTGCCCGTGCCGACAGCGCCGGACAGTTGGACCGGTGCCGAGGCGGCGGCGGGAACGGCGTGGGCTGCGGCTTTGCCGCGGCGCGAATAGGCGTTTTTGGCGGCACGGATCTTGTCGACCAGTTCCTCGGCATAGGCTTCCAGTTGCCGCGGGGATCCGCCACTGTATTTGCCGATGAACTCCGCCGCCCCCATCTCCACGGCGCGTAATGCGACGTCGGAGCCGGCATCGGCGTGGGACGACACCATCACCAGCGGCATCGGTCGCAGGCACATGAGGTACTCGAGCAACTCGACGTCGCTCGGGCGCGCCATGTCCGCCGCCAGCACCAGCACTTCCGCGCTGAGCGTGCGCATCATTTCCCGTGCCGAACCGCTGTCGCGAGCGACGCCGACCACCTCCATGTCCGGCGCCATCCGTATCGCATCGGCCAGCACGTTCCGTGCGGCGGGCGCATCGTCGACCACGAGAACGCGTGTCTTCAGCATCTCGCTGCCCTATGCCGGCCGGTCAGCGGGCCCGGGCCAGCGCATAGACCGTCTTGCCTTGCGATCTGAACAGATCCGCGGCATGGAGAAAACTTTCGGAATGCCCGGCGAAGAGCAGTCCATTCGGCTGCAGGAGAGGCGCAAAACGCGCGAGGATGCGATATTGCGTTTCCTTGTCGAAGTAGATCATGACGTTGCGGCAGAAAATCACATCGAGCGGCGTTTTCACCGGCCAATTGGGATCGAGCAGATTGATGCGGCGAAACTCGATCATCCGCTGCAACTCCGGAATCACACTCACGCTGTCCGCCTGTGCCACCGAGCCTTTCACGAAGAATCGCCGAATCCGTTCGGGCGAGAGCTTCTCGATGCGCTCTGCCGGGTAGATGCCCTGTCGTGCCGTGGCCAACACGCTGGTATCGAGATCGGACGCCATGATCGAGACCTGCCCAAGGTTGTTGCCCAGCGTCTCCATCACCGTCATGGCGATCGAATAGGCCTCCTCGCCGGTCGATGAGGCACTGCACCAGATATTGATCGGCCGGCGGGCGCCGATCGATCGCAGATGGTCGGCGAGGATGGGGAAGTGATGCTCTTCGCGAAAAAAAGATGTGAGGTTGGTGGTGAGCGAATTGACGAACTGCTCCCATTCTTCGTGATGACCTTTTTCGACCCAATCGATATAGGCGGCGAAGGTATTCTTTCCCGTCACCCGCAACCTGCGGGCCAGACGCGAATAAACCATGTCCCGCTTGACCGGCGAGAGCGAAATTCCGGCATAGCGGTGGATCAGGGTCCGGACGCGCTCGAAGTCAGCGTCGGTGAAGGGGAATTCTTGCATCGCGTTCGATCACGTCTAACGAGCGGGTGGCATGCCGATACGGCAGCGTGATGCCCGACCGCTCAGGCTTCAAGGGCGGTTACCCGATGTCGGGGCGGCGGGCTCTTTCGGTGAAGCCTCGCTGCTCCCGGGTGGCACGATTTCCGATCCCTCCTCCTGGAGAATCGCCATTTCGGTCTTCTTGTTGAGAACGACGATACTGATACGGCGATTGGAGGGGTTGAGCGGATCGTTCTTGTCGAAGAGCACGGTCGAAGAGAGACCGACCACACGCAGCATCTTGGCTTCATCCATGCTGCCGGCGATGAGTTCGCGCCGGGAGGCGTTGGCCCGGCTGGACGACAGCTCCCAATTGGAAAATCCCCGGTCGCCGCCCGCAAATTGCGCTGCATCGGTATGGCCGGCAACGCTGAGGCGATTGGGCACGCCATTCAGCAGCTTGCCGATCTGGCGCAGGATTTCCTTGGTGTAAGGCTTCAATTCGGCGCTGCTGAGATCGAACATCGGGCGATTCTGCTCATCGACGATCTGGATGCGCAGGCCCTCGGGCGTGATATCAAGCAGGATCTGGTTCTTGAACTGCGCCAATTGCGGCGTTTCGGCAATCATCTTCTCGATTTTCTTTTTCAGATCCTCGAGCGCCTCCTGTTCCTTGCGGCGATATTCCGCCGAGGTCTCTTTCAGATTGTAGGGTTTCGTCTTCGTGTCGATGTCGCCGCGCTGGACCTGCCCCTCCTGGCGCGAGAGATCCTTGCCGCCGCCCTGAATGACGCTCGAAGAGTCGCCACTGCCGGAGCCGCCCTTGTTGGCGATGGTCAGCGGGTTCTGAAAATAGGCGGCAATACCGTGCAAATCGCCCTTCGAGGTCGACCCCAGGAGCCACATCAACAGGAAGAAGGCCATCATCGCCGTGACGAAGTCGGCGTAGGCCAGCTTCCAGGCGCCGCCATGAGCGCCGCCCGCGACCTTCTTGATGCGTTTGATGACTATGGGGCGTGTGGAGTCGTCGCTCATCGGCCGGTTTCACTGATGAAGAGGGTGATCACTTCTTCTTGCGCGCCTTGATGTCGTCTTCCATCTCGGAGAAGGTCGGACGAACGTCGGTGTTCAATACCTTGCGGCCGAATTCAATGGCGACCTGCGGCGCGTAGCCCGACATGGAGGCGAGCAGAACCATTTTGATGCACTGAAAAATCTTTGAGCTCTCCTGCGCCTTCTGCTCCAACAGGCCGGCAACCGGCGAAATGATGGCATAGGAAACCAGAACGCCGAAGAAGGTGCCAACCAGCGCGCCACCGATCATCTTGCCCAGGATCGCGGGCGGCTGTCCGACCGAACCCATGACGTTGACCACGCCCATCACCGCCACCACGATACCGAAGGCCGGTGCGCCGTCAGCCGCCTTGGCCATGGCATGCCCGGGCATTTCCGCTTCATGGTGATGCGTTTCGAGCTCGACATCCATGAGGCTTTCGATTTCAACCGTGTTCAGATTGCCGCCCACCATCATGCGCAGGTAATCGGTCATGAACTCCACGGCGTGGTGGTCGTGCAGAATTTCCGGGTATTTGGTGAAAATCGGGCTGCTTTCGGGATTGTCGACATCGCTTTCAATCGACATCAGGCCTTCCTTGCGTACCTTGGCGAGAATTTCGAACAACATGGCCAGCAGGTCCATGTAGAAAGCCTTGGTGTAGCGGGAGCCCTTGAGAATCCCGGGCAGCGCCCGGATCGTGCTTTTGATGACCTTGATGTCGTTGCCGCCGATGAAGGAACCGATCACCAGGCCGGCAAGGGCGATGTATTCGAGCGGCACCCACAGCGCCAGCAGACTGCCATGAATGGCATAAGTGCCTAACGCCGCTGCCAGGGCGATGACATAGCCAATCATTAAAAGCATGCGGAACCCCCATCATGACGCCTGCAAGGCGCTCTTCACAGGCCCACCCCGGAGGGCCTGCCGCTATTGTAGCCACAATCAGGCTGGACAAGGCGGAACGTACAAGCTGTGGCATTATGAAGCCGTGTGGCCGGGTGACGCAATGCCGTCCGGCCCCATTTCCAGGATTTGTGCTCAAGTGATCAAGTACTGTACACAATGCGCCGCCCCCACCGCCCAACGCATTCCCAGCGGAGATGGCATGCCGCGCGCCGTCTGCACTGATTGCGGCCACGTTCATTATGAAAACCCGCGAGTGGTGGTGGGTTGCATCGTCGAATGGGAAGAAAGAATCCTGCTCTGCCGGCGTGCCATCCAGCCGCGCCGAGGTTTCTGGACGCTTCCGGCGGGTTTCATGGAGAACGGCGAGACCACCGCCGAAGGCGCCGCGCGGGAAACATTCGAAGAAGCCCGGGCGCGCATCGTCGATCTGCAGCCTTTCGCGCTCGTCAGTGTCAGCCATATCGACCAAGTCCACTTGTTCTACCGCGGCCGTCTGGCGGACGGCATTTTCGGGGCGGGTGAAGAAAGCCTGGAGGTGGCGCTTTTTTCCGAAGCCGACATCCCCTGGCAACACCTGGCTTTTCGTAGCGGCACGCTCTGCCTGCGTCGTTATCTGCAAGACCGGGCCAAGGGCGTTTTCGGTTTCCATTCGGCCGACCTCGGGCCGCTTTAGATCATTCCTGGGAAATCCGGAATTCAAGCGGAACCGGCAAGGCGAACGCCTGTCCTTTTAGCGCCGGCGGGACGGCCGTTTCGCGTACGGCCCGGCCCATGAGCTCCAGCGCCTGCTCATCGAGCGGCGGGAATCCGCTCGAACGCTCCAAGGCGACGACCGGCGCCAGACCGCCCGCCGCGCGGACCGTCATCTCCACCCGCCCTTGCCATCCGCGCTGGCGCTCGCGTTCGATGGCATCGTACTTGCGGTCGAATTCCTGCTTGAATCGCCGGGCTTCACGTCCGAGCGCCAATCGATACTCCTGCAGGCCGTCGGCACTGGGTTCAACCCGGGCCGTAACCGCGGCCGGCACGGCGGCTCCCTGGTTGACGCCGGCCGGCATTGGCTCGGCGTGGGACAGGGCTTCGCTGGCCGACGGAGTGGAAACAACCGTTGGTAATGGAGCGCTGGATCGCGGCACGGCATGACTCGATGGCGGTCGCTGCGGCAAGGTCGGCGCAGCCGGCGGTATGGGCTCAGGTGTCGCCTCTGCGGCGGGCGCCGAAGGTGTCACGAGCAGCGCCTGCACATCCTTTGCGCCCGAGGTCGATTCGCGGCCTTCGAACAGCGCTTGTGGCAGGAGCGTCAGCAAAACGCCGTGCAGCGCCAGCGACAAGAGGAGAATCCGCCACATCCGGCGGTCTGATGATAGCGGCACCACGGCTATTTCTTGAACAGGCCCTTGAGCGCGCCGCCAAGCTGCGCGCCGGCCTTTTTCTCGACTTGCCGCTGTATCTCTTCCTTGGCCTTTTCCTTGACGACATCGCCGCCCATGGCCGCGAAATCGAGCTTGTAGGAGAGGTTTTCGAACGGCCCGGTAAGGTGCACCGGCACCGTCAATCCTTTGAGCTGGTCGAGTTCCTTGCCTTCCTGGCCTTTGGCGCTCCCGACGACCGTTGCCTTGGCCAGGTAATCGATGCGCGACTGCACCAGATCGACCGCCCCGGCGCCGGTGAGCCGCAAAAATGGCGACTTGGCCGAGAGATCGTCGTTGCGCGCCACGCCGCCGGCGATCTTGAAGCTTGCCGCCAATTCGGAGAAATCGGTTTTTTCGTTCTGGTTGGCTTTTTGCACGGCTTCCTGCCGGCCAGAGACCTTGGCTTTGAGTTCGCGCAGCGATTTCGCCAGATTAATGCCCTTGATCGCGCCGTCATGCAACTGCACCGCTAGCGTCCCCGCCAGCGAGCGCTTCATCGCCTCCACCGTCGCGCCCGAAGCGCTGACGTCGAGATTGACGTTGCCGCGGCCCTCGATCACATCCTTTTTGGCAACGTCCTTCAGAAGCGGCTCGATGGCAACATTGGTCAGCGTCTGCCTGACGGCCAGCCGATTGCCCGGATATTGGGCCGAAACACTGCCGGCAAGCGAGCCTTGATAAGCCTGCGCGGACAAGGGATTGATGTCGAGGCGACCGTCCTTGACCCGAAGATCGGCTTTGAAGTTATTGATCTTGGCGTTGCTCACCTGCAAGGCGCCGATCCGCACCGTGCCGTCGAGATCGAGCCCCTTGAGGAAGGAAAGGTCGACCGGAGAAGCGGCGGCTTCAGCCGCAGGTTTGGCCGCAGCGCCGGCGGCCGGCGTCGGGCTGGGCGGGAAGTAGCGATCGACATTGAGCCGGTCGATCGACAGGTCGAAGCCGGCGGCCAGCGGCGCGAAACGCGAGACCTTCCAGCGCGATTGCAGCGCGGTTTCATCGAAACGGGTCGCCACTTCCGCGACGATGCTGGTCTTGGCAAGATCGGCGTGCAGGCTGCCGGTAATCGGCAACTTGAGCGCTTTCATCGGCATGTCGGGGTGGGCGATGTCGACCGTTCCCGCCAGCCGGGGCAGATCGAACACCTGCGCCGTCAGGTTGCCTTGCAGCGGGCCGGCGAGTTCGCCGTTCACCACCGTCGGGCCTTGAATGAATTTCCAGCGCAGGCCGAGTTTGCCGACCTTGAGCGCGGCAGCCGTGCCTTCCAGGCCGGCGATTTCAAGCGCGCCATCCAGATCGCGGGCCTTGCCGGTCAATTTCACATTGCCGGTCACGGCTGCCCCGCTCGCCTTGTCGCCGGCAACGGCGAGTTGCGGCGCCTGGAGCTTGGCCTCGATGGCATCCTCGCCCTGGCGAGCCTTGGCCTCGAATTTCATCCCGTCGATGGTGAAAGCCGTTGCGCCCGCCGCCGCCAGCTTCTTGGCGGCAAACGAAGCATCGATCTGCTTGAAACCGGCCGCTTCGCCGCCCAGCTTTGCCTTGGTATCGGCCAGGGAATACTTGCCGGCCGCCAGATCAAGGTCGTAATCGCCCGCCAACTCGATCAGCAGCGCCGGCTCGCCCAAACGACCCGAAAACTTCAAGGCGCCACGCGCCACGTTGGCCAGATGACCGGTGCGCAGATCGACGTCGCTCAGCGCCAGGCGGCGACCGCTCGCCTGATCGTGATAACTCAGGCGGCCCCCGGAAATTTCCACGCCATCGATGTCGAATCGTACCGGCGAACGCTCGCTTTTTTCCTTGCTCAGGAGATCGTCGAAATTGAAGCTGCCATCCTTGTGGCGGACAATATTGGCGCGCAGCCCCTGGATTTCGATGCGGTCGACAACCAACTGGCGCGACAGCAGGGGCATGAGTCGCACCGCGATCCGAGCGCCGTCGAGGCCGATGAATTCTCCGGTGGCGGCATGTTCCGACAACGAGGTCTTGCCCAGGCGAACGCCCAGGCTGGGAAAGAAGGAAAGCTGCAGGTCGCCGTCGATGCGCAGCTCACGCTGCTTCTGCTCTTTGACGACGCTTGCCAGCTCTTGCTTGATCCAGGCCGGATCGAACTTCGAAGCCACGTAGGCGGCGGCCCCCGCCAGCAATACGAGAAGCACCGCGACCATGATGCCGACAATCTTCAGCGCCTTCATGCTGCCTCCAAATCGTTGTCCGGGGGGCGTTCCGTCCTTCTGTCGCCGCAACGCCCGTTCGACGATCCCGCTCAGCCGGAGTTGCGCCCGTCCTGCTCCATTTTTGCGAGGAAGTAGCGCATATAGACGACGGCAATGACGATGACCAGCACGATGGTTGCGAGGCTCATCAGCCCCAGATCACTGCCGAACAGGAGTTCCCAGGCCATTTTTCTTATCTCCCGAAGAGTATTGTTTGTTCACGGCCGGCTGCCCGGCCACAAGTTGCTGCGGCGCTTCCGAGTTCGCCTGCCAGTCGCCGTCCAGGCGCCAGAGCCCGGCGGCGTCTTCCAGCGTTACTTTCCAGCGTCCGACAACCGAGGCTGCCAGCACACCGCCGAAAAATCCCTGGCCGTCGGGCGTCAATGCCACCACCTGGTCCTTGCCGGCCTGCGTTGGATGCATCACGGTAAAGGTCATGCGTGCCGGCATCGCCGCTGCATCCGCAACGTGCAACAGCACCCGCAGGCGGTTGCCCGACTGCAGCACGTCAGCTTTCACGCCCATATCGACCCCACGCCGCTCGCGTTCGAGAACCTGATTCACCGCGAGCCCCTGCTTGTAGTAATCCTCCGCCACCAGCCCGTCATTGCTGCGGATGGCGAGCCATGCCGTAACGAACCCCGCCACGACCACGATCGCCGGGCCGGCCATCAACAGCCAGGGCCAGGGTTCCCGGTACCAGGGTCGAGAGTCGTGTTTCGGGAGATTCAAGGGCAATTCCTTCAGGGCAAGAGGAAGGTGGCTTTTTCGTGCACTGCCACGTTATCGTGGTTGAGCGCCTTGACGTCGAAATAAATGGTGTTGGCGCCCTTGGCGCCCGCCTCTGGCGGAACGCGTACGGTCATGGTCACATCCTTGTTGCTGGCGCCACCGACTTCGACAATGCGTTCGCCGATGAGATCGATGCCTTCGAGTCCGCTGACCGAAACGGCGAAGCGCCGCGCCTCTTCCTTGGTGTTCATGATCTTGAGAGTATAGAGATTCTCGATACGGCCATCGTCCGCTTCCCGCGCAAGCGTCATCCGGTCCCGCACGACATTGACCTTGAGCGGCACACGCGCGGCGAGCGACCACGCCGCGGCGACGGTGATCAAGACCATGCCGGCGGTGTAGACGAGAATGCGCGGCCGCGCCACATGCTTGATGATCTCCGGCTTGGAATAACGCTTGGCCAGTGCGTTTTCGGTCGAGTAGCGAATGAGGCCGCGTGGCGATCCCACCTTGTCCATGACCTGGTCGCAGGCGTCGATACAGGCGGCGCAGCCGATGCATTCGTATTGCAAGCCATTGCGGATGTCGATGCCGGTCGGGCAGACCTGCACGCAGATGCCGCAATCGATGCAATCACCCAGCTTTTCCGCCTTGGGGTCGACGCCTTTCTTGCGCGCCCCGCGCGGCTCGCCGCGTTGCGGGTCGTAGGTGATGACTAAAGTGTCTGGGTCGAACATCACGCCCTGGAACCGGGCATAGGGGCACATGTACTTGCAGACCTGCTCGCGCAGGAAGCCAGCCTGCATGTAGCAAAAGCCCGCATAAAAGAAGGTCCAGAAGATTTCCCAGGCGCCGAGGTCGAAATTGCGGGCTTCGGTCACCAGTTCATCGACCGGGGTGAAATAGCCGACCAAGGTAAAGCCGGTCCACAGCGATAGCAGAATCCAGACCGCGTGCTTGGCGGTTTTCAACGCCAGCTTGCGTCCCGCCCAGGGCGCCGCCGCCAGTTTCATGCGGGCCGGACGATCGCCTTCGATGCGATTCTCGATCCACATGAATATTTCGGTATATACCGTCTGCGGGCAGGCGTAGCCGCAGAAAAGCCGGCCGGCAACGGCGGTGAAAAGGAAGAGCGCGTAGGCAGAAAGAATGAGCAGGACGGCGAGATAGAAAACGTCCTGTGGCCATAGCACGAGGCCGAAGAGATAGAACTTGCGTTCGGCGATGTGGAAAAGGATCGCCTGGCGGTCGTTCCATTGCAGCCAGGGCGTGCCGTAGAAAATCAGTTGCGTGAAGAGCACCAGCGCCCAGCGCCAGTTGGCCCACCACCCCTTGACTTCGCGGACGTGGATGACCTTGTGCTTCTCATAAAGAGAAACCCGCTGCACCGGCGCTGCCGGGGCGGGAACTTCAACGTCTGTCTGATTCATTACTGTTCGTTCCCACAAATGCGCGAGCGTCCTTCGCCGGTCCGCTGGCGAAGGATTGAAACGTAACCCGACTGGAGGGGGCGCTCGCCCCCCGTTTCCTACTTCTTGTCGGGATGGCTCAGCCCATAGACATAGGCGGCCAGGAGCTTGATCTTGCCCTCTCCGATGAATTCCTTCCAGGCGGGCATGCGGTTCTGACTCTGTTCGGGATTGTTGCGACCCTTGGTGATGGTCTCGACGATCGTCGCTTCAGAGGAACTGTAGAGCCAAATCTTGTCCGTCAGGTTAGGGGCGCCGACAGCCGTCATGCCCTTGGCGTCGGCACCGTGACAGGCGACGCAAACCGTGGCGAATTTATCCTTGCCCTTGGCGACCAGCACCGGATCGCCATACATGCCGGAGAGCGAACGCACATAGGTCGCGACCTCTTTCGCTCCGGAAGCGCCACCAATGGCGTCCGGGTTGCCGCCGTAGGGCGGCATCACGCCCATGCGGCCGTTGGATATGGTCTCGATGATGTTTTCAGGCTCGCCGCCGTACAGCCAGTCGTTGTCGGCAAGATTGGGGAAGCCCTTCGAACCCTTGGCGTCGGAGCCGTGGCATTGCATGCAATAAGTCATGAATAGCCGCTTGCCCATGTCGCGGGCCTGCTGATCGGCAACCACCGCCTTGAAGTCCATGTTGAGATACTTGTCGAACATCGGCTTGAGTTCCGCATCGACCTTTTCCATTTCCTTCTTGTACTGGCTGTCGGCACAGCCCGGGTCGGCGTGCGAGCACCAGCCGAGCAGACCCGGGAAGCGCCCGAGGCCCGGATAGAGCGCCAGGTAAACCAGCGCGAAGACGACGGTGATATAGAACAGCCAACTCCACCATTTCGGCAGCGGGTTGTTGTACTCCTCGAGATCCTCGTCCCAGACGTGGCCCATGGTCTTGCCCTGCGTCACCTCGGCGGCGCCCTGGATCCAGAGCAGCACGGCGCAGGCGATCACGCTCGCCAGGACGATGCCGACCACGTAGTAATGCCAGAATTCGCTAACGAAATCGCTCATTTGTTTTCCTCTTCTCGGCGCTGATGCGGCGCCCCTGGGGCCGCTTGCTTGTCATCCTCTTCCGCGAACGGCAGGTTGGCCGCTTCGTCGAAACGTTCCTTGTTCTTCCGGCTATAGGCCCAGACGATTATCCCGATGAAGGTCGCCAGCGAGACGACCGTCATGATGGAACGGAAATCGTTGATATCCATGGCTTAGCGGGTGTTCTTCAATGCCGTCCCCAAACCTTGCAGGTAGGCCACCAGGACATCTTCCTCGGTTTTGCCTTCCAGCGCCTTCTTGGCACCGGCGATCTCCGCCTCGGTGTAGGGCACGCCGACCTTGGTCAGGGCGCGCATCTTGACATCGATGTTAGACCCGACGGTGTCGAGCGCATTGGTCTTCTCGAGCCATGCGAAGGCCGGCATGTTGGATTCCGGCACGACGGCACGCGGATCGCGCAGGTGAGCGCGATGCCATTCGTCCGAGTAGCGGCCACCGACGCGCTGCAGGTCCGGACCAGTACGCTTCGAACCCCACTGGAACGGATGGTCGTAGACGAATTCGCCGGCGACCGAGTAGTGGCCGTAGCGCTCGGTTTCCGCCCGGAAAGGCCGGATCATCTGCGAGTGGCAGTTGTAGCAGCCCTCGCGCAGATAAATGTCGCGCCCTGCCAATCGCACCGGATCGTAAGGCTTTACGCCTTCCACTGGCGTCGTGGTCGAATGCTGGAAGAACAGCGGGACAATTTCCAGCAGGCCGCCGACACTGACCACCAGCAGGGTCAGGACGAGGAGCAGACCGACGTTCTTTTCGATTTGTTCGTGCTTGATCATTCTGGCTCCCTTTCCAGTCAGGCGTGATGTGCGGCCGGCACCAGCACCGGCACGTCTTCCGTCTTGCCGCCGGCGATTGTTTTGAACATGTTGTAAGCCATGATGAACATGCCTGACAGGAACAACAGGCCGCCAAGGAAGCGGATGGCCCAGAACGGGTAGGAGCCCTTGACCGCATCGACGAAGCTGTAGGCCAGCGTTCCATCGGCATTGACGGCGCGCCACATCAGGCCCTGCATCACGCCGGCGATCCACATGGAAGTGATGTAGAGCACCACGCCCACCGTCGCCACCCAGAAATGGACGGTGATGAGGCGGGTGCTATGCATTTCCGGCTTGCCGAAAAGCCGCGGCAGCAGGTAATAAACCGAACCGATACTGATCATCGCCACCCAGCCCAACGCGCCGGAGTGCACATGGCCGACCGTCCAATCGGTGTAGTGCGAGAGCGAATTCACCGTCTTGATCGACATCATCGGGCCTTCGAAGGTCGACATGCCGTAGAAGGAAAGCGAGGTGATCAAGAATTTGAGGATGGGATCGTCGCGCAGCTTATGCCAAGCGCCCGACAAGGTCATGATGCCGTTGATCATGCCGCCCCAGGAAGGGGCGAGCAGGATGAGCGAGAACACCATGCCGACCGATTGGGTCCAGTCCGGCAGCGCCGTGAAATGCAGGTGGTGCGGACCCGCCCACATGTAGGTGAAGATCAGCGCCCAGAAATGCACCACCGACAGACGGTAGGAATACACCGGGCGACCGGCCTGCTTGGGCACGAAGTAATACATCATGCCGAGGAAGCCGGCCGTGAGGAAGAAGCCGACCGCGTTGTGGCCGTACCACCACTGCACCATCGCGTCCTGGACGCCGGCGTAGCAGGAATAGGACTTCCACCAGCCCGCGGGGATTTCGCAGCTATTGACGATGTGCAGCAGCGCCACCGCCAGGATGAAGCCGCCGTAGAACCAGTTGGCGACGTAAATATGCGAGACCTTGCGCTTGGCCAGCGTGCCGAAGAAGACGACCGCGTAGGACACCCAGACCAGGGCGATGAGAATGTCGATCGGCCACTCGAGTTCAGCGTATTCCTTGCCGGAGGTAAACCCCATCGGCAATGTAATGGCGGCGGCAACGATGACCACCTGCCAGCCCCAGAACGTAAACGCTGCCAAGGCATCGGAGAAGAGCCGAACGTGCGAAGTGCGCTGGACGACGTAATACGACGTGGCGAACAGGGCGCAGCCGCCGAACGCGAATATGACCGCGTTGGTGTGCAGCGGCCGCAGGCGCCCGAAGTGCAGGTAGGGGCCGAAATTCAGTTCAGGCCAAACCAGTTGGGCGGCGATGATAACGCCGACGAGCATGCCGACGATGCCCCAGATTACCGTCATGACGGCAAATTGGCGTACCACCTTGTAGTTGTACGTAGTTTGCGTTTGGGACATGGCCCCCCTCCTCGAAAATGGACGTGCGCAGAGGATCGACCCGGCGCAGCAATATTAGCGGTCGGTATTGTAGCGGGAAAGTTTTAGTTGACCTAGATCAAAAGATAGACGGGATGCGGTATCCCGACTAAACTAGTCGGGTTTTACCTTAAAAAAAGGGGTGCGACGAACGCACCCCCAACCCCAACAGAGAAACTTCCTGAAGCACTGGTCTTCAGACAGGCTTCATATTACCAAAGTATGGGGTCGAGTGGTTGACGTAGATCAAGATTTTGCAGTTTTGTCGCCGCCCTCGTTGCGCTCCTGGGGCGCCTCCCCGGCCGGCCGGTCGTCGTCCATGAGGACACGAAAGCCTGGGCCTTCGAGATCGTCGAACTGGCCGCTTCTGACCGACCACCAGAAGGCGACGGCGATCGCAAACACCAGCACGACCGACAACGGAATCAGCAGATAGAGAATTTCCATCAATCGTCCATAGGGCGCTGGATGCGCAAAGCGTTGAGCACCACCAGCAACGAACTGGCCGACATCCCGATGCCGGCCAGCCAGGGCGTGACGTAGCCGGCAACCGCGAGCGGCAACGCAACGATATTGTAGGCGAAAGCCCATCCCAGGTTTTGGCGGATGATCTTGAGCGCAAAACCGGCGCGCCGGACACCGCGACGTAAATGGTCGAGATTTTCCGAGAGCAGGATGAAATCGGCTTGTGCCCGCGCCAATTGAGCGCCATCACCCATGGCGATCGAAACCTGGGCCCGCGCCAGGACGGGCGCGTCATTGATGCCGTCCCCGAGCATCGCCACCACGGCGCCGGCGGCCTGTAATTCCGCCACGAACGCATGCTTGTCCTGCGGCGACATGCCGGCGTGGATTTCAGCGATGCCAAGTTCGGCCGCCACCTGTCGGGCGACGCCTTCAGCATCGCCGGTGAGGAGGATCACTCGGCGTCCCACCGCGGTCAGTTGCGAAACCAGCGCCTTGGCCTCGGGCCGAATGGCGTCGCTGAAACGCAGCAGCGCCAGCGCGCCGTCGTCATCCGCCAGCGTCACGACCGTATCTCCGCTCGCCAGCCACGCCGTCGTGGCCTCCGGCAACATCCCGCCGCTCGGCGCCAGCGCGTATTCCGCCTTGCCGATGCGATAGCGGCGTCCTTCAATTTGCGCTTCGAGGCCTTGGCCCGGCGTATTCACCACGTTGGCCGCCCTGATCTCCGGCGTGATATCGCGAAGCGCCGCGGCAATCGGATGTTCGGAAGTCTGTTCAAGCGCCGCCGCCAAGGTCAGGCACCGTTCGCGCGACAGGTCGTGTAAAGGCAAGATATCCAGCAGATGCAGGCGGCCGAGCGTCAGGGTGCCCGTCTTGTCGAATACGAAATGCGTCGCCCGGGCCAAGGTCTCGATGGCGTGCCCCCGGGTCAGCAGCAATCCGTCTTTTGCCAGCGCGCCGGCGGCAATGGTGAGGGCAATGGGCGTTGCCAGGGAAAGCGCGCAGGGACAAGTCACGACCAGCACCGAAACCGTAATCCAAAGCGCGCGCGCCGGGTCGATGAACGTCCACAGTAGCGCCGTCAGCAACGCCATCGCCAGCACGCTCCAGACGAAGGCGCCGGCGATGCGATCCGCCGTCTCGACGATCCGGGGCTTTTCCATCGATGCCCGCTCCATCAGGCGGATGATGGCCGACAGACGCGTTTCTTCCCCTACCGCCGTCACCCGCACGACCAGCGGGCTGTCGGTATTGAGCGTTCCGCCGGTGACGGAACTGCCGACCTCCTTGGGCACCGGCCGGCTTTCACCCGTCAGCAGCGATTCGTCGGCCTGACTTTGCCCCGAAAGTACCTCGGCATCCGCCGGGATGATCTCGCCCGCCCGCACCAGCAGGACATCGCCGGGATTCAGGTCCGAAACCATCACCGCCTCAGTCGTATCATCGTCCGGGAAGCGCCGCAGGCGCGAGGCAAAGGCCGGCAAAAGTCGCGCCAGCGCTTCCGAGGCGCTCACCGCCTTTTGCCGAGCCGTCATTTCGAGGTAACGGCCGCCCAGCAGGAAGAAGACGAACATCGCCACCGAATCGAAATAGACTTCGCCGGCCTGGGTCATCGTCGCCCAGACGCTGGCAACGAAGGCGGCGCCGATGCCCAATGCCACCGGAACGTCCATGCCGACCCGGCGCAATCGCAGGTCGCGCCAGGCATTGCGGAAGAAAGGCGCGGAGGACTAAAAAACGACCGGCAAGGTCAGCAGCAGGCTCGCCCAGCGCAGCAGGCGCTCGATGTCCGGCGTCATGTCGCCGGCGCCCGCCAGATAGACGGGGATCGCGTACATCATTACCTGCATCATGCCGAAGCCGGCCACCCACAGCCGCCAAATGGCGTCTCGCCGCTCCTTGCGGGAAACCTCCTCGTTCTTGGCGGCATCGTAGGGATAGGCGCGGTAGCCGATGGCGACAACCGCCGCCAGGATGTCCGAAAGCTTGATGCGCGACGCATCCCAGCGTAATCGGGCGCGACGCGTGGCGTAGTTGATGGCGACCGCGGTCACCCCCGGCAACTGCGAAAGATGGCGCTCATTCAGCCAGATGCAGGCGGCGCAGGTGATGCCTTCGAGCAGCAGCGAGGCTTCGCGCTCGTTTCCTTCGAGATCCCGGACGAAGCTCTTCTGAAACTCCTCATGATCGTACAGCGCCAGGCGGTCCAGGATCGCCGGCACCGCCTCACGCTGGGTCTCCGGCAGGCTGTCGCGGCTGCGGTAATAGTCTTCCAGCCCGTTATCGACGATGGCCTGCGCCACCGCCTGACATCCGGCGCAGCACATGGCCCGCGGGGTACCGCCGATCCCGACCGAAAAATCCACATCCCGCGGGACGGGCAGCCCGCAGTGGTAGCAAGCGCACAGATCGGATTTCACGACAATAGCCTTCCGGCGGCCATGCCGGCGGGAAACATTTCCGGGCGACCCAATGCAGACGCGCAGGAAGCGGCATCGCTCGGATGGGCAAGAAGAGAATGAACAGGAGGCATCTCGATTTTCTGGTCAGGCAGGCGCGAAGGATAACGCCGTTTCCGAACCGCGTCCCGAGGGCGCCGGATTAAACGTCCAAATCGATATGTTCGACAGCGAACAGACCTTGCCCCCGGGGCGGGACGTTAAATGTACGGCGAATGAATCGAAGGAGGAGTCAAAACATGAAAACCACTCTTAGTCTCGGCAGTCTGGCGCTGGTTGTCGGCCTGGCATGTTCTTCAGCCGCCTGGTCCCAAGGCGCGGCGCCGGCACAACAGGAGTCCAACGGCATTCCCTATCTTTCCGGCGGCATCGGCGATGGCGAACGCCAGCAGATGGACGCGGTCAGCAAGGATTACAACCTGAAGCTCATCCTGGCCGAGCGCAGCGGCTCTTACATCGCTCAAGTCGATGTCGGCATCGTCGATGCCAAGGGCAACACCGTCCTCGAAGCACAATCCGTCGGGCCATTCTTCCTGGCCAAGCTGCCACCGGGCAATTACCGCGTCACCGCCACCTACGGCGGCAAGGTGCTGCGCCAGCGCATCGCCGTACCCTCGCGCGGCCAACAGACACGGGAATTCTACTGGTAATCGCAACGACATCCAGATAACAAAAAAGCCTGCCGAAATCGTTCCGGCAGGCCCTTGCGCCCTATAATCCGGGCAGGCGTCTGGTGCTGCAGAGAGGAATCGAACCTCCGACCTACTGATTACGAATCAGTTGCTCTACCAACTGAGCTACTGCAGCAGAAGGCGCGGATTATAACGTTCGCCCCCCGTGGGCGCAATGAACCACTGGCCCGCCCGACATGAATCTGTTGCGTACGCTCGCCACGGTGAGCGGCATGACCCTGCTTTCGCGCATTCTCGGCTTCGTTCGGGATTTCGTCATTGCCCGCGCCTTCGGCGCCGGCGTCGCCACCGACGCTTTCTTCGTCGCCTTCAAACTCCCCAACCTCCTGCGGCGGCTGTTCGCCGAGGGCGCGTTCTCCCAGGCCTTCGTCCCGATCCTGGGTGAATACAAGAACCGCCGGGGCGATGAAGAGACCAAACGCCTGGTCGACCATGCGGCGAGCTTCCTGTCGCTGGCGGTTTTTCTCATCACCCTGCTGGGGATGGCGGCCGCGCCGGTAGTGGTCTGGATCTCGGCGCCCGGATTCGCCGCGACGCCCGAGAAATTCGATCTGACGGTGACGCTGACACGCATCACCTTCCCCTACATCCTCTTCATGTCGATGGTGGCGCTCTCGGCCGGCGTGCTCAATACCTGGAGCCGCTTCGCCCTGCCCGCCTTCACGCCGGTGCTGCTCAATCTCGCCTTCATCGGCATGGCGCTTTTCGCGGCGCCCTACTTCGCCCAGCCGATTCTGGCGCTGGGATGGGCGGTGTTCATCGGCGGACTGCTGCAATTGGCCATCCAGATTCCGGCCCTGGCGAAAATCGGCATGCTGCCGCGCATCCGCCTCAATTGGCGCGCCTCCTGGCGAGACGAGGGCGTACGCCGCATCCTCAAGCTCATGGCGCCAGCCATGGTCGGCGTCTCGGTCTCGCAGATCAGCCTGCTGATCAATACCATTTTCGCCACCTTCCTCAAAGACGGCAGCGTTTCCTGGCTTTATTACGCCGACCGCCTGATGGAATTCCCCTCGGGCATGCTCGGCGCGGCGCTGGGAACCATCCTGTTGCCCTCCTTATCCCGCTATCACGCCAGCGCGGAGCATGATGAATACTCCAAGCTGCTCGACTGGGGTCTGCGCCTCACCTTGCTGCTGGCCGCGCCGGCGGCGGCCGCCTTGGCGCTGCTGGCAGTGCCGCTGATTTCCACCCTCTTCTTCCACGGTGCCTTCAGCGCCAGCGACGTCTTCCACACCCGCGATGCGCTTACGGCCTACAGCGTCGGCTTGATCGGGCTGATCCTGGTCAAGGTGCTCGCCCCAGGTTTCTATGCCCGCCAGAACGTCCGCACCCCGGTCAAGATCGCCATCGTTTCCCTGATCGCTACCCAAGCAATGAACTTCGCCTTCATCGGCTGGCTCGAACACGCGGGCTTGGCACTTTCGATCGGCCTGGCGGCTTGCCTCAATGCCGCGCTGCTCTACCGAGGCCTGCGAGCTCGCGCAATCTACGTTCCGCAGCGAGGCTGGCTGCCGTTCTCGCTGAAGCTCTTGGTCGCGCTTTGCGTCATGTCGGCAATCCTCTGGTTCGGCGTCGGCAACGAGGCGCAGTGGCTGCGTTATGACGGCCTCGAGCGCATCATCCGGCTGACGATTCTGGTGGTCATTGGAGCGGGTGCCTATTTCGCCACCCTCGGATTGTTAGGTTTCCGCCTCCGGGATTTCCGCCGGCGGGCGGCTGATTAAAGGAGATCACGATGAAACTGTGGAGCGACAGCTTCGCCGACGGCGCGGTGATTCCCGGCGAATTCGCCTTTTGCCTCCCTGATCCCGAACGGCATGTCTGCCTCGGCGGCAACCGGAATCCGCATCTTGCCTGGTCCGACGTTCCCCCCGGCACGGCCTCCTTTGCGCTCATTTGTTACGACCCGGACGCTCCCAGTAGCGGGGAGGACGTCAATCAAGAAGGTCGAACCGTTCCGGCGGGCCTGACCCGGACGGACTTCTTTCATTGGGTGTTGATCGACCTGGCACCCAACCTGCGTGAAATCGGCGAAGGGGAGTATTCGGCGGCGATCACTCCGCGCGGAAAGACCGGCGTGCCGACGCCCGGCGGCGCCCGCCAAGGCCTCAACGACTATACCGGCTGGTTCGCGTCGGATCAGGACATGCGCGGCGACTACCACGGTTACGATGGCCCCTGCCCGCCCTGGAACGACGAGATCGTTCATCGCTATATTTTTACCCTTTACGCCCTCGATGTTGCGCAGCTTCCCATGGAGGGTCGTTTCACAGGCGCGGCTGTGCGCGATGCCCTGAAGGGGCACGTGCTTGCCGAAGCGACCTGGCTCGGCCGCTACGGGCTCAATCCGCTCGCCGGACCATAACGCTGCCGTCGCATCAACGCCCGGGGCACGCCATTTGCCCTAGATGAGGCCATTCCTTCAATTGACGGTCTCATATGGCTCTATTTTCATCCGGCAATCCGACGGTCAGCCTCGGCCTGCAAGGTGGCGGCGCGCACGGCGCATTTACCTGGGGCGTTCTCGATTACCTGCTCGAAGATGGGCGCGTGGATTTCGACGGCATTAGCGGAACCAGTGCCGGCGCAATGAACGCGGTAGTCCTCGCCCATGGCTTGGCAATCGGAGGACGGCAGGGCGCGAGGCAGGCGCTACGTGACTTCTGGAACGCCGTAGCGACGCGCTCACCTATCGATTTCACCATCCCCTCGGGTGACAGCGTCGCGCTGATGCCGGCGGTGAAATTCATGCTGCAGTGGACCCACTTCCTATCGCCCCAGCAATTGAATCCCTTCGACTTCAATCCCCTGCGCGACATTCTCGTGGAACAAGTCGATTTCAAGCGCCTGCGTGCACAAAGTCCTGTGAAGCTCTTCATCGCCGCGACCCACGCCAATTCCGGCAAATTGCGAATCTTTCGCGAGCAGGAAATGACTTCCGACATGGTGCTCGCCTCGGCCTGCCTCCCCTCGATCCACCGCACCATCCAGATCGATGGCGAGCCCTACTGGGACGGCGGTTACAGCGCCAATCCGGCGATATTCCCGCTGGTTTATGAATGCGACTGCGACGATATCCTGCTCGTCATGCTGGCCCCGCTGAATCACAAGAAAACGCCGCAAACCGCGGCAGAAATTCACTCGCGGGTGCTTGAGCTTTCTTTCAACGCAACTTTTTTGCGAGAAATGCGGATGTTCGCATTGATGCGCGAAAATCTTGGCAAATGGTGGTTTCCGCGGGTAACACGCCTTGCCCGCCGCGTTCACAACACGCATTTTCACATTGTCGAAGCCGAGGATTTCCTTAGCGAACTGCATGCGGACACTAAGCTGGCCGCCAACCTGGGTTTCTTTGAAACACTGCGTGATCAGGGGCGGCAGCGTGCGAGAAAGTGGCTCGACTGCCACTTCGGCGCCATTGGAAGAACCTGCTCGGCCGACCTCGCGATGATGTTCGGCTAAGCATACCTATGCGCTGCGCCTGATGATCGAGACTGGATTGAAAAAAGCATGGCGTTCAGCCGCGAGCGCCACTCAGCCGAGGTAAAAACAAAAAAGGCGGCCGAAGCCGCCTTTTTTATTTGGATTAAGCGTTTGTTCAGGCAACAACCGGCAGCAGCGGCACAATCAGCAGCGCCACGAGGTTGATGATCTTGATCAGCGGGTTTACCGCCGGGCCGGCCGTATCCTTGTACGGGTCGCCGACGGTGTCGCCGGTCACGGCTGCCTTGTGCGCTTCGGAGCCCTTGCCGCCGAAGTGGCCGTCTTCGATGTACTTCTTGGCGTTATCCCAAGCACCGCCGCCGGTGGTCATGGAAATCGCAACGAAGAGACCGGTGACGATGGTGCCAACCAGCAGGCCGCCGAGGGCGACCGGGCCGAGCACGAGGCCGACGATGATGGGCACGGCAACCGGCAGGATCGACGGGATCATCATTTCCTTGATCGCCGCCACGGTCAGCATGTCGACCGCCTTGGAATAGTCGGGCTTGCCCGTACCTTCCATGATGCCCGGGATTTCCTTGAACTGGCGACGCACTTCAACCACCACCGCGCCAGCCGAACGACCAACCGCTTCCATCGCCATGGCGCCGAACAGGTAAGGAATCAGGCCGCCGATGATGAGGCCGATGATCACCATGTGGTTCGAGAGGTCGAAAGTCACACCCTTCATGCCAGCCGCTTCAAGCGCATGCGTATAGTCGGCGAAGAGCACGAGGGCGGCCAGGCCGGCGGAGCCGATGGCGTAGCCCTTGGTCACGGCCTTGGTCGTGTTGCCAACTGCGTCAAGCGGGTCGGTCACGGCACGGACTTCCTTCGGCAACTCGGCCATTTCGGCGATACCGCCGGCGTTGTCGGTGATCGGACCGTAGGCGTCGAGCGCCACGACGATACCCGCCATGGAGAGCATGGAGGTTGCGGCGATGGCGATGCCGAACAGGCCACCCATCTCGAACGCCGCCCAGATCGAGGCGCAGACCGAGATAACTGGCAGCGCCGTGGCCTTCATCGACACGCCGAGACCGGCGATGATGTTCGTCCCATGACCGGTTGTCGAGGCTTCGGCGACGTGCTTGACCGGCGCATAATCGGTGCCGGTGTAGTACTCGGTGATCCAGACCAGTGCCGCGGTCAGCACCAGGCCGACGACGGAGCAACCGAAGATGGCATTGACGCTGACGGTGTGGGTGCCGAGGACGGCGCCTTGCGGCAGCAGCCAGGTAATCACCGGGTAGTAGCCAATCAGCGCCAACACGCCCGCAACGGCGAGGCCACGATAAAGGGCGGACATGATCTTGCCGCCTTCGCTGGCCTTGACGAACATGCAACCGATAATGGAAGCGATGATCGAAACCGCGCCCAAGGCGAGCGGGAAGACCACGAGGTTCTCGCTCGCACCGGCCACGCCCTTGATCGACAAGGCCGCCAGCACCATGGTCGCGACCACGGTGACGACGTAGGTTTCGAACAGGTCGGCAGCCATGCCGGCGCAGTCGCCGACGTTGTCGCCGACGTTGTCGGCGATCACCGCCGGGTTGCGCGGATCATCTTCCGGAATACCGGCTTCGACCTTGCCCACCAGGTCGGCACCGACGTCAGCGCCCTTGGTGAAAATGCCGCCGCCCAGACGGGCGAAGATGGAGATCAGCGAGGAACCGAACGCCAGGCCAACCAGCGGCTCGACGATATGGGTCATTTCGCCGCCATGCGACTTGAGGAAGGCGAAGTAGCCGGCAACGCCGAGCAGACCGAGACCAACCACCAGCATGCCGGTGATGGCGCCGCCCTTGAAGGCGACGGCCAGCGCCGGGGCGATGCCCTTGCGCGCGGCTTCGGCCGTGCGCACGTTGGCGCGCACCGAGACGTTCATGCCGATGAAGCCAGCGGCTCCCGACAAGACGGCGCCGATGAGGAAGCCAATCGCAGTCGGCCAGCCCAGTTTCGGCACGAAGCCAATGACCAAGAACAACACCAAGCCCACGATGGCGATGGTTTTGTATTGACGTGCGAGGTAGGCGGACGCGCCTTCCTGAATGGCTTTGGCAATCTGCTGCATGCGCTCGTTGCCGGCCGGCAGCGAGAGAATCTGCTGGCTGGAAATCGCGCCGTAGGCCACCGCCACGATGGCACAGCCAAGCGCCAGGTACAGTGCTTCTGACATCTAGAACTCCCTTGGTTAACGTAACTGGTAAAAAATTCTGCGTTCTTTTTAAAGGTCCGCTCCGCTCAGACCTTGAATTCCGCCAGCTTTTTCGGCACTGGCGTGTTCTTGAGCCGGACGTAATCCGGCAAGCCGTTACGGAAAGGCGGAGGATCCTCACCCTCGATCAAGGGCTGCAGATAGGCGCGGCACTTGTCGGTAATGTGGAACCCGTCTTCCGAAATGAAATCTCGCGGCATCTTGCGCTCGACGTTGGCCACGTCCTTCAATTGCGCCACGCCGATTTCCCAGCGATAAGGCGCATCCGAAAGGCGCACGACCGCCGGCATGACCGCATTCTGGCCGGCGATGGCCAGTTCGACCGCCCGCACCCCCAGCGCATAGGCCTGATCGACGTCGGTCTTGGAGGCGATGTGGCGGGCCGAACGCTGCAGATAATCGGCCAGCGCCCAGTGATATTTGTAGCCGAGCTTGTCCTTGATCAACTGGGCGACCACCTGGCCGACGCCGCCCAATTGCGAATGTCCGAAGGCATCCTTGCTCCCCATGTCGGCGATCAGCTTGCCGGAGGCATCCGACAAACCCTCGGAAACACCGACCGTGCAGTAGCCGTAACGTTCGACGCATTCCTTCACCCGGGCGAGGAAGGCTTCCGGGTCGAAGGGGATTTCAGGGAACAGCAGCAAGTGCGGCGGCTCGCCGACCGATTCCGATGCCAAACCGCAGGCGGCGGTAATCCAGCCGGCGTGGCGGCCCATGACTTCCATGACGAAAATCTTGGTCGAAGTGCGCGCCATCGAGGCGACATCGAAGCCGGCCTCGCGCATGGAGGTGGCGACGTACTTGGCGACCGAGCCGAAACCCGGGCAGCAGTCGGTGACCGGCAGGTCGTTGTCGACCGTCTTCGGCACGCCGACGCAAATCAGCGGATAACCCAACTTCTCGGAAATCTCGGACATCTTCCAGGCGGTGTCCATGGAATCGTTGCCGCCGTTGTAGAAGAAGTAGCCGATGTCGTGCGCCTTGAAGACCTCGATCAGGCGCTCGTATTGGGTACGGTGTTCCTCGACGCTCTTGAGCTTGTAGCGGCAGGAGCCGAAGGCGCCGGATGGCGTCGTTTTCAGGCGGGCGATATCGGCATCCGACTCCAGGCTGGTGTCGATGAGCTCCTCGGTCAGGGCGCCGATGATGCCGTCGCGGCCGGCGAAGACCTTGCCGATTTTTTCCGGATGCTGGCGAGCGGTCTGGATGACGCCGCAGGCCGAGGCGTTGATCACCGCCGTCACGCCGCCCGACTGGGCGTAAAACGCATTCTTGGGCGCCATGAGATTCTCCTTACTTCAGCGCGTCCATCATACGGCGGGTGATTTCATCGACGCTGCCGACGCCCGCCACCTTGCGGACCTTGGGCGCTTTCGCATCTCCCGCGGCCGCCCACTGGGCGTAGAAATCGACCAGCGGCTTGGTTTGGGCATGGTAAACCTCAAGACGTTTCCGGACTGTGACTTCTTTGTCGTCGTCGCGCTGCACCAGCGGCTCGCCGGTGACGTCGTCCTTGCCTTCGACCTTGGGCGGGTTGAACTTGACGTGATAGGTGCGGCCCGAGGCCAGATGCGCCCGGCGCCCGGCCATGCGCTCGATGATGTCGGCGTCAGGGACATCGACTTCAACGACGTAATCCAGCGCCACGCCGGCCTGCTTCATTGCTTCGGCCTGGGGAATGGTGCGGGGAAAACCGTCGAAAAGGTAGCCGTTCTTGCAATCGTCCTGCTTGAGACGCTCCTGGACCATGCCGATGATGACGGCGTCCGGCACCAATCCGCCGGAATCCATGTGTTTCTTGGCTTCCAGCCCGAGCGGCGTGCCGGCCTTGACCTGGGCACGCAGCATGTCTCCGGTGGAAATCTGGGGAATGCCAAATTTTTCGCAAATGAACGTGGCCTGGGTTCCCTTGCCCGCGCCGGGGGCGCCAAGCAGAATCAGCTTCATTGAATCGTCCTTCGGATTGGTCTGCATCAGGAGGTCATTGGCCGCCGCAAAATAGCGGCCCGACAAAAACCCGGAGAAGTTACCCGACAATCGCTCCGAGGTCAAACAATTTGCGTATGCGAATGGCATCTTCCGGCGTATCCACACCGGGCGCGGGGGCTGAATCCACAAGGCTGACGCTGATACGGTAGCCGTGCCAGAGCGCGCGCAACTGCTCCAGCGCTTCGAACTGTTCGGTCGGCGCCGCAGCGAGCCCGGCATAGGCACGCAGGAAGGCAGCGCGGTAAGCATAAAGACCGACATGGCGCAGGGCGGGCAGGCCCGGCGGCAGGGTCGCCGTTCCCATGGCGAAATGGTCGCGCGCATAGGGCACGGGCGCCCGCGAAAAATAGGCGGCGTCGCCATCGGCGCGGCAAACCACCTTGACCACGTTCGGATTGAAGAAATCGGCCGCGTCAGCAATGGGATGCGCGACCGTGGCGATGTCGGCGCCGCTGGTGGCGAGCTGGTGCGCCGTTTGCGCAATCACTTGCGGGTCGATGAGCGGTTCGTCACCCTGGACATTGACGATAATGGCGTCGTCGCGCCAGCCGCGGGCCTCGACCACTTCCGCCAGGCGGTCGGTGCCGGTGGCGTGATCAGCGCGGGTCATCACTACACCGATGCCATGCGCCTCGGCCGCTTGCAGCACCCGCTGGTCATCCGTGGCGATCCAGATTTCCTCCGCCCCGGAAAGTTTCGCCCGTTCGGCAACCCGCACGACCATGGGTTTGCCACCAAGATCGAGCAACGGCTTACCCGGCAGGCGGGTGGAGGCGTAGCGCGCCGGAATGACGACCTTGAAAGGGAAAGGAAAGCTCGCTTTCCTTTCCCTTTCGGGGGAATCGACGACCTTCCCCCCGCCCCCCTCCCCGTGGGAGGGGGTGATTTCGGTTCGCCGCTGCGCGGCTCCTTGTATTACCTTGTCGCTTTCCGGGCGACCGGAAGAGGAGTTCAAGACTCTTCAAGCGGCAGTTGCCGCGCTTCCTCTTCCAGCATGATCGGGATGTCGTCGCGGATCGGGTAGGCCAGCTTGCAGGGCTTGCAGACCAGTTCGTGCTCGGCCTTGCGGTACTCCAGATTGCTCTTGCAGATGGGGCAGACCAGGATATCGAGGAGCCTAGCGTCCATTGATTTTCTCCAGAAGGAACTCGGCGAGCGCCGCCGGCAATTGCGCTTGGACCGGCAGCACCCAGGTTTCGTGCGCCGTCAGCCCGCGGCATTTTACCGCATCCTTCTCGGTCATCAGCACGACTGCATCCTGGCCGAACTCGAGGTCGGCCGCCTGATAAGGATGGTGATCGGGGAAGGGGTGGGCGGTGAATTGCAGGCCCAGCGCTTCGAGGGTGCGGAAAAAGCGCGACGGATCGCCGATGCCGGCCACCGCATGCAAGGATTTTGCCGCCAATGCGGACGCCTCACAGCGGATCGCAGGATCGTTTAGCCGATAGAACGCCCCGGGCGTCAGTTGCATGTCGAAGCATGGAACCGCCTCGCTTGAGAGCCCGCCCTGCGCCCCACCGTTGAAGACCACGGCCGAAACCTCCCGCAGGCGGCACAGCGGGTCCCGCAACGGCCCCATTGGCAGGCGCCAGCCGTTGCCGGCGCCGCGCGCATCGAAGACAGCCACTTCAACGTCGCGGGCCAGGCGGTAGTGCTGCAGGCCGTCATCGGCAATCAGCAGATCAACTTCGGGATTCGCGGCGAGCAAGGCTTTTGCGGCGGCGGGCCGGTCGCGGCCGATCCACACCGGCAACCCGCTTCGCCGCGCCAGCAGGAGCGGCTCGTCGCCGATCTCCTGGGGCGCAGCGTCCGACCGCGCCATCCGCGGCTGGTCGTCGGCAGCGCCATAACCGCGGCTGACGATGCCCGGCCGCCGGCCGCGCTTCTTCAGCTCGTCGGCCAGCCAGAGCACCAGCGGCGTCTTGCCGGCGCCGCCCGCGACCAAGTTGCCGACGACGATCACCGGCACCGGCAAGCGAACGCTCCTCAGCAATCCGCAGCGGTAGGCGATCCGGCGCAGGCCGGAAAGCAACACGAACAGCGCCGTCAGCGGCAGCAAAAGCCACAACGCCGGCGAAGGCCGGCGTTGTGAGTACCACTGTCGCTGCAGCCAGGCCGTCACTTGGGCGCCTGGGTGGCGAAGGAAATATGTGGATAGCCCGCCGTCTGCGCCGCCTGCATGACATCGACCACCTGCTGGTGCGTCGCCTTGGCGTCGGCGTTGATGACGATGACCGGGTCCTCTCGCGTTCCCGCCGCGCGCCGCAGGGCGTCGGCAATTGAACGGACGTCGCCGGCAGGGAGCGGCGACTTGTTCACCAGCACCTGGCCGCCGGCCGTCACCGCCACGTCAATCTCGTTCGGCTGCTCGGGCGGCTTGCTTGCTTCCGCCGTCGGCAGGTTGATCTCGATGCCGGAGAACTTGCTGTAAGTCGTGGTCAGCATGAGGAAGATGATGATGACGAGCAGCACGTCGATCATCGGAATCAGGTTGATTTCCGGCTCTTCGCGTCCGCGTCCGCGTTGGAAGTTCATGTTACTTGCGCTCGCCGTGGGTGAATTCGACGAGACGGACGGCCTGCTGCTCCATATCGACCACCAGGCTATCCACCTGCGCCCGGAAGTGGCGCCAGAAGATCATGCTCGGAATGGCGATGATCAGGCCGAACCCCGTGTTGTACAGGGCAATGGAAATGCCGTGTGCCAGTTGGGTGGGATTGGACCCCATCGGACCTTGCGAGCCGAAAATCTCGATCATGCCGACGATGGTGCCGAACAAGCCCATGAGCGGGCTGATCGAGGCGATGGTGCCGAGGGTGGTGAGATAGCGCTCGAGTTCGTGATTGACGCTGCGGCCGGCTTCCTCGATCGCTTCCTTCATCACTTCACGCGTCGTGCTGACGTTGCGCAGCCCGGCGGCGAGGACGCGCCCTAGGGGCGAGTGCGCTTCCAATTCGGTAATCAGCTTGGTGTTGCTGCTGCCCTTCTTGAATTCACCGAGCACGCGCTGGAGCAGCCCGTCCGGCACAACCCTGGAACGGCGCAAGGCGACGAGGCGCTCGATGATCAGCGCCACGGAAATGATTGATGCCAACAGCAAGGGCCAGATCGGCCAGCCAGCAGCTTGTAAGATGGCGAACACGGGATTCCCTCTGATGTGCGATAGCCAATCATTCTGCCTGCGGCTAAGGACAAGGGCAAGCGTGGCCGCCGGGAAACTATTCACAAAAACTGTGGATAACTTTGTGGAAGGGCTGTCACGAAATTGTCTAAGTGACCTTTCTACAAGGCTTTTTCTTGCTCTGCCACAAAAGCAGGCATCCACAACGAATCATTAAAAATCAAACACTTAAATATCCGCACAACTGTCAAGGCATGAGCAACAATTATTTGCGGGGTTAAAATCTCCGCATGCTTCCTTCTACCGCTCCGCCTTCCGGCACCATCACCGTTTCCGCCCTCAACCGCCTCGTGCGCGAACAGCTCGAAGGCGTTTTCCCGCTTTGCTGGGTGGCGGGCGAAATTTCCAACCTGACGCAGGCGGCTTCCGGCCACGTCTATTTTTCGCTCAAGGATGCGGGGGCTCAGGCGCGCTGCACTTTGTGGCGCACCAAGGCGCAGCTGCTCGGCTGGCGGCTGGAAAACGGACAAAAAGTGGAAGTGCGCGCGCTGGTCACGCTCTATGAGCCACGCGGCGAATTCCAGCTCAACGTCGAAGCGGTGCGGCGCGCCGGACAAGGCGATCTGCACCAGCGTTTCCTGCAACTCAAGGCGCGGCTCGAGGCCGAAGGATTGTTCGATCCCGCTCGCCGGCGTCCCTTGCCAGCCTTTCCGCATCGCATCGGCATCGTCACCAGCCCGCAGGCCGCCGCCCTGCGCGATGTGCTCACCACCTTTCGACGCCGTGCGCCGCATGTCGTGCTGACGCTCTATGCGGCGCCAGTGCAAGGCGAGGGCGCGGGCGAGCGCATCGCCCAGGCGCTGACAACGGCCGCCCGGGACAACAACGATCTCATCCTGCTCTGCCGGGGCGGCGGCAGCATCGAGGACCTGTGGGCATTCAACGAGGAGGTCGTTGCCCGCGCCATTCGCGCCTCGTCAGTGCCGGTGATTTGCGGCGTCGGCCATGAGACCGACGTCACCATCGCCGACTTCGCCGCCGACCTGCGCGCACCCACGCCCACGGCTGCCGCCGAGCTGGCCGCGCCCGACCGCAATGCCCTGCTCGAACGCCTGGAGGAACTCGGCCGCCACCTGGCGGTGCGCGTTCGCCGCAAGCTCATGGACACCAGCCAGCAACTCGATTGGCTCGGTTGCCGTCTCACCCACCCCGCCGAGCGCATCGCCCGCAAACGCGAAGACCTTTCCCGGCTGGAAGCCCGCCTGCTGCACGCGGCAATGCGCCGTATCGACCGCCAACGCCACCGCATACACCTCGGCGCCCAGCGGCTCTCCGCCGCCCGGCCGAGCACCACCGGCCCACAGCAAAAGCTCAATGCCCTGGCCATGCGCCTCGCCCATGCCGCCGAAAAGGCCATGCTCGGGCCAGCCGCTCGCCTGCAATCCGCCGCCGCCAGTCTGCGACAACTCGATCCGCATGCCGTGCTGAAACGAGGCTACGCCTTGGTCCGCGACAAGGATGGCAGGATCGTGCGACATGCCACGCAACTTTTACCGGGTGATGCAATCCAACTGGCGTTTGGCCAGGGCAACGCCCGCGCCACGGTGGATGACATCGCTCCCGCCGAAGAAAACCAATAACGCTATCGATAACCGCTGTTCAACCACGGAGTAATTCATGGAACACCAACTACCCCCGCTGCCGTTCGCCAAGGACGCCCTGGCCCCGCACATGTCGGCCGAGACCTTCGACTACCACTACTCCAAGCACCATCAGGCTTACGTCACCAATCTGAACAACCTGATCAAGGGCACCGAGTACGAGAATCTCGATCTCGAAGCCATCGTCAAGAAGGCCCCGGCGGGCGGCGTCTACAACAACGCGGCGCAGGTCTGGAACCACACCTTCTTCTGGAATTGCCTCAAGCCCAATGGCGGTGGCGCCCCGAGCGGCGCATTGGCCGAAGCGATCAACAAGAAGTGGGGATCGCTCGATGAATTCAAGAAGGCTTTCCAGACTTCCGCCGTCGGCAACTTCGGTTCAGGCTGGACTTGGCTGGTGAAGAAGGCCGATGGCTCGGTCGATATCGTCAACATGGGCGCCGCTGGCACCCCGCTGACCACCGGCGACAAGCCGCTGCTCACGCTCGATGTCTGGGAGCACGCCTACTACATCGATTACCGCAACCTGCGTCCCAAGTTCGTCGAGACCTTCCTCAACAACCTGGTGAATTGGTCCTTCGCCGAAAAGAACTTCGGCGGCTGATTTACGCTGTGAAGTTGAAATAAAGATCCGAAAATATTAATAAAGTCGTGAAAACGCATTCACGACGAAGTTAATAAATTTCGAAAAAACCCCGGGGGGCTCTGGTGCCCCCCGGGTTTTTAATTCAAATTAATCTAGCCCTGCCCAGTCCCGACAAGAGCCAACCAATTCCGGACGTTTATTCGGAGTTGCCAGCTAACATCAAGATCGTGAGAAAACGTGGGCGACCTAGGCAAATCCAGAACCACCTCATGTAACTTACAGAATTCTCGACTTGAGACTGCGCAGCCTTAGTTCACCTGCCGACCTTGGTGGCAAGGATTCGGCGCAGGTGATATTACGGAAGTTGTCAGAGAGTGGGATGTGACATGAGATAGCTATTAGGCTCGCCCGTGGTCGATCAGGCGGCGTAGATCGATATTTCTACCAATACGCCTACGCTGCTGCTTACGGATAAAAAATCGCTGCATGTCTTGCACAGAGCGCAGATTCATTGCCCGCCGCTGTGGACATCGGGTCTTGTTTCGTATCCTTAGGCGCACCTTTTCGATTTGACTGCCGAGGCCTGTCAGACTAGAGCGTGATCGGGAGAGGGCTTTGCGAACGAAGGAGGGAGACAGGTCACATCCATCGCGGGGTGCCATTCGTTCAATAGCTAGCAACCGTATTTTCCAAAGCCGGAAAAACCGTTTGATGGGTGGGACCATAGGCCCCAAACCAAATCGGACAATCACTGGTCCATTCGAGCAACTCAAGCAATGAAGCAGGTGATCGAAGTACTCCGGGTGTGTAGACTGGTCCAGCGTCAAATATCTGGCCGGTGAGCGCAGTCTGAAGAGCAAGATCTTCTCCCGAAACGGTTGGTAGACGGGCAAGCAGTTCGGTTTTGCTCGTGAACCCAGACTCTCGTGACATTGCGTACGCCTCGCACCACCTAAGTTTTTGCGTCTTTTCAAAAACGTCGAGGTGGCTGACCAGCAATCCATCCAGCGGACCAGTGATTTCCAAGGCGTACCGCAACAACACGCTATCAGGGTGTCCTCTGCGGAACATGCCTTGCCAGCCATGATTGCTGTTATGCGGCTCTGCCAAGATATCCAATGCAGGATCCGCGGTCGGAAAAGGCCCGGCGCCATGACGTGTGAGGTAGGCTCGCAAAATCCCTAAATGCTCGACTTTTCCAGAGAATCCGTAGCCGTTGGCCACTGTATTGACGGCTTGGGGATGAATGCTGCTCCAAGTGGTATGGGGATGGAATCCCTTCCTCTCGTCAAGAAGCACACCTTGCGCGCCCTCGAACAACACGGTGCCCGGAATTTGCAAACGCTCGCAGATTTGATCTTCCGTTGCTGCGGGAACCTGCCGCAACAGTTTCGCGATACCGCTTAGCCAGCGCTCTGGAAGATCATCATCGAACAAGAGGAGCCATTCGGCATGCGCTTGGGGCGTATCAATAGTGCCGCCACCGGCATCCCAGTCCTCTAGAAGATCGCGCCGAATTTGTGCGAGTTTCTGCATAGCAAGCGCAGGTCGCGCCAGATCCGCATAGCGCAAGATATGGGCAGGAAACTGCAATCCGTGACTGACGGTTTCCCCAAAACCGACACCACAGGAACCATGTGCCCGCGCGCCTCGCGACAACTCGCGCAGCCGTCCCGCCGCTTGATGGAACGGCGTATTAACCCGACATCTTCCATCGATCAGTAGGCGCCTGAAGGCATCCTCCACGCCAATCGATTGGAGGTGAGCCTCTTCAATCAACAAAGCCCCGGGGTGAACCACCACAGGATGCGCCAAGACCGTCGCCACTCCCGGTATCAAAGTTCCGGAGCCGAATTGGGAGAAGGTGTGGTGCCGACCATCCGGCAGCACCACATTGTGTCCGGCCTGCGAACCGCCATTGAAGCGGACTACCGTGTGAGCATCCCACTCACGGCATAGGGCGTCGGTGAAGACCCCCTTGCCGCAGTCGCCGAATCCGAGACCGATGAGCGACACGAATCGGGATTGGCTCACATAGTGCCTCTGTCAGGCAAACAGCCGCTTCCACCACTTGGGCTTGGGCAAAGGCTGGGAACTGCCATGAGTGAGGATACGCTGGGGCGCGTTCGGATCTAACAAGTCCGCATACGGCTGCAATGCGCGGATGGTGGCGGAAATCCGGTCACGCGAGGCCCCATTCGATTTCAATACATCGGCAACTGCGTCAATGTTAGGCAGAGTCCCTTCCGTCAGGCCGACAATGGCGGCGGCCACCGCACAGGTATCCTCGTGCGACTCCATACAAATCACATGGTCGCCCAACACCTGACGCCAACGGGCTTCGCAGCGCTGGCGGCGTTGCAAATCAGGAATAAGGAAAAACAGATGATAGGTTTCCGCTGCGGCGGCAACCACCTCTTCGAGCGGGATATCCTCATCCAGCTTTTGGCCGATCAGCGCTTCGATTTGGTGGCGCGAAACGGCCGGGTAAGGCAGTTCGTCGCCAGTCATGAAAAGATAACCGCGTTTCTTGCGCTTGACCCAGCAATCCATGTCGGTGTGTTGTGCGAGCACATAGAAAGCGAGTTCATAACTCTCAGAACCGGTGCCACCGCCTCCGCCCTCGAGATAACTCCAAGTGAGCCACTGATCCATCAGCTCTGCCGTGGTCTCGAACTGCCCCACCTGCAAAGGTGCGCCATCGGAGTTGGCATCGCCGATGGCCATGAACATGACCTGCGGATCCGGGATATGGCAATCGGTGAGCAATTTCATAAAGGTCGGCAGTTCCTGCCGTGCCAGCAACTCGGGAATGTTGCCCATTGAACCGGTCACATCGAGCGCGAACACCACGCCCAGGGAATTGGGGTGCTCGACGCTGTCGCGCGACTCGCGCATCGTCAGCCCCTTAGGATCCATCAGGGCGTGACAGCCACGCTGCGCGAACACTTCATTGCGAGACAGCGCAGCACGATTGGAGGTTAATGCCTGGTGCGCGCTGTGAGAATAACTTCCGTAACCCATGTTGTTCTCCTGATGGCTTTACGCCGATGTGGGATTGAAGGGAATGAATGCCGGCGGCCCAAGTGCTTCGCGGGCGGCGGCCTTGAGTGCCTGGTCTACGCCCGCCGCTCCCACCCGGGCACACCAGTCGCCGTCTTCACTGCTTTGTCGCAGTAAATCGGCCAACGGGGTGGGAATGCTGCTCGAAATCTCGGGTAAATCGTCACCTCCGCAGAGCAAGGAGCGTATTGACCACGCCGTCTGCATCAGATCGCGTGCGATGGCATCGAGGCTGGCGTTCGGCTGGGCATGTGCCCAGCCCACCAGGTGGATTCCGTGGTCGCGCGGATGTACCAGCCAGTGGTCAGCGGTCAAATCGCCATGCGTCCAACCGCTGGCATGTACAAAGGACAAAAGGTCGAGCACCCGACGCCAGATCCAGACGCCATGTCGTGGGTCTATACCGCTCGGCCGGTAACGCAGCACATGGGCCATACTGCCCCAATACCCCGAGGGATGGCGCAGCACGAGAGCTTCGCGTTCGTAGCCACTGGCACCTTCGGTACGACCGCAGCCGATGACTTGTGGCAGGCGTTGCGAGTAATAGGCGGCGCCGTGTGCCTGGCTATGTTGCAGAGCATCGAGGATCTCTGCTTCTTTCTCCAGGACATTGGGCGGTGTTGTGGCATGAGCCAGTTTTAAGGTGACCCTCTCGGGTAGCGGCCCCATGCGCTCTGCCAATAGCACTTCTGCACTTTCGCCGATCCCCAGTTGCTTGAGCACCAGAAAATGCTGGCCTTGCCACCGCACAATGCGTGAAGTCGAGGTATAGGCCATCCACGCAATTTCGAAGACTCGCGCCTTGGCCCTCCGAAAACGAACCGCCTCAACCACGGACTTGCTGCGCGTGACTGTGGCATCGCAAAAGGGACACTTGACCATGCGCCAGCTTGCTTGCCGGGGCAAGGTTCCGCCGCATTGGGGGCAGGTGAGCGCAGTGAATTGCATGGTCTTAACGTTGCCTGTCGAGGTGGAGGAAATGATCGAGCATGTTGTAGTGATCCTCGAAGAACTGGCTTTCCATGCCCGGCAGTTCTGCAATTGGGAACCACTTGGCCTGTGCTGCGTCGTCTGCACCTTGCACTTCCGGCAATCGACACTGGCCTAAATCGAACCAGTGGGCATGGGTGATGGTACGGCCACGCAAACTGCGATCCGGATGGTCGAAGACGACGGCCGCCTTGCAGGCACCTTCCAGCGTGGAAGCCAATAGGGCCAGACCTGTTTCTTCGCGCAACTCACGGATGGCACCTTGCAGTACGCGCTCGCGCGGTCCCAGGAAGCCGCCGGGGACGGCCCATAATCCCTTACCCGGAGACCGCGCACGCTCGACCAGCAGCACATGGTCGCTGGCAGTGACCACCGCATCTACGGTGACGAACGGGCCAGCACCCCAGATTTTTTTGTTTTCCTCGATCGAGAGGTGTTCACCTTTCAACTGCGCGTAGTGCGGCAGGCGGGACCAGCCCTTGAGGTAATGCACAACGCTCGGCGGCAACAATCCTCCGAGAAGTGCATGGGTCGCGCGCCAGTCATCCCCTTCGAAATAGATCTGACGCAGACTGGTCGCGTCGATTTCGCCGAACTGAGCCGTGGCGACGAATTCCCAGCCGGGGAAACGCTGCAGATAGTGGCTGGACGCATCCTTCAGGTAACCCACCAATGTCACCCGTGAACCGGGCGACGTCCGAGTTTTTACCGTCGCCGTGACTGCATCGCACCAGCGCTTGTCGTCGTAGTAATCGCGAATGGGTTGGAACGAGACCCTTTCCCGGGTCGCATCATCCAGAGTGGTCGCGATCATGGCAGCGCGCTCCTCCCAGGTGAAGGGATTCTTGGCGTTACGGGCGGCATGAGCTGAGCCGAGCAGGACGACAACCTTTTCCGCGGTCTCCAACGCTTTGGCAAGCAATGCCGCATGGCCGTTGTGAAATGGCTGAAAACGTCCGATCAGGACGGCGAGATCAAAATGGTTTGCTTGGGTCATATAGCCTCCGCGTCAAGCGTAATAGGCGGCAATCGGCATCTGGCGACCGGTACCGAAAGCACGACCACGGACGCGCAGGATCGGCGGGGCTTGGCGCCGCTTGTATTCGTTGCGGGCAATCATGCGGCGGATACGGGCGACCAGCACTTGCCCGTCGGCACCGGTAATCAAGCGGGCGTAGGCGGCTTCGACCTCGATGCGCTCCTCCGCACCCAGGCGCTCTCCTTCGATGAGCACCTTGAGAATGGTGTCGAGTACCGAGTAGGGCGGCAGGCTGTCGGTATCGCGTTGCCCCGGCGCCAGTTCGGCCGAGGGCTCCTTGTCGATGATCGCGAGCGGGATCAATTCGCGGCCGGCGCTCTCATTGAGATGGCGGCTCAACGCGAACACTTCGGTCTTGTAGAGATCGCCGATCAGACCTAATCCACCATTGGTGTCGCCATATAGCGTGCAGTAGCCGACGGAAATCTCGCTCTTGTTGCCGGTGGTCAGCAACAGATGGCCGTAGCTGTTTGAGTATTCCATCAACACGATTCCGCGCACGCGAGCCTGCAGATTTTCCAGAGCCAGCCCTTGCAATGGCTGGGCGAAGGCCATCTGGAAGCCGACTTCGTATTCGCTGACGATCTCGCGGATGGGATGCTCGATGAGGCGAATGCCCAGATTACGACACAGAATTTCGGAATCACTGACGCTACCCTCGCTGGAAAAGCGCGAGGGCATGGTGATGCCGACAACGTTCTCCGCGCCCAGCGCCTCGACCGCCAGCGCCAGAGTCACCGCACTGTCGATCCCTCCCGAGCAGCCGACCACCGCCTGCTTGAAGCCACAGCGGCGAGCATAATCGCGCAGGCCCAGTACGATCTGCCGACGGTAGAACTCCATGACCGACAAGCCTTCGTCGGAGACTGCGGCCAAAGCCCCACCGTTGCCTGCCAGAAAGCGCTGCCCATCCCACTGCAGGGTGGTCACCGATTCCGCAAAGCGTGGCGCCTCAAAAACCACGCCGGCCTCGGGCGACACGGCAAAAGAAGCGCCATCGAACACCAGTTGATCGTGCCCGCCGACCTGATTCACGTACACCAGGGGCAGATTATGGCGACGGCTGGCGGCCGTTAATAAGCGGTGGCGCTGTTCGCGCTTGCCGATGTTGGAAGGGCTGGCATTGATCGATACCACCAGATCAGGCGCGCCATCGGCCAGACGATCAAAAGGATTGACCGCGTAGTCTGCCCCATCGTCGTTCCAACCGTCTTCGCAGATCAAGAAGCCGACTTGTGTTTGGCCGACGCGCAATACCTTGGCGACATCCGGCCCCGGCTCGAAGTGGCGGCGTTCGTCAAAGATGTTGTAGGTCGGCAGCAACTGCTTGGCGTAGCGCAGGACGATCTCGCCGTCCCTCAGCACCAGAAGGCTGTTTTCCAGCGCCTTGCCGGGCCCGGTTCGGCGCATCGGCGCGCCGATCACCCAGCATAGCCCCGGCGTTTCCCGCGTGGCGGCCAGCAACGTCTCGACGCCCTGCATGGCGCGTTCCACGAACTCTGGTTCATCGAGCATATCGCCCGGTGAATAGCCGGTCAGCGACAGTTCGGAGAAGACCACCATCTGCGCCTGCTCGGCAGCCGCTTTGGCTGCGGCCTGGCGCATCAGGGCGATATTGCCAGTAATATCCCCAATGGTTAGATTTAGCTGCGCGAGCGTAATGCGGAAGTTCCTCATGCGGCCCCCATTTGGTGGTTGAAGACCTGGCGCAGATAGGCAAGGAAAGTCTGGTCTTCACACAGGGTTTTGCCCGGCGAATCCGAAAGTTTGGCCACCGGCTGCCCGTTGCAGGACATGATCTTCATGACCACATTGAGCGCCTTGTGCGGCGTGTCGCTGGAAAGATCCGTACCGATGCCATAAGCGGTCGGCACGCGCCCACGGAAGCGCTTGTAGAGAGCGACGGCACGCGGCAGATCGAGACCATCTGAAAACACCAACCGCTTGGTCATCGGGTCGATGTGCAATTTTTCGTAGTGTGCGAGAGCCTTTTCCGCCCACTCGACCGGGTCGCCCGAATCGTGACGCAGACCATCGAAGAGCTTGGCGAAGTAGAGATCGAAGTCGGCGAGGAAAGCATCCATGCCCACCACATCGGTCAGCGCCACTCCAAGATCGCCGCGGTATTCCTGCACCCAACCCTCGAGAGCGGCCTTCTGAAAATCACGCAGACGGAAGCCGAAAGCCTGATAGGCCTGCAGGTATTCGTGGGCCATGGTGCCGATCGGGGTCAGGCCGAGATTCATGGCGAACAGCACATTGGAAGTGCCACGGAAGTGATCGGGCAGTTCCTTGGCCAGTGTCCGGACAACTTCCTCGTGCCAGGCGCCGGAATACCGGCGGCGCAGACCAAAGTCGAAGAAGACGAAGGGCTCGCTGGCCGAACACAGATTCTCTGCCTCGGACTTCACAAATTCCACTTTAGCCGCTAGGCGATCCCGTGCAGTCACCATCACCGACGTTTCGGTGGGCAGGCGACGGAAGTACAACTCGTTGACGATATAGAGCACGAAAATCTCGAAGGCCATCACGTGCACCAGCGGCCCGCGCGCCACGACGCGCAGCTTGTCGCCCTCCACCCGGGTTTCGATGAAACGCCGCTGGAAGCGGAAGACCGAGAGGAAGTCGACAAAGTCGCTCTTCATGAAGCGCAGGCTACGCAGGTAATCCAGTTCGTCCGGTGCGAAGCTCAGTGTGCATAGCCGATCCAATTCGGCATCGACTTCATCCTTCAATTCAGCCAGCGGATACACCGTGCTGTTGCGGCAGAAGAAGGCATACTCGGCCTGGGCACTGGGGTGGCTGTGCAGCAAGGCCTGCCACATGGTGAATTTATAGAGATCGTTTTCCAGCAGACTGCGCACAACCGGCTCTTGCACCTTGTTACTCATTTTTCTTCTCCGGTGAATCGCAGCACGCTATACGGTCGCGCTGCGGTTTTTTAACTATTCGCCAACAACAAAGGCAATACATCTTGGGACTGGGCGATCCGCAGGCCGCGGCCACGCATATCCTCGATAAAGCCTTGGTACTGGGCCTCGAAGCCAGTTACGGGGCTCATACAGTCGGTGAGCAGCACTAGCTTGCTCAAATTGCCTGCACTGTAGTTCTCGACAATGTGCTCGGTGGTGGCCTTCACGCAGTGGCTACCGGCTTCGCCGGTGATCAATACCAGGTCGGCAGCCCGCAGTTGATCCATGAACACACCATTCAGCTGGGTCGCCTCGTCCTCCGGATCTGGCACCTCGGCCTTGATAGCGCTGTAATGTTCAGTCCAGGGATTGGTCCCTTTGACCACTTTGTTCACGATCGCGGTGCGGGCTTCTTCCCAGGCGTTACAAGCCTGCCTTACGGCGTTGTGCACGTTGTGGCCCCAAGTACCGATTTCGCAGTGCACCGGCCAAACCATGTGCACATAGCGGCCATTCGCCTCCAGGGCCTCCAGATATGCGATCACACGCCCCAGCGCATCGGCCTGACGGGGCAGATAACGTCCCGCGCGGACATCCTCGGCACGAATCTGGGTAAATGGAATCACCGTTTCACCATCCCCCTGCCGCCAGAAAGTCGGGTGGGCGATATCCACGCGTTGGTGAGAATCCAGCGTGACGGAGATATTGCTCAATCCAATGCCCCCCTTACGGATCAGGCGAGCGACGCGCTGCATATCGGCATCGGCCCCGGCAACAGGCAAAGCAGGCGTTTGCTGCATGCCACCGATGACCGGCCGAGCGCTCGCAGGAAGATCGCAGAAGTCATTTTGCGGATCGATGATCACGAGATGAATATTCTGGGTTGCCATGTTGTTCTCCGATTCAGTCGCGCTCATATATCCAGCGCATAAAACGTAATGTAGTTTAGTTAGTTTAAAATTGCAACTAATATGTGAACGGGAAAATATAATATTTAACAGGCAACAGAATCCGCACAAGCACAGTTAGAGTTGTTATGATCCTAAGAGTCGAACCCTTTGGTCATCCCATGCCTCGCATCATATGCACTATTGACGTTGTCTTAATGACATTGAAAAGCGGCATGCTACACGTCGCCCTGTTAAAGCGCGACCATGCCCCGTTTGAAGGCGTACTAGCCCTGCCCGGGGGTTATGTTCTTCCGGAAACAGATGCTGATACTCGGGATGCAGCCGAACGGATGCTGCGAGAAAAAACAGGGATCAACAGCCCGTACCTCGAACAACTGGCCACCTTCTCAGGTCGTGCGCGCGATCCGCGTGGGTGGTCCATTTCGGTGGCGTACTACGCCTTGGTACCGGAAGATGTGATTGCTGCTGCCGATCATCCGGAAGTCACGCTCGTTGCCGCGGATAAAGTTCGCGGACTACCTTTTGACCACCAGCAGATCATCGAGGCAGCAGTTCGGCGTGTACGCGACAAAAGTGCTTATTCGTCGCTACCGGTCTATCTCTGCGGCAGTTTTTTTACCCTGCCTCAATTGCAAGGCGTATATGAAGCCATATTGGGAGAACCCATCAACAAAGTCAGCTTCCGCCGCAAGATTGATGAACTGGACATCCTGGAACCGGTGCAAGGGGCCCTAGAGACCGGCAAAGCCCACCGGCCAGCACAGGTATATCGGCTCAAATCACGATATAGCCAGCATCTCTCGCTGACCGATCGTGCCCTCAATGCAAAAACCTAAGGCTGGATTGACTCGCTTGAATCAGGTCTTTTCCAGACCATAAACATACCTTCCATCGCGCCCATAGCGTCAATAATGACCCGATAGGTTTCATCACGGCGGAAGCCGGGCAATCGGTTTCCGAACTCATCCATCAGTTCCTTGCCGCCAACGGCATCGTTCGGCATGCGAATGTCTGTTTTTGAGTTGCCGATGTACCAGTAAGGGAAAGGCAGGAAATCATCTTCAATACCGATAAAGATGTTCTCTATCTCCGCCCATGCAATCGATTCATGAGGGTTGCCGTTGTAGAAACTCCGGATATTTTGGTCATCAAAGACCACCGAACAGAGCGATTGGCGTTCGGCAGACGACCTCACTAATTTCTGTGGCGGCAATATATCCAGCTTCAGCTGCCACGCAAAAACACTCGCAGTCCCGATAAAGAACAGCATGGGCCAAATGTCACCCCATGAATCGGGGAACCCATGCCTTCCGATCCCGACCACGCTCATGCCCACGAATACAAGAGAAACCAGCAAGCCCAGACCGTGGCCGAAGGCACTCCTGTTGAATCGCAACTGCCGCATCTGAAACCCCCTTCAGAATCAGATCCCGGAAATTTCACTTGCCAGGTTCTCGATCGCTGACGCTTGATAGAGTGCGGCAAAGTAAGGATCTTCAAACAGCTCACCCTTCAACGCCGCTTGGTGAAAGTGCTCCAGAACAGCTTTGCGCCCAGCACCATATTCCGCTTCTGGCATCCATCCGTACTCCTGTCGCACCGATTGCGCATAGGCGGCATAGACTTCGGCTGACTGCCCAAGGATGCCCAGGTCGGCGCCAATCATCGCCGCAGCAAGCGGGTGGGCGGTCTTCCCGCGCTGTGCATGATTGGTGGTGCGAATCAACGCGGCCACGTTTTCCGCATTGGTTGTATCAAGCCCGGACGAAAGCCAAAGCTGCGCGCTCGCTTCTTCGTTTGAAACTTCAGCCGACTTGCCGCCATAGACCGCGTCATGAAACCAAAAAGCCTTCTTCAACAACGCGGTGCTTTCAGTGGGAGCACCAGTATTCGCCGCCCACACAGCGATCTCCGAGAGCCCATGCACCAGGTGATCGAGGTTGTGGTAAGCACGGGCGGGGTTGCCATAAATTTGCTCGCCCGTCAGATAGTCGAACCAGTATTCAGCGTTACAAGCGGTCTCCGGGTTGGGTTGTGGGTAATGGAAGAGCTTTTCCCATTCTTTGCGCAGCCAGTCCAGAATCCATGCCTCGTACGCAGGGCACGGCAAAAACTTCTTCATCGACCAATGCCAGCCAACAGGTCCTTGCAAGCCACGAACGAAGCTTGAGCTGACTGAACCCAAGTCACGCGGCGGCATGACGAAAATGGTCTTGGCGCCCTGCAAGACATCAACATTCGCCTGCTGAAGCAGATTTTCGTAGTCAAAGTCGGTGGTATTGCGAATTCCCCGAATGAGATATTCGATGCCGTGGCGTTTGGCCGCCCGGGCGGTATAGTCTCCGCGCACGATGATGACACTCACGTCCTCCCAGCCACGTTCTGCCAAGCTTTGCTCGACTATTTTTTTTCGCTTCTCCGCAACGAACTGTGGCGCTTTGAATGGATTCTCAGAAATAAAGACAACCACCTGATCCGCTAGCGCACGCGCCTCGCCGATCACCCACATATGACCGTTGGTGATGGGATCAAGTGTCCCTGAAAAAGCGATCTTCTTCATCCCTGCCTCCACTTTGCGCTGTACTGCTGGTGCATTGTGCTGACCTGCGCATGCAGGTGTTCCAGCGTCGAATGATTGATTATCACGTCATGCGCCTGTTGCAGATAGAGATTCCGCGGCATCTGGGCGCGCATCAAGTTGCAGATCTGGGCGTCGCTTAGCTCTGCATTTCGTCCGCGAACCCGCTCCAGACGCTGAGGCTCCGCGGTATCGACGAACAAAATGCGATCTACCGGAATTACTTCTTCGAGCAAAAGAGCAGACTCCCAAACCACATAGGGAGTCTTCTGGCGCAGCGTCCAAGCCTGCATCTCCGCCATCACGTAGGGCTTCAAGATGGCACGTAAGGCTTGGTTCTCATCCGGTCGCGGGACAAAGTAACGATAGAGCACCCCGCGTTGCAGGCCGCCCGAGGCGGACATCAAGCTCGGAAAACGACTCGCGATCACACCCTGCACCGGATGTTCCGGGTTCTGATGGATGGCTCTCGCCACGCTATCTGCATCCACTGCGGGCACCCCGAACGACTCGAACATCTGCCTCACACGAGATTTGCCGCTCCCGATGCCGCCCGTCAGTCCAACTACCCGCGGAAGCGGCCGCCCATTTCCATGAAGCATTCCAGCCGACATAAGCGATCCAATATTTATGTTGGTCAATCAACCAATATATGCAGGATAAACAGCAACCAACCCAGAATCAAGTAAAATTTGGTTGTTCAACCAAAATTGATGTCATGTCGAAAAAATCCAATACCGAACAACGCCGTTCCGAGATCGTAAACGCGCTACTGACAGTCATTGCCGAGCATGGATACGCCAAGGCGACGATTCAGCTAATCGCCCAAAAAGCGGGACTTACCCCTGGCCTGATCCACTATCACTTCAAGACAAAAGCCGAAATCCTGCTGGAATTGGTGCGGATGCTGGCCGACCTTCCCTGCCAACGCTATCTGCAATTCTCGGCTAGCGCCGACACCCCGGACGAAAAACTGCTCGCCTACATCAGCGCCCGACTTGCCAAAGGAGACGGTGCAAACCCTACTGCGGTCGCCGCGTGGGTAGTCATCGGCGCAGAGGCTGTCCGGCAACCGGAAGTGCGGGAGATTTATCAGCAAGCCATCGGCACAGAGTTTGCACTCATCAAGACGCTATTGACCGATTGCCTGGCTGCGAAACAGAAAAATGAGGCTGAGATCGCGAACATCGCCGCAGGACTGCTCGCACTGATGGAAGGTGCTTTTCAGCTCGCCTGTGCGGCTCCCCATACCCTACCTAGCGGATACGCCGCATCGATGGCAGTGCAATACATACGGCAGCATGGGATTGGTTGAAAAACTTTAAACGTAGGGGCGACACGGTACTCCGTGGCGACACCAC
>JAPUEC010000196.1 GCA_027492775.1 Rhodocyclaceae bacterium
TATGTCGTCGCGGGAGCCTGCCAGATGAACGTGGTTCTCCAAGCCGTAGGCCTTGATGAAGGCGCGGACCTCGGGTTCCATCTCGCCGCCGCCGATCATGACGAAATGCGCTGCCGGCGCCAGTTGGCGCAGCAGCTGCGCCGCATGCAGGAAAACCTCGGGGCCTTTTTCCCAGGCCAACCGGCCGACGAAGCCGACGATCTGCGCTTCCGGCGGAATGTTGAATTCCGCCCGCAAGCCGCCCTCCGGCCGGGCGCCGGGCTTGAAGGCTTCGATATCGACGCCGTTGGGCAGATAGCTGACCTGCGCCGCGTTGATGCCTGCGCCGATGGCGTGAAAGTAGGATTGGCGGCAGACCACGCCGAGATGCGTACCAGCGGCCCGCTGCACCTCGATGTCCTGGATCGCCAGTTGGCGCCCATGGATGCTCGCCAAGACCGGTTTGCCGGTCAGCTTGCCCGCCAGCGCGGCCAGCAAGTGCGCGTTCGGGAGATGCGCATGCAGGACGTCGATGGCGTTGGCCTTGATCAGCGCCGTGGCAAGCTGGATCGAACACCAGTGCGGATTTTCCGGCATCGGCGTTACCACCACCTCGACATCGAGGCCGCGCAGGCGCTCGGTGAAGGGGCCTTCGAACGGACAAAGCGCGGTGATGGTGAAGCGTTCACGCGGCAGGCGCTCGATCAAGCGCTGGACACAGCTTTCCATCCCGCCGACGATGGCGTTGCCCATGACTTCGAGCACGTGGATGCGTCCGGAAGCGGGGGTGAGGGTCGTGGGATTGGGCATGGTGTCCTCAACAGCAGTAAGGCCCCTTGCGGCGGCCCGGGGTCGATAATTCATCCGGCACGGCGAGCGCCGGGCGGGCGGCAATGGCTTCAACCGCCGCCGTCGCCGCCGTTTCAAGGGCGCCGGAAATCATGGTTTCGCCGGTAATCCCGGTGGATTCGCGGCTCGCCGGCGCGCCCGGCAAGCCCAGCCAGGCGGCAGCCGTACCGTGCCAGATGCGTTCCCGGCCGGCGGCATCGACGTCGAGCTCCGCCAGCAGATCGACCACCCAGCCCCGGCGTTCGGCGATCTCCTGGCCGGAGCAGGGGAAAAAGCAATCGCTGCCGAATTGCAGCAGTTCCGACCCTAGCACCTGCAACGCCTTGGAGAGCACTTCGAGGCGATAAGGCGGCGGCGGGCCGAAGGAAATGTCGAAGCGAAATTTCACATCATCGGCCGGCATACCATGGATACGGTCGATGAGGCCGACGGCGATCGCCTCATCGGTCCAGGGCCAGCCGAGATGGGCGAGGGTGACGCGCACGCCGGGATGGTCCCGCAGCACCTCAAAAAAACTGGGGCGACAAAATCGCCCCGAACGTCCGTCGATAAAAATGCCGCTATGGAACAACATCGGCAGGCGCAATTCGCTGGCGACCGCAAAAACCGGCTGTACCGCGTCGTCGTAGGGATACCAGCCGGTCGGCACCATCTTGACGCCGGTGAGGCCCAGCGTCTCGATGGCATGCCGCAGGTCGTCCGGCGCTTCCGGATGGCGCGGGTCGATCACCGCCATGCCGATCAGGCGGTCGCCATGGCCTTCGACCAGGCGCGCCAGATGGGCATTGGCGCGGCGCAGTGACTCCGCGTCGTCGAGCGAATAGCCATCGCTCAAAAAGGGCGCGAGCAACACGCCGATGTCGATGCGGGCATCATCCAGCGCCCGCAGGACATCTTCGCTCGTCTCGCGCCCGGTGCAATGCAGGTGGGCATCAATGACCATGCTACCCCGCGCTTGCCACCTTGGGCTGGGCCGCATTCGCCATCGCTTCCTCGGCCGCTTTTTTGCCGGCGATGAAGGCGTGGTCGGAGTTGTAGTACTCCCACTCGCTGTAGCGTCCCGCCAGGGTGATGCCGAAGGAAGCGAACCAGTTGCGGATGAGGTCCACATTGGCGGCGCGGGAGTGGTCGTAAACCACGTAGGCGCAGGGCATGTCGACCTGGTTGGCCACGATCACCGCATCGTCCTCGCGGATGATGCCCACCTTGCGGCAATCCTCGATACAGCGCTCGATCAGCGCCTGGCCGTCGCAGGGCAGGGGCTTGGACTGGCCGTAAGTGATTTCGCAGGTGAGGCCGAAACCGCCCGGCGGGTTGCAATGCGGGCTGGCGTTGCCCTGGACGAAGATACGGTGGAAAACGGTGTCTTCCGGATAGTAGATCCAGTGCTTCTCGGTGATGTTTTCACGGCCGATGCCCAGATTGACGCAGCGCACGGAAACATGACGCAAGGCCTTGGCGGCGGCGCGGATTTCGTCCGGTGCCTCGTCACCGCAGGCTTCCACCAGTTGCGGCAGCGGCATGGTGCTGATGAGCGACTCGAAACGCATGATCCGGCCATCGTCGAGGCGCACCAGGCGCCGCGCCGGGGAGACGTGCAAGACCGAGGTGTTGAGCGCCACGTCACACTTCAAGTGCGGCAGGAAAGCGTTCATCAGCGCCTGGAAGCCGCCCTTGAGCGGGTAGCCGAAACGGGCATTCGGTCCCATCGGCGGGGGCGACGGTTCGAGCGCACCTTCGATCATCTGTTCGAGATCCGGCAGCGGCACGCGTCCGCCCAGCCAGGAGGTTTCCATGCTGTCGAGCGGAACCGCCCAAAGCTTTTCGTTGTAGGGGATGGCGAAATGCTTGGCGATGCCGCTACCCCAGACCTTGTAGATGAATTCCTCGAAGTTCGCGGGCGGCTGGGGCGTCTCGGAACTCCCGTTGCCCTTGAGCGAACCGAAGCGCGCCTCGATGGCGCCGACCAGGCATTCCTTCAGCACCTTGGGCGGCAGGCCGTAAAGCGAGCCCTGGAAGGGATACCGGGTATAGACGTTCTTGCTGTAAATCCAGGCTTCGCGGTTCTGCCAGTGCATGTTGTCGCCGAGTAGCAGCTCATACAGCTCGAGCACGTGCGGGTCGGTGGAGAACATGATGTGACCGGCGTAATCGAAGGTGAAACCTTCCTGCTGCACGGAACGGCACCAGCCGCCGACGCGCTCTTCGCGCTCGATCAGCATGGTGTCGGTGCCGTTGGGCTGCAGCCCGAGGTGATAGGCGGCCGAGAGCCCGGTCGGGCCGGCGCCGATGATGAGATGGCGCACATGGCGCGGGGCACGGCCGCCGCTTTGGGAAATCGAGGAGGCATCGGCCACCGTCCCGGCTTGCGGCGCAAGGCCGGCGAGCTCACGCAGGGTCGCGGGCGAGGCATTGGCCTTCTGCAGGGATTCCCCGAGCAGTTCGCGCACGGTTTCGGCGGCGCGATCCCACGACGAATGCCACACCCGGCCTAGCATCTGGCGCACGCGCTGCTCACGTTCGGCTTCGGGTTCCGCCAGCAAACCCTCGCACGCCACGAGGAATGAGTCCGCGTCGTCGGCGATGCGCACCAGGTCGCCGTAGAGCGTCTTGACGTCGTGCACCGCCGTGCTGACGATGGGTTTCTCCGCCGCCATGTATTCCAGCGTCTTGGTCGGGCTGATATAGCGGGTCGCCGCGTTGAGCGCGAACGGCATCAGGCAGACATCCCATCCTGCGATAAGGTGGGGCAGGCGGCCATAAGGTTGCATGCCGAGCCAGTGGATATTCGGCGCTTGGGGCAGCTTGTCGGACTCAATCTTGACCACCGGGCCGGCCATGATGAATTGCCAGTCCGGTCGCGCCTTGGCCAGCGTGCGCAGCAATTCGATGTCAAAACGCTCGTCGATGACACCGAAGAATCCGAGGCGGGGATGGGCGATATGACCCTGAAGGCGTTCCGCCTCCAGCGCTTCATCGCTATCGGCCATGAGGGTCTCGGGCGAAAAATGCTGGGCATCCACGGCACTGGGCAGGCAATGCACGTTGTCGTGGAGATTGCGCTTGGCGTCGTAGAGCGAGAGGCCGCCGGTGAACACGACGCTCGCGAGCTTGAGCAGGGCGGTTTCGCGCTGGCGTAGCTGGCGCGGCGCATCCTTGAAGGCGGAGAGTTCGTCCATGCAGTCATAGACGACGGCGCGCGGCCGCAATTGGGCGATGAGCGGCAGCGGCATCGGCGTGTAGAACCAGACGAGGTAGTCGTCGATGCCGTTCTCGCGCAGGTAATCGGTCAGGAGGGGCTTCAAGACCGAGAGTTGGTCGTCGTGGAAGCCATGCGCCTCGACCGGAGTCCGCGGGCAGAGAACGTCGATATTCGGGCCTTGCGACACGACATCGAGCCTCGGGGCACCAGGCGAATGCATCGGCTCTTCGACGAAGAGGATGCGGTAGCTGTCGGCAAGGCGCGACAGAAGATGCTGCGGACGTTGATAGACGAACCCCCAGCGCAAATGCGAGAAAACAATCAGGTGAGGCATGGCAATTCCTTTTTTTGGAGGCTCGGGCAGGTAGTCCTGCCAACGGGCCAGGGTTTGGGCGTAGCTGGAATTGATGACGCGGCGAAAGGGACGATCCCCGGAGGGAACGTCCCCATCGACGTTTTCCACATTCCATAGACCACTGTGATGCCAGTGGCTGGCGTCACCCCAGTCGGGCCGATCGACCAGGGGATAGAGGCAGATGCCGTTGACCGGGACGCCGCCGGCGCGGGCAAGGGTGACTTGCGCCGCGACATCGCTCAGCCATTCGGCGCGGCCGATGCCGACATGGCTGGTCTCGGCGATGATCAGGGGACGGCGGTAACGCGACCAGACGTCGTGGAGCATGGACGAAAGCGGGCGCCGGCGCGGATCCCGTTCGTGCCAATGCAGACGGCGTTCGGTCTCGATTTCCCATTGGCCGCAGTGGTAGTAATTGACGCCGACGAGATCGAGCGCCTGCGGATAACCGCCGAGTTCCGGGTCCATCCGGCCCGAGATCATGTCCCAGGACTGCCACTGGTAGCTGCAGATCTCTTCGGCCAGCGGCTGCAACTCGGGCCGATCGTCTGGTGCGACGCAATGCACGACCGGTTCGACATGCAGAAAGCGGGCACGGGGATCGACCCCGCGTATCGCCTCGATGCCGGCCAGGGTGGCGGTGACCAGGCGCCGCTTGACGGCGTAGCCGCTCTTGGCGGTGTTCGGCTCCAGACGCGCGCCACCATTGAGGTAAGGGTGGATGAGGTTGGTTTCTGAAACCGCCCAGGCAATGAAATTGATCTCATTGACCAGGGTATAGACCGGCGGCTGCGACGACAGCGGCTTCAACACCCGCGCGACCTCGGCCGCAAAACGGGCGAAGCGGCCGATGAAAGCGTCGTCGAAAAGATCGACGTCGGCCGGGGTGCCGTAATGCATCAGCGTCCAGAGTACCTGCACGCCATGGCGCTCGGCGCATTGGGCGATTTTCACCGCCCGCCGGAGATCGAAATCGCCGTCTCGCGGCTCCGCCAGTCGCCAGCCGATGCTTTCCCGCACGCATTTCAGGCCTCGTGCGGCGGCCCGTTGATAATCTTCGTCGAGATGCTCGACATGGCCGTTGATATCGGCCATGGCGAGCGCGACCCCTTCGCCATTGACATGGTCGGCGCCTTCGAAACCGCCCATCCAGAAGGAATGGAAGGGCGGCCCGTCAAGCTGGGGTTCGGAGAGCGCAGGTGGCGTCATAGGGGATCTCGTTGCTGGTCGTCGATCAGGCGCTGCGGCGCGTGCTGCGGCCCTTTTGCGACGATTTCTGGCGAGACGCCGCTTCACCGCCGGTGGTCGAGACCATTTCGGTGTCCTCTTCCATTTCCAGCTCTTCCTTCTCGCTGGCGCCGGCGGCCTGGTTGGGCAGGAATTCCTGCATCAGCTCCTCGCGGCGGCTGTTGATCTCGTCGCACAGACCCTTCCAGTCCAGCTTGGCGCGCCCGAGTTGCGGGAACATTTCGTTCTCCTCTTCGCGCACGTGATGCTTGACGTACTCGCCAAGCACGGTGAAGGTCGCCGTGAATTTTTCATCCTCGGGTTCCATGGTCTTGAGTTGCTGGATCAGCGACTTGAGGGTGGAGTGCTCGACTTCGGCTTCGTCGATCAGATCCTCCTCGCTGAGGTAGCTGCGGGCGGCGGGGTAGAACAGCTCTTCTTCCAGCGCGGCATGGACTTCCAGTTCGCCGCACGTCTGTTCGACCAACATCCGGCACTGTTCGCTATCTTCATGCGGGTCCAGCTTCTCGAAGTCGCGGAAGGCCTTCTTGGCGCGCTTGTGGTCATCCTTGAGCATGGTCAGGATGATGTTGCGGGCCGTGGAGTCGGCGCGGTTGTTGGTGCGATTGGTGTTAGGCATGCTTGTCTCCTAGGGATTTCTGGTGCAAAGGCGCACCGACATGGCGATTAAGCAATCGACGTGCCGCGCCACGGGAATAAAAACTGCCCGGAAAGCCCCTGGACCAAGGAGATACCCATGAAACCGAAGACGGGAAACACGACTCACCCCGACCATGAGCGCGGCAAGGGCAACACCAAGCCCGAGCAACAGGACGGTGCCGTGCCCCGCATGCCGCATGAGCTCGACCAATCCTCGGACCAGCAATCGCAGGCCGACCGCCCGGGCAACGACATCACCCGCCAGGGTTTCGAGGACGTCAAGCAAGGCCTGGTTGATACCGACCGCGGGCCGGAGATGGACAAGCGGCGCATGAACCGCATCCCCGCCGACCCTCCGAAAATCACGCCGAAGCCGCGCTAGGGCGTGTTCACAATCAGCCGGCGAATTGCGTTGGGGCGGGGTGGGTGGGGCGGCGGGGCGCGCGGTGGTGGGAATAGGCGCGCCCAACGCCACAACGCCACCCACCCCGGCCCCGCACCCC
>JAPUEC010000197.1 GCA_027492775.1 Rhodocyclaceae bacterium
GAAGCACCGTTCCAGCGCCCGCCTTGCCGGGGACGACGGAACGCATCCATGAACTCCGTCCGCATCATCGGCGGCGAATGGCGCCGCCGGGTTTTGCGCTTTCCCGATCATGAAGGCTTGCGCCCAACGCCCGACCGGGTGCGCGAAACGCTGTTCAACTGGCTGGGCCAGGACCTCACCGGCATGACCTGCCTTGATCTCTTTGCCGGCAGCGGCGCGCTCGGTTTCGAGGCCGCATCGCGCGGCGCCGAGCACGTGGTCCTGGTGGAGAAATCGGGGAGCGTGGCGGCGGCGCTGAAGGAGAATGCCCGCCTGCTCGGCGCCGACAGCCGGTTGGAGTTGGTGCGCGGCGATGCGGTACAATACGCCGCCTCGACGCCACTCGCTTTCGACGTCGTTTTTCTCGATCCGCCCTACCATCGTGGCTGGATCGACAAGCTGGCGCCAACGCTGGGCCGCTTGCTGAAGGACGATGGCGCGCTCTATGTCGAGGCTGAATACGAGATCAAGGATTCGGTGCCCGGATTGGCCGACTGGAGCACGGTGCGGCATGGCAAGGCTGGGGAAGTGCATTTCCATCTGATGCGACGGGGAACCGATGATGCTTCATAACCGCTTGGCGATTTATCCGGGCACCTTTGATCCTATGACGCGCGGCCATGAGGATCTGGTGCGGCGCGCCGCCTCGCTGTTCGAGACGGTGCTGGTCGGCATTGCCGAGAATCCGTCGAAACGTCCGTTCTTCACGCTCGACGAGCGGGTGGAAATCGCGCAGGAAGTACTGAGCGATGTTCCAAATCTGGAAATTTGCGGTTTCAATACCCTGCTCATGAATTTTGTCCATGAGCGCGGCGCCAAGGTGATTTTGCGCGGATTGCGCGCCGCCTCCGACTTCGAATATGAATTTCAGATGGCGGGGATGAACCGAAGCCTGTATCCGGAGGTCGAAACGGTATTCCTGACCCCCGGCGATCAATACATGTTCGTTTCCGCGACCATGGTGCGTGAAATCGCGCGCCTGGGCGGCGATGTCAGCAAGTTCGTGCACCCTTGCGTGGTGCGGCGTCTGGAGGCCAAGCGGGCCGCCAACGCGAATGCTTTTGTGGGATAGGGATGGCGCGCCGACCACCGGGCGCGGCAATTTTTAAGTGTTGTTGAAAGAGGAAAAACTGTCATGGCGCTAATGATCACCGACGAATGCATCAACTGCGACGTTTGCGAGCCGGAATGCCCGAACGAGGCTATTTCGCAAGGCGCGGAGTATTACGTCATCGATCCGAACAAGTGCACCGAATGTGTCGGCCACTACGATGAACCGCAATGCGTCCAGGTTTGCCCGGTCGATTGCATTCCCAAGAATCCGGAAGTCGTCGAGTCCAAGGATCTGCTCTGGGTCAAGTACGAGCAGTTGACGGGCAAGGCCCGCACCGCCTGATTCCGCTGCCGCCAATAAAAAATCCCGCGGCTACGGGCCGCGGGATTTTTTTTGGGACTTCGCTTTTCAGGCCGCGCGCAGTTCGGCGATGGTTTCGTGCGACAGCAGCTGACGCACCGCCGTGGCCACGCCTTCCAGCGAATCGATTTGCTGGAGCAGCGCCTTTTCGACGTTGTCGAGCTCGGTGATGCGGTCTTCGAGCGTATCCGTCGCCTGATGAATGCGCTTGATGCTTTCCAGGCGGCGCTTCAACTGGATCTGATGCTCGCGCACCTGCGTTTCCATCGGCGCCATGATGGCGCGCAACCAGACTTCGGCGTCGCGGTTGGCGTGCTCGAAGGCGCGCCGCACCTGTAGCGCCACCTCGTCGAAGAACTTGTGGGTGATGTTGCGCTTTTCGTGCGTGATCAGATTGACCATGGTGTTGAGGTGCGTGTTGCACCAATGCTCGAGGCGGTCGATTTCCTTCTCGTAGCGGAGCAGCGAGAAGGTGGTCGGCGAGCCGAGCTTGAGGCCATGCTCGACCGAGAATTTCTTGTAAACGGCCTCCATCATGGCGACGATTTCGCTGATTTCCTTATTGGACTTGTTCAGCGACTCATGAGCGTCGGAGAAGAAGTTGGCCATCGACTCCGATAGAGTCTTCGAGAAGGTCGCCTCCAGCATGGTGTTGCGCGTTCGCTGGGTGAGGTGGCGCAGGGTGTCGAGGCCAAGGTGGCCGAAGAGGTTGTTGGTCAGGGTCGAAAAGACGCTGCGCACGGCGTAGTAGCGCTGCAGCCCGGTTTCGAACTCTTCCTTCTCGGCGCGCACCTTGCCCATCATGTACTCGACCACGCCGGCGTTCTTGCCGCGCAGTTCCATGAGCTCGGTGAGTTGCTCGCGCAAGCCGGCGAGGCGCGACTGGAGCAGGGCGCTGACGCGGCGATATTCGTCGTTGAACTCGCTCTCGGTGTTGTCGCGGACGATGTCCTGCTTGGCCGGGATCAATTCCTCGGAAAGGGCGTTTTCGAGTTCCGGCAGGCGGCTTTTCTCCAGCAGCGCCCGATCGTCGTTGATCTTGGCGACCAGGCCCTTCTGCGCCGACACCGGGAAAATCTGGCGATGCGGGAGGTCGAGAATCTCGGTGCAGGAATCGACCTGCTTGACGATCTCGGCTTCGATTTCCTCTTCCGTCTTCAACTCGTCCCAGAGACCGTCGATCTTGTTCAGCACCACCATGCGTCCGCGCCTGGCGGCGCCGCCGGCGCCGATGTGCTCGTTCCAGATGGCGAGGTCGGACTGGGTGACGCCGGTATCGGCGGCGAGAATGAAAAGCACGGCGTGGGCATTGGGCAGGAGTGACAGCGTCAGCTCAGGCTCGGTGCCGATGGCGTTCAAACCTGGCGTATCGAGAATGACCAGGCCCTGCTTCAACAGCGGATGCGGGAAGTTGATGACGGCGTGGCGCCAGCGCGGCACATCAACCAACCCGTCTTCGCCGACATGGAAAGGCGTCGTGTTTTCGTCGCCGACCTCGAAACCGAGCTGGGCGGCTTCCTCGGTCGTGACGCGCGTGGTTTCGCTGACGTGGCGCAGCGCATCCTGCATCGCATCCGCCGATTCGACATCGAGCGCGACGGTATGCCACTCCTCGACAAAACGCTTATATTCGCTGACGCTGGCGTTGGTGCCACGGGTTTCGATCGGCAACAGCTCGATGCTGGGCGGCTTGGCCGGATCGTAGAGCAGTTCCGTCGGACACATGGTAGTGCGGCCGGCCGACGAAGGCAGCATGCGGTTGCCGTAGCCGGCAAAGAAAATGGCGTTGATGAGTTCGGACTTGCCGCGCGAGAACTCGGCGATGAAAGCGATGTTGAGGCGGTCTTCACGCAGCCGTTCGAGCAGGTGCGTGATGCGCATTTCGCTTTGCGCATCCGACAGCTCATTGTCGGCGAGCCATTCCTGAAAGTTGGAGATGCCTTCCGACAGTTGCGAGCGCCACTGGCTGTAGACGGCAAATTGTTGAGCGAGCGACATGGCAAGCTCCATTTATGATGAAAGACTTTGGCAATTTAGCACAAGCGAAGGCGTTGTCGGATAAGGACTTACCCTATCACCCATAGGTGATAATCGACCGTTGCAAAAGCGGTACTCCTACTTTTGGCAGTGTCGGCAGTAGTAAGTGGAACGTCCGCCGAGGCGAACGACCCCGACCGGTCTTCCGCAACGGCGACAGGCCTGGCCGGCGCGGTTGTAAACGGCGCAATCCACCTGGAAGCAGCCGGCGCCGCCGTCGCTATGGACGTAATCGCGAATACTGCTGCCCCCGGCGGCGATGGCGTCTTCCAGCGTTTGCCGGATCGCCGGCACCAGGCGCCGGTAGCGCGCCAGCGAAATGTCCTGGGCCGGCCGTAGCGGCGAAATCCCGGCGCGGAAGAGGCTTTCCGCCGCATAGATATTGCCGATGCCGACGACGGTATGCGCATCCATCAGCACGTTCTTGATCGGCGCCGCGCGGCGGCGGGTAACGGCGTATAGCCATTCGGCGCTGAAGGTGTCGGTCAGCGGCTCGATGCCGAGCTGCGCCAGCGCCGGGTGGCTGGTCGGGTCCAGGCCGTGGTGCCAGGCAATGAGCCCGAAACGGCGCGGGTCGGAGAAGCGTAGCGTCAGGGAGGCGGTGGCGAGGTCGAAATGATCATGGCGCCCCGCCGGCGTCTCCGGCGCAACGAAGCGCAGGTTGCCCGACATGCCGAGATGAATGAGCAACCAGCCGCTGTCGCCAGGCGTCTGGCAATCGAAAAGCAGGTATTTTCCGCGCCGGCCGATCTCGGCGATACGCCGTCCGACCAGGTTCTGCGCCAGATCGTCGGGCAGCGCCTGGCGCAGTCTTGGGAAGCGCACCTCGACGCCAGTGATGGTCTCGCCGCGCAATCCGGGCAGCAGTCCGCGTCGGCAAACTTCGACTTCCGGCAGCTCAGGCACTTTCGACCCCTAAATTCACTCAAACCATGGAGACATTCGCGGATGCATCCGAAATGGAATAACATCGCGAAACAAAGAAGCCTTACGGCACTCCAAACCCTACTTCACTCCAATCCGCCATGTCCAGCAAGCTGCTCGCCATCCTTCTCCTCTGCTGCGCCGCCGGCCCGCTCGCGGCTGCCGACAAGGCCGCCAAGAAAACGTCGCCGGCAAAGCAGCCGCCGGTCGTCAAGGAAGCGGCCAATCCGCAAGAGGACCTTCTTCCGCGCTCGGTATTCGAGGTCTTGCTGGGCGAGATTGCCTTGCAACGCGGCAATGCCGACGTCGCGCTCGGAGCCTATGTGGACCTGGCGCGACGCAGCCAGGACCCGCGAGCGCTGGCGCGCGCCATCGAAATCGCCGGCCACACGCAACGCTTCGAACTGGCGCTTGAACTGTCGCGACAGTGGACCAAGGTCGAACCCCAGTCGTTCCAGGCACAGCAGGCGCTGACCACCAGCCTCATGCTGCTTAACCGGACAGACGAACTGGCCGACCAGATCGCCTTGATGCTCGAACGCGACAAGCCGCGGCTGGCCGAGAATCTGCTTTATCTCAACCGCATGCTGGCGCGCCAGCCGGACCGGCAGGCGGTCAATCGTCTGGTCGAAAAGGTGGCGGCGCCCTACGCCGGCATCGCCGAGGCGCATTACGCGATGGGCGTGGCGGCGCTGAGCGCCGGCGATCAGGTTCGTGCCCGTGTCGAGTCGGCCAAGGCCCTTGAACTGCGCTCCGATTGGGAAGTGGCCGCGCTCTTGCGCGCCCAGGTGCTGGCGAAGGAATCGCCGGATCAGGCGGTGCAATTGCTTACGGATTTCGTCGACCGCAATCCCAAGGCGGCCGATGCCCGCCTGATGCTGGCCCGCCTGCTGCTGTCCGAGCAGAAATATGGCGAGGCGCGTCGCCAACTCGACCGCGTGCTCCAGGATTACCCGGACAGTTCCGAAGTCCTCTACCCGGCGGCGATGCTCGCACTCCAGCAAAACGACGTCGCCGGCGGCCGCCTGCTGCTGGAACGCTTGCTGGCCGGCAATTTCCCGGACAAGAGCGCCGTCCATTTCTTCCTCGGCCAGATCGATGAGGATCAGAAGAACCCCGCTGGGGCACTGGCGCATTACCGCCAGGTAGCCGCTGGCGAACATTTCACGCAGGCGCGGGCGCGGTCGGCGCAGGTCCTCGCCCAACAGGGGCAGGTGGACGAGGCGGTCAAGCTCCTGAAGGGAACGACCGCCCGCACCGCCGACGAAAAAGCTCGGCTGGCCATCGCCGAAGCGGCCATCCTGCGCGACGCCAAGCGCTATTCCGAGGCCTATGCGCGGCTGGAGTTGGCGCTGAAGTCGTCTCCCGAAAATGTCGATCTGCTCTACGACACCGCTTTGATGGCGGAGCGGCTGGGCAAGATGGACGTCCTCGAAGCCCGCTTGAAGCGCGTGCTCGAACTCAAGCCCGACTACGCCCACGCCCTCAATGCGCTCGGCTATTCATGGGCGGACCGCAACCTGCATCTCGACGAGGCGTTCAAGCTCATCCAGCGTGCCCGCGAGTTGGCCCCCAAGGATCCGTACATCATGGACAGCATGGGCTGGGTGCTTTACCGCCAGGGTAAGCTGGCCGAAGCGCTCGAAACGCTCGAAGCGGCATACAAGCTCAGTTCCGATGCCGAAATCGCCGCCCATCTCGGCGAAGTCTTGTGGCAACTCGGTCGGCGCGACGAGGCGCTCAAGCTCTGGCGGACAGCTGCCGAAAAATCGCCCGGCAATGAAGAGCTGGCCGCGGCGATGAAGAAATTCCAACCCTGATCTTGCTCCGCGTTCTTCTCCTTTTCCTGGCGCTGCTGGCCGGTTGTGCGGCGCCGATGCGCGCGCCGGTGGATGCGCCGCGGCCGGCGGTGCGCGACTTCGCCATCGATGGCCGCTTCTCCCTGCGTATCGAGTCTCCGGACCAGCGCGGCCAAAGCGTCAGCGGTCGGCTCACCTGGCAGCACCGGTCTTCCGGCGACCGCCTGCTCCTATCCGATCCGCTCGGCCAGGGCGTTGCCGAGCTGGAAAGCGACAGCGGCGGCGCCCGTCTGCGCCTCGCCTCCGGCCAGCAGCGTCAGGCGCCGGACGCCGAAAGCCTGCTGCGGGATACGCTCGGCTATTCGCTGCCCGTCAGGCGCCTGCCGGCCTGGTTGCTGGGTCGTGCCGGACGCGACGGCGACCTGCAACTCGATGCCGCCGGTCGGCCGCTTCGCTTGCTCGAAGATGGCTGGCGTATCGATTACGCTTATGATGACGCCCGGGCCGACGCTCTGCCGGCCCGCCTGACCGTTCAACGGCAGGGAGAGCTTGAACTGCGCCTGCGCATAGAGGAGTGGCGATTCACACCATGACCACCTGGAATTGGGAAAGTAGCTGGCCGGCCCCGGCCAAACTCAATCTGTTTTTGCACGTGGTCGGCCGCCGCTCCGACGGCTACCACCTGCTGCAAACCGTTTTTCGCTTCATCGACCGGGGCGACAGCCTGCGCTTCTCGCCCCGCAGCGACGGCGAAATCCGCCTGCTGACGCCGCTGCCCGGCGTTTCCGCGGAAGACAACCTGATCGTTCGTGCCGCGCAGTTGCTCAAGCACGAGACCCGCTGCCTCGATGGCGTCGATATCACGTTGGAAAAGCGCCTGCCCATGGGCGGCGGCCTGGGCGGCGGCAGTTCGGACGCGGCGACCGTCCTGCTCGCCCTCAATCAGCTCTGGCGCCAATATCTGCCGCGCTGGCATCTGGCGAAAATGAGCTTGTACCTGGGGGCGGACGTGCCGGTGTTCGTCAGTGGTCGCAATGCTTTTGCCCAGGGCGTCGGCGAGGCTCTGAAGCCGGTGGATCTGCCGCCCGCGTGGTATCTGGTGGTCGAGCCGCCGGTCGAGGTGCCGACCGCCGTCATTTTCGGCGCGCCGGAGTTGTGCCGCGAGACGCCGCGCATGCAGCCGGAAGACTGGCGGCCGGGCATGGGCCACAACGACTTGCAGCCGGTGGCTTGTGCGCGCTTCCCCGAGGTTGCCGAACATCTGGCGGCGCTGGGCGCGCTGGCGCCGGCGATGATGACCGGCTCCGGCGCCTGTGTATTCGCTTCATTCGCAACCCGGGAGGACGCCGAACGCGCGGCGGCGGCACTGCCGAACGGGATGCGCCACTGGATCGCGGCTGGGCTTTCCGCCCATCCTCTCGCCAACCTCTAAAAAAGGTTGTCGGGTCTGGATTTTGGCGCGCCTTTTCTGTATCATTCGCGCCTCTCTCGCGCGTAAGCTTGTGGGAGAAACCGCTGGGGAGTCGCCAAGTTGGTCAAGGCACCGGATTTTGATTCCGGCATTCGAAGGTTCGAATCCTTCTTCCCCAGCCACATAACATATCGGGCAGGTCTTGGACCTGCCCGAGTCGCTTGGTGGTGCAAATTGGCCGAGAGGGAAGGCGAAATGGCCTACAACAGCTTGATGGTTTTCAGTGGGAACGCCAATGCAAGGTTGGCGGCGGATGTGGCCAAGGAACTCAACATCGATCTCGGCCGCGCTCATGTCGGCCGTTTTTCCGATGGTGAGGTCAGCGTCGAACTCCAGGAACACGTCCGCGGTCGCGACGTTTTCGTGCTGCAATCGACCTGCGCGCCCTCCAACGACAACCTGATGGAACTGCTGGTCATGGTGGATACGCTCAAGCGCGCCTCCGCCGGCCGCATCACCGCCGCCATTCCCTACTTTGGCTACGCCCGCCAGGATCGCCGTTCGCGCTCCATGCGCGTGCCGATCGCCGCCAAGCTGGTTGCCAACATGCTCGTCGCCGCCGGCGTCGACCGCGTGCTGACCATGGACCTCCACGCCGAGCAGATTCAGGGCTTTTTCGATATCCCGGTGGATAACGTCTACGGCTTGCCCATTCTGCTCGACGACATCAAGAAGCAGAATTACGAAAATCCGCTGGTGGTTTCGCCCGACCACGGCGGCGTGGTGCGCGCCCGCTCGCTGGCGAAGCGCCTCGAATGCGAACTCGCCATCATCGACAAGCGCCGTCCCAAGGCGAACGTCACCGAAGTGATGAACATCATCGGTGAAGTCGAGGGCCGCACCTGCGTCATCATGGACGACATGGTGGATACTGCCGGCACCCTCTGCAAGGCGGCGACGGCGTTGAAGGAACACGGCGCCCTGAAAGTGGTCGCTTACTGCACGCATCCGGTGTTGTCCGGTGCAGCGGTCGAGCGTGTTAACAATTCCGACCTCGATGCCCTGGTGGTGACCGACACCATCCCGCTACGCGAGGACGCGCAGCAGTGCCCGCGCATCCGCCAGCTTTCGGTGGCCGAGATCATGGCGGAGATCATCCGCCGCATCAGCAACGAGGATTCGGTTTCCTCGCTGTTCATCGACTGATTTTTTTAACCTCCTGCTCTGGTCGCGGAGCGGGAAACACTCTGGAGTCATCATGAAATTTGAACTCAACGCGCAACAGCGCACGCTGCAGGGAACGAGTGCGAGCCGCCGCCTGCGCCGCGCTGGCAAGGTGCCGGGAGTCGTCTATGGCGGCGAGCAACCCGCCCAGGCGATCGAACTCGAGCACAATGCCCTGCTCATCAATCTCAAGAAGGAAGCTTTCCATTCCTCCGTGCTGACGCTGAATGTCGACGGCCAGAAGCAGCAAGTGCTGCTGCGTGACACCCAGGTGCATGCCTACAAGCCGCTCGTTCTGCACATCGATTTCCAGCGCGTCGACGCGACGCATGAAGTCCACATCAAAGTGCCGCTGCACTTCATCAATGAAGACGTGGCCCCGGGCGTCAAGCTCGCCGGCGGCCTGGTCAACCACCTGATGACGGAACTGGATATCTCCTGCTTGCCCGCCGACCTGCCCGGCTTCATCGAAGTCGATGTTTCCGGTCTGGGTGCCGGCGAGAACATCCACGTCTCGCAATTGAAGCTGCCCAAGGGCGTCAAGGCCGTGCAACATGGCAGTGACGATCCCATCGTCGTCGGTATCGTCGGCAAGGGCGGCGGTGACGAAGAAGCCACCGAGGCTTCTGCCGAAGGCGAAGCACCGGCCGCTTGATCGCCGGCCGATGCCGAAATCCGGCCGTCACGGTAGCCCCGTGACGGCTTTTTCATTGGTGCCATGACACTTGCTCCCCGCCTGATCGTCGGCCTCGGCAACCCCGGGCCGGAATACGAAGCGACGCGCCACAACGTCGGCTTCTGGTTCGTCGACCAGTTGGCCGACCGGCTAAGGATCGCCCTCGCGCCGCAAGGCAAGTTCTTCGGCCGCGCCGGCCGGAGCGGCGAGCTGTGGCTGCTGGAACCGACGACCTATATGAACCGCTCCGGTCAGTCGGTGGCGGCACTCGCCAATTTCTACAAGATCGAGGCCGGGGAAATCCTTGTCGTCCATGACGATCTCGACCTGCCTCCGGGCGGCATCCGCCTCAAGCAGGGCGGCGGCAACGGTGGTCACAATGGTCTCAAGGACATCCAGGCGCGCCTTGGCACGGCGGATTTCTGGCGGTTGCGGCTCGGCATTGGCCATCCGCGCGAAATGGGTCTCGCTCAGCAGGTCGCCGATTTCGTTTTGCATCCGCCGCGCAAGGAAGAAATGCCGGACATCGTGCGCGCCCTCGACCGCTGCCTGCTCGCCTGGCCCCAACTCGCTGCCGGAGATTACGCCGGCGCCCAGCAACAATTGCACGCCAAGGAAAATCCATGAGTCTCAAATGCGGCATCGTCGGTCTGCCCAACGTCGGCAAGTCCACCCTCTTCAACGCCTTGACCAAGGCCGGCATTGCGGCGGAAAACTACCCCTTCTGCACCATCGAGCCCAATGTCGGCATCGTCGAAGTGCCGGACCCGCGACTCGCCAAACTCGCCGAGATCGTCAAGCCGCAGCGCATTCAGTCGGCCATCGTCGAATTCGTCGATATCGCCGGTTTGGTGGCCGGTGCCTCCAAGGGTGAAGGCTTGGGCAATCAGTTCCTCGCCAACATCCGCGAAACCGATGCGGTGGTGCATATCGTGCGCTGCTTCGCCAACGACAACGTCGTGCACGTCGCCGGCAAGATCGATCCGCTCTCGGACATCGAAATCATCGATACCGAACTGGCGCTGGCCGATCTCTCGACGGTCGAGAAAGCGCTGGCGCGCTACAAGAAGCCGGCCAACGCTGGCGACAAAGACGCCAAAATCCTCGTCGCTGTCCTGGAAAAGTGTGTGGCTCAGCTCGACCAAGCCAAGCCGGTGCGCGCGCTCGACCTGTCGAAGGAAGAATGGCTCAGTCTGCGGCCGTTCTGCCTGATTACCGCCAAGCCCGTGCTTTTCGTCGCCAACGTGGCGGAAGACGGCTTCGCCAACAATCCCTATCTCGATGCGGTCAAGGCGCACGCCGCCGCCAACAAGGCGGAAGTGGTTTCCGTTTGTGCCGCCATCGAAGCCGAAATCGCCGATCTCGACGACGAAGAAAAACAAATTTTCCTCGCCGATCTCGGCCTTGAAGAACCCGGCCTGGACCGGCTCATCCACGCTGGCTACAAGCTGCTCGGCCTGCAGACCTACTTCACCGCCGGCGTCAAGGAAGTGCGCGCATGGACCATCCACGCGGGCGATACGGCGCCGCAGGCGGCGGGGGTGATCCACACCGACTTCGAGCGCGGTTTCATCCGGGCGCAAACCATCGCCTACGAGGATTTCATCGCCTACAAGGGCGAGGCCGGCGCCAAGGAAGCGGGCAAGATGCGTTCGGAAGGCAAGGAATACGTCGTCAAGGATGGCGACGTCCTCAACTTCCTGTTTAACGTCTGATTTTTGCTGCGGCAAACGGAGGGCCGGCAAACCGCTCCCCGTTTCCCGAGCGCTTCGTTCGCTAGCTTGAAATACCGCCAATTCATGGGGTCTAAATGCGCCCGGAAGATCTGGAGTTGCTGGTAACCCGCACCATGCCCTTTGGCAAGCACAAGGGCTGCCTGATCGCCGATTTGCCGGGAAATTACCTCAACTGGTTCGCCCGCGTGGGTTTCCCTCCGGGCGAGATCGGCAAGCTGCTGGCGCTGATGCAGGAGCTGGATCACAACGGCCTCAAACCGCTGCTCGATCCGCTGAGAAATCGAAACGGCGCAGGCCGCGAATGATGGGCGGTCGAGGTAAGGAGGCTACGCCGATGACTGCAAAATTCCCTGGGTCGGTGCCCGCGACGGATCGCGGGGCGCGCATTGCGTTGATTTTTGCCCTGGTCGCGGAGCGCCTGGCGATCCATTACGAACGCGGCCAATGGCTTTCCGATGCGCAGGGCGCAACGCTGGCCGCCGAGTGGCTGGCACGGTCTAAACGCGTCGTTCCAAGCGATGAGCGCCGGAAACTTTCGGTTTTGAGCGACCAGATGGCGAGGGGAATTGCCGAAACGGTCTCGCGGGAAGCGGGGCTTTTTACCGTCCATGAAATGAGGGAGGCGCTCGACCCCAATTACCATTCCGATCTGGCGCAAGCGTTGATGATCGAATGCGAACGGCTGTTGGACGAAGCCATGCCGAATCCATGAGCGCTATAGAGGCCTGGCCGCGCACCAGCATCTAAGCGCCGGTCTGGCTCCTTGGATGACGAGCGTTAGGCTCGGCCGACCGCCCCCAAAAGCGGGGTCTTACTTGCGGTTGCGCTCGCGGACGATGGGCGGGACGTATTTGACGGAAAACTTCCAACCCTCCGGTGTGTCCCGAAGCACCAGCGTTTTGGAGTGCGCCCCGGCTTCGAACACGTGCTCCGGCCCGACCAATTCAATCGCGCCGATGCCCTTGATGATGCAGGCGCCGGAATGGTGGTGAATACCGACTCCGCCGCCATCAGGGCGAATTGCCCATCCTTGGATTCGGAGCAGGAAAGCCCCCGTGGTAGCGCGTGCGGGTCGCGGCGCCATGCCTCGCGCAAGGCTTCGATGCCCTCGATCAAGGCATCGGTGACCTTGATGCCAAGGACGACTTCGCGGGACTTTGCATGATTCATGTGGGTTTCATCCAGTCACAAGCGGTTATTCGGAGATTCGAGCGTTTTTCAGGCGTGTTGCAGCTTTGCCGGCGGGGCGCGACCAATTGTCGCGATCTTCCGAAGGCTTGCCGAAGGTCACTTCGCGGGCGGTTTGGCGCCGGGCAGACCAGCGGCGCCGCCCGCCGGTCCGGGGCCCTGCCCTCCGCCAGGCGTGCCGGGCATGGCCGCCGGGCCGGTGGCAAGCGTGGTGAATTCCCAGTCCGAATAGTGCGTCTTCTCTTCGAAGCGTTCGTCGCGGGGGCGAAATCCCGCCTGTTTGATCGGCGTTGCGGTCGAGCGGCTTTTGACGCCCGCGATGCCGCCGTTGGGCGCCATGATCAATTCCCAATCCGGCTTGCCGGTCATCGGATCGGCGTAGATGCGCCGCAAATGGCGCCGGGTGCCGGGCACCCTCGGGTCGAGCAACAGGTCTTCCAAACGTTGCGGATAGGCCTTGCCAGCACCGGGGCTGGCCTCGAAGTAGCTCGCGATGGCGCTGCGGAACTGGTTGCCGATCCAGAGCAGTTCGACCTCTCGGCTGCGCTGGCGCGTTTGCTGATAGACGTCGGCAGCGGTGCCGGCGACGATGCCGATGATGGCCACGATCAGGAGCAGGCCGACATAGGCGATGCCGCTTTGCGATCCTCGCCGCACGTCAGAAATCCTTGAAGAACGTCCCATCGGACGCCTTGCCGGAGGCGCCGCTCTTGACGTCCCGGACACCGGCGGCGCTGGTGCCGCCGCCGCGCATTTCCATCCAGGTATCGGCCCGTTCGGTGATGGGGTCGACCGGAATGCCGCGCAGGTAACGGCGATCCACCAGGGCCTGCAACGATTCTGGATACTTGCCGGTGTCGCCGTGGAATTTGTCGATCGCCTCACGCATGACGTTCAAGTCCTCGCGCAAAACCGTCTCTTTAGCGCGGTCGGAAGCGCCGAAATATTGCGGGGCGGCGATGCTGATCAGGGTGGCGATGATGGCGAGCACCACCAGCAGTTCGATCAGCGTGAAGCCGCGCTGCCCCGCCCGGCGCTCACCATTGACGATACGGAATGCCATTCAGGCCCACCTTGTCGGATGTGGAATAGACGTCGAAAACATCGTCGCCCTCGCGCGGTTCGTCGGCGCTGCTGGCGTAGCTGCGCTTGCCCCAGGTGGCTTCCGCCTTTTCTTCCTTGGGAGCGAAGGGATCACGCGGGATGCGGCGCAGGAAATAGATTTTCTTCTTTTGCGGCGACTTCATGTCCTCGACGCCATCCACCAGCACCTGCAGACTTCGTGGGTAGCCGCTGCCGCTGATGGTCTTCTGGATGCGCCCATCCTCGACCGCGTGGTGGTAGTCGTCGATGGCGTCGCGAATGGCGCGCAGGTTGTAGCGCAATTCGTCTTCCTTCTTGCGCTGGACGGCGATGTCGGCGAACGGCACCGCGACCGAGGCCAGCAGCGCCAGGATCGCCAGAGCGACGAGCATCTCGATCAGCGTGAAGCCGCGACCGAAACTCCTGTCCGCCCTGGCGCCGAGGGTCATGGCGTGATGATCACCGGCCGGGGATCGGGCGAGAGGATGGTCACCTGATTGCCCGCCACATCCAGCGCGAAGATTCCGCCAAAGCCGATGAACACCGGCTCCGGCGACGGCGCCTTGGGCTTGAAGACCAGGGTGCCGAGTTGCCCGGTGCCGCGCGCGCCGCCGGTGTTCTGGATGATGAAGCGCAAGCGCCCGGGCGCTTCGATGCGCGTTTCGAGTTGCGGCGTGCCGCCACTGCTGCCCATGAGCGGACCGACGTCGCCGGCGGCGAATTCGAGCTTATTGGGATCGAAATCGATTTCCAGGTTGATCAGCTTCACATCCTGCTTGAGCACGGCATTGATGCGCAGTTCCACCGGTTGCTGGATACCGACCCGCTGGGGCGCGTCGAGAGAGAAGGTGACGATGGCGCCGGAATCGTTCTGCGGCTGGCCGCCGGCCGGAGCCGGTGTGCCCGGCGGTGGCAATTGCGGCAGGGCGGCGGCCGGTCCCGGAGCGGGTGCGGCGGCGGGCGCCGCACTGCTTGCCGGTAGCGCAAGCTTGGCCGTGGGCTGCAGGCGCAAGGGCGTGATCGATGCGTAATTGTCCGATCCGGCGCTGAATTCGGTGATGTGGACCGGCGGCAGCTCGGTACGGCGGACGATACGCGGCGTCACGAGCAGGACGATTTCGGTTTTCTCCAGATTTTCCGATTTGGAACCGAACAGGCGACCAAGCACCGGCAAATCGCCAAGGCCCGGGATCTTGTTGGCGGCGTCGCGTTCTTCGCGCTTGATCAGGCCGGCCAGCACCTGGGTTTCGCCATCTTTCAGGCGCAGCACCGTTTCCGCCCGGCGCGTGCCGATCTGGTAAGTGAGCAGGCCGGATTTGGAAGTCACCTCGCGCGAAACGCTGCTCACCTCCAGCGCCAGTTTCATGCTCACCTGGTTGTCCGGATGGACGATGGGATCGACATCGAGCGCCAGGCCGACGTCGAGATACTGCACCGATTCGGTCGAGACGCCGGTCGAGGCGGTGGTGGTGGTGATGACCGGCACCTTGTCGCCGATGCGGATCTTGGCCTTCTCGCGGCTCTTGACGCGGATGCGCGGATTGGCGAGCAGGTTGGTGACGCCGTCCTGGCCCTTGAGGTCGATGATGACGCCGGGGTCGCCGATGTTGGCGAGCACCTTGCTGCTTGGGAGACGCGCCAGTTCGCGCAGGGTGGTAATGCCGCGAGTGAACGTTCCCGGATTTGAGGTTTCTATTGAACCGGATGCCGAAACGGCTGCGGTGGTGCCTTCTTTCAGTGTTGTGCTGAACGGCGTCAGCGCAATCTGCCCCGGGTACTGGATGCCAAGATTCTGGAGCCGCGATGTGGACACTTCCAGCACTTCCACTTCCAGCATCACCTCCGATTCCTGCAAATCCTGCGCCGCGATCAGTTTTTCGATGATGCGGATGTTGTCCAGGCTGTCGCGCACCGTCAGCAGGCCGAGTTTTTCGTCGATGAAAACGTCGCGCGAACGGGCGAGCGTCTTGACCATGTTCATCGTTTGCTTGGGATCGGCGTTGCCGATGTAGAAGCTCTTGACGATGTTTTCCTGGTAATCCGCCTTCTTGGTCGGATTGTTCGGATAAATCAGCAAGGCGTTTTCGCCGAGGATCTTCTTGTCGAGTTGAGACGTGGTGAGGAGTACGTTCAGCGCATCTTCGACGCTCATGCCGTTGGCGAAGAGGGTGACCTTGGTCGTGGTCGGAACGTCCTTGTCGAAAATGAACGACATGCCGGAAACCTGGGCCAGCGCCTGGAACACCTCCGACAGGCTGGCGTCCCGGAATTGCAGGGTAATCGGCTTCTTCAGGCTGGCGGTGAGCTTGGGCGGCAGCAACTGGTCCTGATGCTGCTCCGCCTCGATGCGGCGCTTCAAGCGGGTGGCGCCGGCATGGTTGGGATTTTCGGAAAGCACCATGCGGACGAGCGCCAGCGCCTCCTCGGCATTTGTCGGCGCCCTGGCTTCGGCGCGTTGCAGCAGGGCCTGGTGGCGACGCGCGTCTTCCACCATGCGCAGCCCGATGCTGGCGCGGGAATTTGCCCGGTCCACCGCCAAGGCCTGGTGGAAGGCCGCTTCGGCGCCGGCGTAATCGTCGTTCACCAAGGCGGTATGCCCCTGGACGACGAGGCGCGTCGCCCGCATTTCCTGCTGGCGCAAGTAATAGGTCTTGTATTCCGCATTTGTCGGGTTCTCGATGACCAGCTGCTCGAGCCTGGCCATGCCTTCATCGGTTTGCCCGGCACCGATCATGTCCTTGGCTTCGCGGAAGGACTGGTTGGTGGCGCAACCTCCGATCGCGAGGATGAGCAAGAGCGCGGCGCAGCAGCGGGATTGCAGGGAGAAGGCGGGCATCACGCGGTTATCCTCATTTTCGTTTCTGGACGAAGTCATTTTGGCGTCTCCAGATTCATCTCGATTTTTTCCTTGTTCGACTGGCGCATGACGGTCACGCCATCCGCCCGGATCGCCTTGAGCGTGAATCCGCCCGGCAACTGGCTGCCGGGCTTGGCGGCGATGACGCCGTTTTCATGGGCAAATAGGACCACCGGATTGGGGCTTTCGACATAACGGCCGATGAGACGGAAGGTCGGCGGCGGGGGTGGCGGAGGCGGCGGTGGCGGCGCCGGCTCGTTTGCGGCCTGCGTCGGCGGTGCCGGCGGCTTGTGGCTCGCCATGGCGTCGCTGGTAGCGCCGGGCATGGCCGGACGCAGTCCCGGCGGCGGGGGCGCGGCGGGAGCGCTGTTGGCGCCGGGCGCGGCACCGGGAGCGCCCGCCGGGGGGGCTGGGGGAGGCGTCGCACCCGCGGGATTCGCCGGATCGGCAGGTGTCGCTGCGTTCGCAGGAGGCGCGGAAGCAGGCGTCGCTTCCGGCGCGGCCTGCGAGACAGCCGGCGGAACGGCCGCGGGCGAGGGCGAGGCGTTCGCCACGGCAACTTCAACCGGCGGCGCGACGGTGCTGCGCGATTCGCGCCACTGGCGGACGCCGTAGCTGAGCGCCACCAGGATCAGCGTGCCGATCAGCGCCAGCAACATTCCGCGCGAGACTCCCGCCCCGGGATTGGCGCCGCCGGCTTTCATGGCTCGCCTTTCATGAACAGCGCCAGCCGGACCCGGGCGATGACTTCGGCAACGTCGCCGTTCGGGCGTTCGAAAACCAGTTCCTCGATGGCGACAGTCGGCCGCTCGCGCAGGACCGCATCCAGCCAGTTGCGTAATTGCAGGTAGGGCGCGACGGCAACGAGGTCGGCCCGGTAAACCAGGATGGGCTTGCCCGGTTCGCGCTGAAGCTGGTATTCCATGCGGTCGATGCGTACCGAATCCCGCGCCGCCAAGTTGTGCAGGGCGGTGGCGAAATCGGCCGAGGCCGCCTGACCGGGAAGGATGGCGGAAAGCTGCGCGGCGCCGTTACTGACCTGCCCGCTGCCTTTACCCTGGCGCAGGTCGTTGAGTTCGCTCTCGAGCGATTCGATTTTTTGCGACATGCCGCGCAGCACGGTCGCGGCTATGAGAATGGCGACCGCGAGCGCCGCGATGCCCATCCAGCCATGCCGCCCGACCGATTCCAGCGTACGGGTGATGCGCCAGCGCCAGACCGCCTGCGTTTGCAATTGACCGTTCATGCGCCCACCCACTCGGCCTGGATGATGAAGCGCAGGCCCGGCGTGCCGGTGCCCGGCGGAAGGACGGTGTAGCTGACGAGATGCGGCCGGGCCAGATCCGGGAGGTTCTGCAAGCGGCGCAGGTACTCGAGCGCTTCTTCCAGGGTGGCGGCGTCGGCGACCAGGCGGACGATGTGGCGACCCGGATCGGGACGGATTTCAAGCAGGGTGATGCGCGGATCGCTCGCCGATTCGATGGCGAGCAGAAGCTTCTGCCAGGGACGCAGCAACTGGCGGGCGATTTCGCCGTCCGGGTCGATGGCCGCCGCCGCCAGTCCGGCGTTCTGCAGGCGGCGCTGCTCGGTTTTGTATTTGGAGACCTCTTCCTGCAGGCTGTATTGCCGGTGCGCCAATTTGGCAAACGCCAGGATGACGACGACCAGCGCTCCGACGCCGACGAGCGCCAGAATCCTGCCCAAGCGCGAGCCGCTGGCGGCGCTGGCGCGAAAATCGAGAGTGACGGGAACCATGCTCATATTCTTCTTTGCGCCAACAAGCCCATCACGTCTGGGTTTTCCAGCACCTCGGAACAGACCGAACGCCAGCTGGCGCGGGTTTCGGCCGAGGCGTCGAAGGCCCAGACGCATAGCCGCGAGGTGTTCCAGGCTTCGTCCGGATCGAGCAGCACTTCCTGCGAGACGAGGTCGCGCAGCGCTTCGGCCTGGAGCGAGGCGATGCGGCGGGTGCGCACCTGGCGCCAGCAACCGTTTTCGAGGCGGGCGACGACGGCGCGCCCGTTTTCGAGTAGAACCAGCCGCACGGCGCCATGCGCCAGACGCAGACGGAATTCGTTGGCGATGGTCATGAGCGCCGGCTGTACCGAGGTGAGGCGCCAGCGGCAGGCCTCGGCCAGCGCATCGAGCGCCTCGATCAGTTGGCGATCGACCCCGGCCGCCAGCCAGGGGTCGCCATAATCGCCTTCAGAGAGGCGGATATCCCAGGTTTCCACCGTGGTGCCGTACTGCTTGTTGAGTGCGATCTTGGCGTAGGAAAGGCGTTCCTCCTTGCGCATGAAATCGTCGACCCAGGGCAGGGCGGCATAGTGGACATGCGTATTGCCGAGGATGACCGTCAATTTGCCGGCGCGCTGCCAGCTCGGGCGCTCGTTGATGCCTTTTTGCACCGCGGCCATGAGGTCCGCCAGGGAATTGGTCTCGCAGCGCGCGACGAAACTCTCCGCCATGGCGCGCCGAGTGCCATGCGGCTGCCGCCGCAGGAAGGCGCGGTCGGCGAGGAGGGTGAGGGTGATCTGATCAGCCCACGAGGGTGACACGATTGATCTCCTCGAGGGTGGTTTCGCCGGCCTGGACCAAGGCGAGGGCGGAATGGCGCAGGTCGGGCGCGCGTTGTCGACGCGCCGCTTCTTTGAGGCGCGTGACCGGGGCGCGGGCGATGATGAGTTCGCGCATTTCATCATCCAGTTGCAGCACTTCGGCAATGGCGCGCCGGCCCTTGAAGCCCGTCCAGCGGCAATGTTCGCAGCCGACGCCCATGCGCCAGCGCCAATCCTCCACCGCTTCCGGCGTCAGCCCGGAGGCGATGAGTTCAGCGTTGCCGGGCAGCATGCCGATGCTGCAATGCGGGCAATTCACCCGCACCAGGCGCTGCGCGACCATGCCGTTCAGGGCGGAGACGAAGCCATAGACATCGACGCCCATGTGCATGAAGCGGCCGACGACGTCGAAGACGCTGTTGGCGTGAACGGTGGAAAACACCAGGTGACCGGTAAGCGCGGCCTGGACGGAAATCTGCGCCGTTTCACCGTCGCGGATTTCGCCGACCATGATCTTGTCCGGGTCGTGCCGCAGGATGGAGCGCAGGCCGCGGGCGAAGGTGAGGCCCTTCTTCTCGTTGACCGGAATCTGCAGCACTCCGGGGAGGACGTATTCGACCGGGTCTTCGATGGTGATGATCTTGTCGCGGCCGTTGTTGATCTCGCAGATGGAAGCGTAGAGGGTCGTCGTTTTGCCCGAGCCGGTCGGCCCCGCCACCAGCAGCATGCCGTAGGGTTCCTGCGCCATGCGGCGGATTGCCTCGACGGTGGCGGTGTCGAAGCCGACGCGGTCGAGGGTGAGGCCGGAAACTTCGTCGGCGACCGCCTTCTTGTCGAGAATCCGCAGCACCACATCCTCGCCGAAAAGGCTGGGGATGATGGAGACGCGGAAATCGACCTGTCGGCCGCCGATCAGCGCCTTGAAACGGCCGTCCTGCGGCACGCGGTGCTCGGAAATGTCGAGCTGCGACATGATCTTGAGGCGGGAGACGAGTTGGGTGGCGAATTCCGGGCTGGGCACGCCGGTGACTTCCGAGAGCACGCCGTCGATGCGGTATTTGACCGTGAGGCCGGTGGCGTTGCACTCGAAATGGATATCGGAGACGTCTTCCTTGAGGGCATCGAACAGGGTCGAATTGACCAGCCGGACCACCGGATTGGCGTCTCCGGCCAGCGATTGCAGGCTGATGACGAGAATGTCGTCGGCTTCGCCGCCATCCTCGACCTCGTCGAACTGGAGGTTGGAAACCGTGTGGCGAGCTTCGTCCTGCGTGCCGAGAATGGTCGAGAGCGCCGTTTCATCGGCCAGGCGCCAGACGAAACTCTCCCGAACCCGGTCCTCGGCCCAGGGCACCAACCCGGGCGAGAAGGGGTCGGCGATGACCAGGAAAAGCGCGCCGTCCTGGCTGCGGCAGGGGAAAATCTGGCGCGTCACCGCTTCGCCGAAGGAAATGACTTCGAACGCCGGCGTTGCCGTCGCCAATTCGCCCGGATCGATCACCTGCCAGCGCAGGTTTGCCGCCAAGGCTTGCAGACATTGCTGGGGGGTCAGGCCGAGGTCTTCGCACATGACCTCCGGCACCGGGCGCAATTCGCGCACGGCGCGGGCGCGGGCACGCAGCAGCGATTCGGGCGTGATGGCGGGGGCCAGGCTGCTTTCCGACGGCGTCATCCGAGGCTCCCGGCGATATCGAAAATGGGGAGATAGAGCAGCAGCACGATGCCGCCGACGAAAATGCCGAGCACGACCAGCAACAGCGGACTCAGCGCCTTGCCGAACCACGCCAGCCAGCGGTCGACGTCCTGGTCGTAGAAGCTGGCGATGCGCTCCATCATCTCGCCCATGCCGCCGGTGCGTTCGCCGACGCGCAACATGCGCAAGGCCACCGGCGTGGTCAGTCCGTGGCTGGAAAAGGCGTCGGACATGGTACGACCCTCCTTCACTTCCAGCGCCGCCTGGGCCAGGGCCATGCGCAGCGAGGGGTGGAGCAAGGCGCCGACCATGCCGAATGCGGTCATCGCCGGGATGCCACCCCGCAGCAGCATGCCGGTGGCGCGGTAGAAGCGCGAGAGTTCGAAAATCTTGAGCCGGCGCCCAAGCGCCTGGCTGCGCCAGATCCGCGCCGCGATAAAAGTGCGCACGCCGGGGCGGGTGACGATCCAGGCGAGCAGGACGAGCAGCGCCATGCTGCCGAAGAAGGTCTGGAACGGATAGGCCGTCACCAGGCGCCCCCAGTCGATGACCAGGCGGGAAAGAAAGGGCAGCGAGCGGTTGTTGCCTTCGAACACCGCCGAGAATTTGGGGATCAGGAACCACATCAGGCCGACGGTGACGAGCCCGGCAACGGCCATGACGACGGCCGGATAGAACAGGGCGCTGACGATCTTGGCCTTCTGCTCGCGCATGCGCTCCTCGTGGGCGATGAAGCGTTGCAATGCCTGGGGAAGATCGCCGGTGCGTTCGCTGGCGCGGAGGGTGGCGACCAGGAGATCGGGGAAGACTTCCGGGAACGACGCCAGAGCATGGGAAAAGGAACTGCCCTCGTAAAGCGCAGCGATGATGCCTTCCAGCACCCGCCGCGATTCGGGCGCCTGCTCCTTCTCGACCAGGGCTTCGGTCGCTTCGACCAGCGACAGCCCGGCTTCGAGCAGGGCCAGCAGTTCCTGCGAGAAAAGCAGCAGGTCGATGCGGCCGGCGCGGCGTTTGGCGGTGTTCATGGCGGCGAAGCCGAAATTCGCCGCGCGCACGGAAATGACGTCGATTCCCTGGATGCGCGCCTTGCGTTCTGCCTCGCCGGAGTCAAGGGCATCCACCGAGAGGCTCAGGACCTGCCCGGAATGACCGAGGCCTTTAACGTCGAACTTCATGATGGGGCGGCGGATGGACGATCAGTTGGTGATGTCCTCGTCCTCGTCCTTGCCGCCCGGGCGGCCGTCGCGGCCCAGGCTCATGATTTCGTAGGCTTGGCCGTTTTGACCCGGCACCTTATAGACATAGGCATTGCCCCAGGGATCGAGCGGCGCTTCCTTCTTCAGGTAAGGGCCTTTCCAGCGAGTGCTGCCCAGCGGCGCCTTGCTCAGCGCCGCGAGTCCCTGCTCGTTGGTGGGGAAGGCGCCCATGTCGAGGCGATAGGATTCGATTGCCTTGGAGAAAGCGTCGATTTGCTGCTTCGCCGCAGTGCGTTCGGCTTTCGATACGTTGCCGAATAGATTTTGTGCAACGACGCCGACCAGCAGCCCGACGATGAGCAACGCGATCAACAGTTCGAGCAGGGTAAAGCCTTTCATGTCACGTTGCCGCGACACCGTTCGCCAGTTTTGCAAGATTGTCTCCTCTTACATGGATGCCTGTTTGCCAGGGTCTTATGAAGGCCGGTATTTTAGCATTCCGCAGGTTGAGCACCGATACTTTGCCGTCACCGCGGATTAGCGATTACCGGCCTACCAACGTCTTTATCATGGCATGCACGGCGCCGAGCTGTTTCCCTTGTCGGGTATCCCAGCCTGGTCCGCTGTACCCCCACCAATCCCAGCATCCGAAAGGATTCGCGGGGTCCGAATACGAGATACCGACCTGCGGATAGACGACCACCATGCGGTTGGTATCCGCCCAGCGGTTGAACCCGGCGCCGTTGTTGCCATAGACATCGTCGGCAACGGCGTTGGCGCTTTGTCCGCAGCCATGGAATACGACGTGCAGCTTGCAGCGCTCTCCAGCAGCACATTCCGAGGGAATGTATGCGTACCCCGTATCTTCAAAACCGAGTGGTTGACCCATGCCGAACGACTTTTGTTCGAATTTAGCGATTTTTCCGGTTGGCGTTGCGGACGCGCGAGGCTTCAGCTTGCCCTCGTAGATCCATTGCAGGAGGTCGCCGGCCTGGTCGTAGCCGCAGTTATTCACCGCCGGCAGACCGCCGGCGGTGCAAGCCGCATGACGGGGATTGTCGGTGAGGAAGGCGTGTTCGCTTTCCTTGTCGTTCAGGAATTTGATGTTCTCGGCAGGCATCAGCGCCCGGTAGTAATTGGCGAGGCTTTCCATGGCCGGCCGGCCGACGAAGGAATCCCGCGTCCCGATGTAAAGATAGACGCGCGACTTCGCAAGGTTTTCGACCGGGTCGGCGAGCCCGGCCGCGGCGTTGGCCTTGAGCTTGGCGACGCTGGCGGCCGCGTCCGGATTGCCGTTCATGCAATTGGTGACGTTCTGAATGATGGCGCCGATGGAATCGCCATCGCCGGCGCAGTGATAAGGCCCGGCGGCAATGATGGCCGCCCCCTTGGTGCCGGCGCTGTAGACCGCGTGATATTGCACGGCCATGTATCCGCCGGAGGAGAGACCGGAGACTGAAACTTCGGCCGGATCGATGTTGAGCTTGGGCAAAGTGTCGGCGGTTGCCAATGCCGTCGTCAGTCCCAGGCATATTGCCGCTAAGGCGCGAGAATCCATGACATTCCTCGTCTATTACGTTAGTCGTATCCCTGGATATAGTGTAGACGACTTGGCGCCGCTAGGGCAGAAAAGACGACAGCCGCCCCAAGGCAGCTGTCGTGCTGGCGATGAAAGGGGGCCCAGCGTCGCCGGGCCGCCAAACTAGTAAGCCATGGGCCCGCAGTTCGCCTGGTTGGTCCAGGTGCCGCCGCAGTTGTAAAGGGCAACCGAAGCCGTGTAGCCGATTTTGGCGCCGAGCCCGAGATACTGGTTCAAGCTCAGGCGTTTGGCATTGTAGTGGTTGACCACCGTATCGGTGACCGCTTGCGAGTAGGCAACCGGCGAGACGGTGATCGGGGCGCTTTGGGCGCCTTCCACGTTGGCGCTATTGACCGCCGAGACGCTGTAGCTGTAGCTGCCCGAGGCCAATCCGCTGTCGGTATAGGTGGCCGAGGCGGGCACGCCGATCCGGCTGCCATTGCGGTAAACGTTGTAGTTCTTGGCGCCCGGCACCGCGTTCCAGGTCAGCGCCACTGTTCCCGTTGCCGGGCTGCTTCCCGCCAGGCCGCCAGGAGCGTCGAGAATCGGCGGGGTGCCGGTGGTCGTCCCCTGCACGGCCGTGGATTTGACGCTCTCCGAACCATTGGCGGTCGCGGTCACCGTGTAGGTGTAGGTGGAGCCGCCGTTGAGTCCGCTGTCGGTGAAGCCTGTCCCGCTCACTGAAGCCACCTTGTTGCCGTCGCGATAGACGTTGTATCCGGTGGCGCCGCCGACGCCACTCCAGCCGATGGTCAGACTGCTGCCCGTGGCGGCGCTTACCGTCACGCCGGATGGGGCGGCGATGAGCACGACGCGCAGGTTGTTCTTGAAGAGCCAGTCGGTGATATAGACCGGATAATCGACGCGATCGCTATCGACAAAGGCGATGTACTTCGTGGCGCCGGGGCCGGCCGGCCAGGCATGGGACATTCCGCTGACCACCATGTCGGAAAGGCGCTCGCGGCCGCTGGCATCCTTATACACCTTGGCCGTGCCGCCGCCCGGCACCGAGGTGGTGGTCGGGTTGGTCGTCGCCACGCCATAGAGCACCCCCATGCCCTCTATGTTGCGCACGTTGTGGGCGGGCAGGACGAGCGTGTCGGCGCTGCCATAGACGACGGCGGCGATCTGCGTGTCGTAGTAGCCGGCATAGGCGCTGCCGCTGTAGGACTTGCAATTGGCGGCTACCTGCGCGGCGCTGATCTTGGGGGCGACCGAGATGTCGCCCGCGGCGGCGCCGATGGTCGGACCGGCGTTGGCGCCGAAGCCGGCGAACACCTCCGGGAAGGCGCAGGCCATGGCCAGGGTCTGGCCGCCACCGGAGGAAAGGCCGGTGACGTAGATCTGGTTGGGGTCGATGTCGAGTTCGCCGCGCGCGCGAACGGCGTCGATCAGCTTCTTGAGCGGCAGATTGTCGCGCGTGGTGCGGGACTGGCCGCTACCGAACCAATCCCAGCAGCCCGAAACCGCGCGCGTCGAGCTGGTGCCGGCAGGCACGGTCGGGGCGATGACCACCATGCCGTACTGCTCGGCCACCGGCTCCCAGTGGTATTTGTTATCGATGACGTTGCCGGTTGCCGTCTGGGCGCAACCGTGCAGCGAGAGCATGAGGGCGCGCTTGCCGGCCTTGACCGCCGGCGTGGCGTTCTTCGGCACGTACACATAAGCGTCCTGCAGGTTGGGCGTGCCGTAGGTGGCGCTTTCCTTGACCCAGGCGCCGGAGCCGGGGGTGAGCGCGTGGGCGGAAAGGGCGCTGGTCAAAAACAGCGTCGCGGGGATGATTCTGATCATGGGCTTCATGACTTCTCCTTTGGGGTAAGGTGCTGCTTGTTTTATGGGTTGATGCGCGCGGATTGTTTTCTCCGCTTTGAACTGCCGATACCGCCAACCGCCAGGGCGTGATTCACAATCAGGCGACGTCTGCGGCGTTGCTCGGCTTGGCAAGGGCTGAGCATTACCTGCACCTTGTGCCTCAGGTTCCTCGCCTGCCGACTCAACGCAATCCGCCGTCTTTTGATGAACACGCCCCAGGTCAACGGAGCGCGGATGGTAACTTTGGCGTTCCGTGTCGGACATTGGGGAAAACCCCCAATGCCCCAGGCTTGCGCAATGGCGACAAAAGCCGGACGATGCTCGTCCCGGGACGGATGAACCCTTAAATCGACTGACGGAGCCCGGTTTGTTGACGGTTGGCGTCCCGACTCCGGCAAAATAATAATTTCGGCCAGACAGCGCCTGCTTGCAGGCTTATCAAGCGCACATGACCACTGAAATCCTGCGACAGTTTTCCCGCTTCACCGGCGTCGGATGCATGTCCGCCATTGGGCATTACGGCCTGCTGATCCTGCTCGTCCAGGTTTTTGCCGTCGATGCAGTGACCGCGTCGGCCGCCGGCGCCTTGCTGGGCGCGGTCATCAACTACTCGTTGAATTATCGGGTCACTTTCCGCAGCACCAAGCGCCACCGCGACAGCATCTGGAAGTTCGCCGTCGTCGCCTTGATCGGCCTCGTGCTCAACACCTTCTTCATGTGGGTGGCGGTCGATCTGCTTGGCATTCACTACCTCGTCGCCCAGGTGGTGACCACCGGCCTGGTGCTGATCTGGAGCTTTATCGGCAACCGGATATGGACCTTCGGTGAAGGCGCTTCACCGAACAAAGCGGCCTGAGCCATGTCTTTACCAAACCCCACGAAAGCCGTCGCGATGATGTTTCGCCCCGTGATTTTGCGGATGTTGGCCGCCCTGCTGGCCTTGGGCGCGTTCTGCCTGGCGTCTCCGGCCAACGCCGGCAGCGTGTATTTCGGCATGTCGCGCGAGGGTGACCGGCTCGTTCTCGTCAATCACGGCAACAGCTCCGCCTTCCACCCCGCGGTTCTGCGCCTGCAGGACGACGGCCGTTGGCAGCAACTGCCGCTGGCCCCCGGCGTTCGGCCGCCGGTCGAACTCCTTCCCGGCGGCCGGCTGGAATTCCTATATTCCCCCCAAGGCTCCGGCCGCTTCGACGCCGCCTCGCCGCTGATGGTCCGCTTTTTCGATCAGGCGGGCTCCGGTTTTGGGCAGATTTCCTATTTCAACCAGCCGCCGCCGGCGCCGGAACCGCTCCAGGCGGCCTACATCGATGGCCTGATGACCCTGACACCGCCCCGCGACCTCAAACCAGGCGAGACGCGTTTCAGCTGGCTGCTTTGGCCGGAGGAGGATGGCATCGCGCCATTGCGCTCGGCAGTGCGCTTCGAACACGCTCAGCCGCCGGCCCGGCGCATCGAATGGCGGGCCGGCATGGAAAAACTCCAGTTCGACCTCGGCGCCGGGCAGCCGTCGGCGATGCTGCTCAATGAAACCGATCACGGCCTGGAGTTCCAGATGCTGCCCGGCGCCGCGCTGCAGGGCCGGGAGCAACGCGCCGCCTGGCTGCAGGCCAGCATCCCGCTCTATTGGTCGGCGCTGGCGGCGCTGATTGTGGCGGCGCTGGCCTTGGGTGTTCACTGGCTCCGCTCGCGGCGGCAAAAGGCAAGCGCATGAATCCGGTTACCGACACCTCCACGCTCCCTCGCATCGCACGGGTCTCCTGGCTCGGCGACTTGGCGTTCGCCCTCGTCTGCGCCGTCCTCATCGCCGCCACGCTCGGCATCGGTTTCCTCAATTCGAACAATTGGCCGACCGGGGGGGATGCCGCGTCGCATCTTCTTTACGCCAAGCTCTACGCCGACGACCTCCTCTTCTCGGGCCAGATCCTGCCCTGGATGCCGGAGGTCTTCGGCGGGCTGCCCTTCCTCTCTTATTACTTCCCGCTGCCTTTCATCGTCATCGCCGTGCTCTCCAAAGGCTTGGGACTGGCGTCGGCCTTCAAATGGGGCGGGTTCCTGGCGGCGATGCTCCTGCCGGGTGCGGTTTTCAGCGCCAGTCGGCGCTGGCTGGGCTTTTCCTGGCAGGCGGCGTTGTTTGCCGGCCTGGGTGCCCTCGCCTTCCTGCTGCACGAGCAGAATTCGATTTGGGGCGGCAACCTGCTCTCCACCCTGGCGGGGGAATTCGCCTATAGCTATGGCGTCCTCTTCGCCGTGCTGGCGATGATGGCCTGGGCGCGTGCCATCAACCTGCGGCGAGGCTGGTTGCTGGCCGCCGTGCTCGAAGCGGCGAGCGGTTTTTCGCACGGTTTTCCCCTGCTGGTGGTCGGTTTCTCGACGGCATTCCTGCTGCTTGACGGCGCCTTCCATGGCGATCGCCCTCAAAACTTGCGGCGCCTCGGGCATTCGGTCGGATTGCTGCTGCGCGGCCACCTGCTGGCCTTTGCCCTCCTCGGCGGCTGGCTTTGGCCGATGCTGGAAATGCATGGCCTCACCATTCCGAACGATGCCTCCTTCCCGCTTTCCGGCTGGCAGGATTTGCTGCCAGTGGCGATCTGGCCCTCGCTTGCGGGCGGCGTGCTTGGCCTCCTCCTGCTCGCCCTTCCGGGCGTCCGGCGCGCCTGGAGGGCCGAACAACGGCTGGCGCTGTGCTACTACGTCAGCGCGGCGGTCCTGGCGGCGGTGGCCTTCCTCGCCGGCGACCAGCTCGGCCTGGCCGATATCCGTTTTTTCCCGCTGGTTTGGCTGCTCGGCGCCATTGGCTGCGGTTGGCTCTTCGGGCAGGCGCTGCATGCGATCGGCCGCCCGGTCGCCGGCGTGGAACAACGCTTGCCGGCGCTGTCGCGCGCCCTCGTGGCCGGTGCAGCGGCGCTGGCCTTGGTGGGCTGGATCGGCGGGCAGGTGCAAAAGGCACCGGACTGGGGCTTATGGAACCATTCCGGTCTGGATGCCAAGCCGCAATGGCATAACCTCGCCAATCTTTTCCCCGCCATGCGCGGCGATCTGTGGAGCCCGCGGCTGGCTTTTGAACACGATCCGGCCAACAACGACATCGGCTCGACCCGCACCCTCGAAGCCTTGCCCATGTTCCTCAACCATCGGCCGGTGCTGGAGGGGCTGTACATGGAATCGGCGGTCCTCGGGCCGGCGATTTACCAGTTGCAGTCGGAAATTTCCGCCCAGCCCTCATCGCCGCTGGTGCGCTTCCCGAGCGGCAGCCTCGACATCGATTTCGCCGCGCGGCACATGAATTTCCTCCACACCGACACGCTCTTGGTGCGTTCCGCCGGCGCGAAACAGGGATTGGACAGCAGCGGCCTGTTCGTCCGGCTCGGCGAGTCGCCGCCTTTCGCGCTCTATCGCCTGAAGCGCTTCGACAGCCACCTGGCGGAAGTGGTGACGTCGCAACTGAGCGTGCGACCGAAGCAGGACTGGATGCAGGACGCCTTCGCCTGGTTCCGGACGCGCAGCCGTTTCGACAACTACCTGCCGGTCTATGTGGACGAAAAGGCCAAGAAACCCTTTGCCGTCGCACCTGGCCAGGTGGTCGCGACGCCGGTGCGGGAAATATCGCTGTCCCGCCACGAACTGGTTTTCGAGAGCGAGGCCATCGGTCGCCCGCACTTGATTAAAATGGCCTATCACCCGCGCTGGCATCTGGCTTCGCGCGGCAGCCTCTACGTGGCCGGGCCCGGCTTCATGCTGGTGGTTCCGGAAGAGAAGGAAATCCGCCTAGTTTATGGCCAAACGCTGGTCGGCAATATCGGCATGGTTTCAACCAGCGTCGCGCTCCTTCTCGTGCTGTTCCTGAGATGGCGTGGCCGGTCGCCGGCGGCGCCGCTGCTCGCGCCTCCGGCGGCGAACTGGCGGCGTCACTGGTCGCCGATCCTGGCCGGCTGGCTGTTTTTGATCGCCGCCGGGACCTATTACGCCATTTACTCGCCGGAGCGGGTCTACAAGGAGGCTTGGGACGCGTTCAGCGCCAGCGCCTATCAAAAGGCGGCCGAAAAATTCCTCCTCGCTCACCAGTTGCGCCGCCCGCCGGCAAAAAAGGAAGAGGCGCTGTTCTGGTTGGCGAAAGCGAAGGAAAATGCTGGCGAAACGGCGGAAGCCCAGGCGCGCTACCGCGAGGTTTTCGAGCGTTACCATGGCTACTGGGTGCCCGAAAGTTTATATACTTACGTCGTTCTCGCACGGCAGGACGGCCAGGGCGCTGAAGTCGCGCCCATGGTGAAGCGCCTGCACGACGAATATCCGAATAATCCCTGGACACTCAGGCTCGATCAAGCGCAATAACATGCTTCCCGAAACCTCCGCCGGCGCCACGCCGGAAGTCAGCATCATCGTTCCCGCCTTCAACGAGGCGGCGGGACTTGCGCTTTTTCTCGAACAGCTTTTCGGGGTGCTGCGGGCCTGTTCGAGCAGCCACGAGGTTTTGGTGGTTGATGACGGCAGCAAGGATGCCACATGGGAATGTCTGCGCGCCGAATTGCCGCGCTATCCGCAGTTGCACGGGGTGCGGTTCACGCGCAATTTCGGCAAGGAAGCGGCGATCCTGGCGGGATTGCGCCAAGCGCGCGGTCGCGCGGTGATCGTCATGGATTCCGACGGCCAGCATCCGCCGACCCTGGTGCCGCAGATGCTCGATCTCTGGCGCGCAGGCAAGGCGCAGATCGTGGCCGCGCAAAAAGCCAATCGCAAGACCGACAGCCTGATGGCGCGCTTGAACGCCCATTTGTTCAATGGCCTGATGCGGGCGCTCACCGGGCTCGACCTCGAAGGCGCTTCCGATTTCCGCCTGCTCGATCGCCGCGTCGTCGACACTTTGCTTGCTTTCCCGGAAAAGGTCCGTTTCTTCCGCGGCATGACGGTCTGGACCGGTTTCACCACCGTGCCCGTCAGTTTCGACGTGGCGCCGCGCATCGCCGGCGAGAGCCATTGGAGCACAGCCCAGCTAACCCGCCTGGCGATCACAGCCATCACATCGTTCAGCGCCAAACCGCTCGGCATGATCTTCCGGCTCGGCATGCTGGGCATGGTCGCGGCGGCGGTGCTGCTGCTGCAGGCGCTCTACTCCTGGATGACCGGCGTCGCGGTTTCGGGTTGGACGTCGATGACTGTCGTCGTCCTTTTCTTCGGTTCGGCCAACCTGCTCGGCATCGGTGTGCTCGGCGCCTATCTGGCGCAAATCTTCGAAGAAACCAAGAGCCGGCCGGTCTTCCTGGTGGGGGAAATCGTCGGGCAATCTGGCGAAAACCGCGCTTCCGACTCGGACTGACTCCCCTTTTTCGCTTGCTCAGGACGTAAAAAACCCAACCCTCCAGTGCGGAGGATTGGGTTCGGGCCGATGGAAACGAAGGCCTTACATCGTTACGCTCAGCCTTATGGACAGGTGCTGTCGATGATGTAGTAGTTGCTTCCGGTCTGGCGCAGCTTGGTCGTGGTGTAAGTGTTGTACAAGCCCATGTTCTGGTTGGAACCGTTGGCCTTGGCGTAGCCCAAGCTGTAATAGGCGCGACCGGCCGAAACGTGAGTGTAGTTGCTGCTGGTGAAGCAAGCGCCGGACGGAGCGGTGGTCGTCGGCGTGCTTCCGGTGGTCGTCGTCGTGCCGCCGCCACCGCCACCCGCGACCCGCAGGTTATTGCTAAAGAACCAGTTGGTGATCCAGGCCGGGTAGTTGATGTGGGTGTAATCAACGTAGTTGCCGCCGCCCGAACCACCGCTTCCTGCCGGCCAGGCGTGGGACATTCCGCTCACTGCGATCAGCGTTACCCTTTCTTTGCCGTTGCCATCCTTATAAAGCGTACCGCTGCCGCCGCCGGAGACGGTGAAGCTGGAGGCGGTGGAAGTGGTGCCGTAGAGCTGACGCATGCCTTCGCCGTTGCGCACGTTATGGCTCGGCTTGACGAAGGTGTCGTTGGTGCCATACACGGTGTTCCAGATCTGAGTGCTAAAGTAGGAGTTGTAGTTGTTGCCATTCCCGTTCTTGCAATTGGTGGCGACCTGCGAGGCGGTAACCGCCGGGTCGGAGAAAATGGCGTAGGCCGATGACCCGAGCGCCGGTCCGGCGTTGACGCCGACTCCCGCGAAGTAATCCGGGAAGACGCAGCCCATGATGTGCGTCTCGCCTGCGCCGGAGGAAAGACCGGTGACGTAGATCTGGTTGGGATCGATGTCGAGATTGCTGCGGGCTTTGACGGCATCGATCAGCTTCTTCAGCGGCACTTGGTCGCGGTTGGTGCGGGTCCAGCCGGTGCCGAACCAATCCCAGCATCCCGAGGTGCTCCGGGTCGAACTGGTACCGGCCGGTACGGTCGGGGCGACGACCACCATGCCGTATTGCTCAGCGGTGGTTTCCCAATTGAATTTCCTGTCGATGACATTGCCCGACGCGGTTTGTCCGCAACCGTGCAGGCTCAGCATCAGCGCGCGTTGGCCGTTCTTGACCGCCGGACTGGTGTTCTTCGGAACATAAACATAGGCTTCCTGCAGGTTAGGCGTGCCGTAGGTGGCGCTTTCCTTGGCCCAAGTTCCGGAACCTGGCGTCAGGGCTTGTGCGGACAATGATGCGGCGATGAGTGCTACCGCCGGTATTACTTTAAGTGCGAACTTCATGTGGTCTCCTTTGGGATGGATCTGCAGATTTTTTTTGTTATGGAAAAAACAGGTTTTCACGCCTCGAAAGATGGGCTTTCTCTTGCGTAATGAGAACGCTACGCGTTTTTGTTTTTGTTTCCATTGGGGTTTTCCCTAAGCTTTCGAGAAGGTTTGTCGATGCGGGTTTCGGAGGAGTGGCGCATAAAAAAACCCCGCTCTCCGAAGAGGGCGGGGTTTGTTTTTCCCTTTACCAGGGGCGTCGGTGACGCTCTCGGCGATTACGGGCAGGTGGTGTCGATGACGTAGTAGTTGGTGCCGGTCTGACGCAACTTGGTGGTTACGAAGGTGTTGTTGAGGCCCATGTTCTGGTTGGAACCGTTGGCCTTGGCGTAACCCAGGCTGTTGTAGGCGCGGCCCGCGGTCACATGGGTGTAGTTGCTGGCAGTGAAGCAAGCACCCGCCACCGTAGTGGTCGTGGTCGTGGCGGTGGTCGTGGTGGTTGTGCCGGCTCCGGTCGTCGAGGTCGTCGCCGCCGTTGTCGTCGTCGTGCCGCCGCCGGTTACCCGGAGGTTGTTGGTGAAGAACCAGTTGGTGATCCACACCGGATAGTTGATGTGGGTGTAATCAACGTAGGTGCCGCCACCCGAACCACCACTACCAGCCGGCCAGGCGTGGGCCATGCCGCTAATCGAAATCAGGGAGACCCGTTCCTTGCCATTTGCATCCTTGTACAGGGTGCCGCTGCCGCCACCGGAGACGGTGAAGGTGGAGGCGGTAGCGGCGGTGCCGTAAACCTGACGCATGCCTTCTCCGTTGCGGACGTTGTGGCCTGGCTTGACGGTCGAGTCGCTAGTTCCGTAGACGGTGTTCCAAATCTGGGTGTTGAAATAGGTGTTGTAGCTATTGCCGTTGGCTGCCTTGCAATTCGTTGCCACTTGCGCCGCCGTCACGGTGGGATCGGAGAATATCTGCATCGAGGTGGAGCCCAGGGCTGGACCGGCATTGACGCCAACTCCGGCGAAAAGGTCAGGGAAGGCACAGCCCATGACATGGGTTTCGCCAGCGCCAGAAGAAAGTCCGGTCACGTAGACCTGATTCGGATCGATGTCGAGATTGGTCCGGGCCATGACGGCGTCGAGCAACTTCTTGAGCGGCACCTGGTCACGATTGGTGCGGGTCCAGCCCGTACCAAACCAATCCCAGCAACCGGAGGTCGAGCGGGTAGAAGTGGTGCCAGACGGAACGGTCGGAGCGATCACGACCATGCCGTACTGTTCGGCTGTGGCTTCCCAGTTGAATTTATTGGTAATGACGTTGCCGGAAGCGGTCTGACCGCAACCATGCAGCGTCAGCATGAGGGCGCGCTTGCCATTCAAAACGGCCGGAGCGGTGTTTTTCGGAACATAGACGTAGGCGTCTTGCAGATTGGGCGTGCCGTAGGTGGCGGTTTCCTTGACCCAGGTGCCGGAGCCGGCGGTCAAAGCTTGGGCGGACAGGGAGGCAGCAAGCAGCATGGCGGCCGGGATCGCTTTCAGTACCATTCTTGTCATGACGAGATCTCCTTGGATCGAACGTACAGGTCTGTTTGAAACTTCTTGGCTGGCTGGGCCAGTCTCTTGCTTCTCTCTGGGTGTGAATCTTTTGTAGCGCCGCTGTGGCGTTTAGTGGCTGAGCGGCATGAACAAATCCTACGCCCGGCGCAACCCTAAAAATATTAGGGTTTTCCCTATTACCTATTGGATATGCAAAAAGTAAAAGACCGCCCAGTGGGCGGTCTTAACAATGGGTGGGGAGACGGCGTTGGAACGCTCTAGCGTTTGCGGAAGATGACGTCCCAGACGCCGTGGCCCAGCTTAAGGCCCCGGTTTTCGAACTTGGTAAGCGGGCGGTAGTCGGGGCGCGGCGCGAAACCGGCGGCGGTATTCATGAGACTTGGCTCGGCCGAGAGGACATCGAGCATCTGCTGGCCGTACTCCTCCCAGTCGGTGGCGCAGTGGAAGTAGGCGCCCGCCTTGAGCCGGCTTGCCAGCAGCGCCACAAAAGGCGGCTGGATGAGGCGGCGCTTGTGGTGCCGCTTCTTGGGCCAGGGGTCGGGAAAAAAGATGTGGATGCCGTCGAGGCTTCCCTCGGGGAGCATGTCGCGCACCACCTCGACCGCGTCGTGCTGGATGATGCGCACATTATGCAGCGGGCGTTCGGCAAGTTGCTTGCAGAGGGCGCCGACGCCGGGCGTGTGCACTTCGACGCCGAGATAGTCATTTTCGGGGTGGGCCGCTGCGATGGCGGCCGTGGTCTCCCCCATGCCGAAGCCGATTTCGAGGATATGCGGCGCGTTGCGGCCAAAAGCAGCCGCCAGATCGAGCGCTTGCGGGGCGTAGGGGATGCTGAAGCGCGGCAGGGTTTCGGCGTAGTAGCGCTCCTGCGCCAGTGATATGCGGCCCTGGCGCCGCACGAAACTGCGGATATGGCCGCCGGAGCGGCCCTCGGCAGAGGGCGCGCCGGTATCGGGCTTTTCGTCGCTCACGAGCCGATCATTCCGCTGGTGGGCGAGGAGGGATCGGCGGAGTAAAGCTTCCTTGGCATACGCCCGGCGAGGAAGGCCTCCCTTCCGGCTTCAACCGCCTTCTTCATGGCGCTCGCCATGAGCACCGGGTTCTTGGCATGGGCGATGGCGGTGTTCATGAGCACGCCGTCGCAGCCCAACTCCATGGCAATGGCGGCATCCGAAGCAGTGCCGACGCCGGCGTCGACGATGACCGGCACCTTCGCTTGGTCGATGATCAGGCGCAGGTTCCAGGGGTTGAGAATCCCCATGCCCGAGCCGATCAGCGAGGCGAGCGGCATGACCGCGACGCAGCCCATGTCTTCCAGCATCTTGGCCTGGATCGGATCGTCGGAGCAGTACACCATGACGTCGAAGCCGTCCTTGACCAATGTTTCAGCGGCCTTGAGCGTTTCCGGCATGTTGGGGAAGAGCGACTTGGGATCGCCCAGGACTTCCAGCTTGCATAGGGGATGGCCGTCGAGCAGTTCCCGCGCCAGACGCAGGGTGCGAACGGCGTCTTCCGCCGTGTAGCAGCCGGCCGTATTGGGCAGGATGGTGAATTGCGAAGGCGGCAGAACCTCGAGCAGGCTGGGCTGGCCGGGTTCCTGGCCGATGTTGGTGCGGCGGATCGCGACGGTGACGATGGCGGCACCAGAGGCGTCGATGGCCTGGCGCGTGGCGGCGAAATCGGCATACTTGCCTGTTCCGACCAGAAGTCGCGACGGGTAGGCCTTGCCGGCGAGAGTGAGTTGATCCATGGCTAGTTTACGAAGAGTTAGGGGTGTGGAATGCGGAAAGCGACTTCAGCTCTCCGCATTCCGCACGCCTCTCGCTTCAGCCTCCGCCCACGGCGACGACGATTTCCAGACGGTCGCCGCTGGCAAGGTGCGTCGTGCCGTGCTGGCTCTTGGGAACGATTTCGCCATTGCGTTCGACGGCGATGCGCTTCCCGGTCAGACCAAGTTCGTCGGTCAGTTCCGAAACGGAGAGTGCGTTGGCGAACCGGCGGTTTTCGCCGTTGATGACGAGTTCGAGCATGGCGCTATTTTAGCAAGCCCCGTGCTTTTCTCGGCGCATTCGTGAATAGGCGGTCGTAGAGCCAGTTGGGCAGAGCGCGCAAAAGCTTGGCAACCCAACCCATTTGCCAGGGAATTACGGTGTAACTGGTGCCGCGCTCGATGGCCTTGGCAAATCGCCGCGCGGCGACCGGGGCATCGAGCAGGAAGGGCATAGGGTAAGCGTTCACATCGGTCATCGGTGTGCGGATATAGCCAGGAACCACCGTCACCACCGGGATACCGGTCAGCCGCATTTCCAGTCGCAGGCTTTCGAGATAGGCGATGGTCGCCGCCTTGGAAGCCGAATAGGCTTCGGCGCCCGGCAGGCCGCGAATGCCGGCGACCGATGCGATGCCGACGAGCCGCCGCTTGCGCCCGTCGCCCATGGCCGACTGCATAGCGGGAATGAAGGGCGAGAAGGTTGCCGCCATGCCAACGACGTTGGTTTCCATGACCCGCCGGAACGCTTCGAGATCCTCCGCGCATTCGCTCAGGGTGCCGACGGAGATGCCCGCGTTGGCGATGACGATATCCGGCGGGCCGAAGCGGGCGCTGAAATCGCTGGCGGCCGCACGCATGGCGACGCTATCGGCAACGTCGGCGGCGTAGATGGCATGGCGCCCGCCAAGTCGCGCATCGAGGTCTTCCAGCGCTTGGCGCCGGCGGGAAACCAGCCCCAGGGTTGCGCCCCTTTCGGCGTAGTAAACGGCAAGCGCCTCGCCGATTCCCGACGAGGCGCCCGTGATAAAGACGCGAAGCGGCGTCAATGCTTACTTCTTGCCGCGTTCCGCCCGTGCCTTGGCGATCACGCGATCCATCGCCGCGACCATTTCCTTGGGTTCGCGCGCTTCCAGCATGTACTTGCCATCGACCGCCACCGCCGGCACGCCCTGGATGCGGTAGGCCTGCGACAATTGATCGCCGCGCTTGACCTTGCTCTGGACACTGAAGGAGTTAAAGGCTTCGGAGAACTTGACCGTATTCACGCCCTTCTTCGCCAGCCATTCGACGATGGATTTCTCGTCGAAGAGATTCACGCGATCGTTGTGAATGGCCTTGAAGATTTCGCCATTCAGCTTGGCGGATTCGCCCGTCGCTTCCAGGGCGTAGTAAAGGCGGGCAAGGTTGGCCCAGGCGGCGCGCCCAAAGGTTACCGGCACGCGCTTGACGACGACGTCGCCAGGGACTTTAGCTTCCCAGGCGGTAAAGGGGCCATTCAGGTCGCCGCAATGCGGACAGCCGTAGGAAAAAAATTCGAGCACTTCGATCTTGGCCGGGTTATCGGTCGGCTGCGGCGGCTGCACCGGAACGGAATCGTTCTGGGCGAAGGCAGGGATAGCCAGCGCCAGGGCGCAGACGGCGACGATGTGACGGAAGAAACTGCGCAATTGCATTACTGCTCCTTCTTGACGAGTGACGCGTCGATGCCGGCCTTGGCCAGTTCTGCGCGCGCCTTGTTGGCTTCATCCATGGTACGGAAGGGACCGAGTTGGACCCGGTAGTAGGTCTTGTCCTGCACCATGACCTGCAAAATATTGGCTTCCATCCCCATTAACGCCAACTTCGCCTTTTGGTTGTCGGCATCTTGAGCGGAGGTGAATGAACCGGCTTGGAAGAAGATAGGCTGCTTAAGTTCCTCCTTCTTCGGGTCGCTCTTCTTGGCCTCGTCCTTTTTCTCGTCCTTCTTGTCGTCTTTTTTGGCTTCTTCCTTGTGGGCATCGGCCTTGGCGGCATCCGGCTTATCGGGAACGGCCTCGGATTTGCCGGGCAGGATGTCGTAGAACTGGAAGCGTTTTTCGGATACCGGATCGCCGGGCTTGCCCGGCAAGGGCAAGGGCTGCGGCGCGGTGCCGGGCTTGGCGGGAGCGGCCGCCGGTGCCGTCGCGGGCGGCTGTGCCGGCTTGTTGTTGATGAACGGGGAATGCGCCCGGTTGATGTACCAGACCGCCCCGGCGGCAATGCAAACGCCGAGGACCAGGCCGATGAACATTCCGACCAGGGTGCCTCCGCTGGACTTGCGTGAGGGCGTGGTTTTTTTAGCGCGGCTCATGTGGACTGCTCCAATAAATCACATGGTGGTGGGGCAGGATACCCCGAGGATGCCCATTCCGGTGCGGATGACCTGGCGGACGGCGGCGGCCAGGGCGACGCGGGCGTCGCGCAGCTCCTGGTCGTCGACCAACATGCGGTCGGCGTTGTACCAGGTGTGGAAATCGGCCGCCAGATCCTTCAAATAGAAGGCGATTTGGTGCGGCGCCAGTTCTCGCGCCGCCGCTTCGATGGTCTCGGGGAAGCCGGCGAGGCGGTTGGCGATCGCCAATTCGCGCGGGCTGTCGAGGCGGCTCAGGCGCGCCTTGGAGAGGGCAGCTTCGTCGCCGCTCCATTGGCCGATGACCGAGCAAACACGGGCGTGGGCGTACTGGATGTAGTAGACCGGATTTTCGTTGGTCTGGCTCTTGGCCAGGTCGAGATCGAAGTCGAGGTGCTGGTCGGACTTGCGCAGGGCGTAGAAGAAGCGGCAGGCGTCGTTGCCGACTTCCTGGCGCAATTCGCGCAATGTCACGAACTCGCCTGAGCGCGTGGACATCGAGGCTTTCTGGCCGTTGCGGTACAGCACGGCGAACTGTACCAGTGCGACTTGCAGCTTCTCCGCGTCGAGGTCGAGCGCCTGGATCGCGCCCTTGACCCGCGGAATGTAGCCATGGTGGTCGGCGCCCCAGATGTTGATGACCTTGTCGAAGCCGCGCTCGAACTTGTTGAGATGATAGGCGATGTCGGAGGCGAAATAAGTGAAGAGCCCGTTCTCGCGCTGCACGACACGGTCCTTCTCGTCGCCGAAGGCGGTCGATTTGAACCACTTGGCGCCGTCCTGGACGTAGAGATGCCCTTTCTTCTCCAGCAGATCGACGCAGCGCGCGACCAGGCCGGTGTCGTACAGCGCTTTTTCCGAGAACCAGACCTCGAAATGGACGCCGAATTCCTCAAGATCGTTGCGGCAATCGGCGAGTTGCTCGGCCAGCGCGTGCTGATGCACATACGCCCAATCCGGGCCAAGCGTGGCCTTGGCGTTGGCGATCAGGCCGTCGAGATGGAGTTCGCGCTGGTTCTTGGCTTCGTCATCGCTGCGCCCGGCTTCCGGCATCTCCGGCACGCCGGCGAGCACCGCCTCGGTGGAGCGGACATACGCCTTGCCATGCGCCGCCAGCATCTGCTGCGCCATGTCGCGCACGTAATCGCCCTGGTAACCATTGGGCGGGAAGGGAACGGCGATGCCATTCAATTCGAGATAGCGCAGCCAGGTGGACAAGCCGAGAATGTCCATCTGCCGGCCGGCGTCATTGACGTAATACTCGCGGGTGACGTCCCAGCCGGCAAAGGCCAGCAGGCTGGAAAGCGAAGCGCCATAAGCCGCGCCGCGGCCGTGCCCGACATGCAACGGTCCCGTGGGATTGGCGGAGACGAATTCGACCTGGATCTTTTGTTTGCCGCCAAGCGACGAACGCCCGAAGTTCTCGGCCTGCTGCAGTACCGTGGCGACCACGGCCGTCTTGGCCCCGGCATCGAGCGTGAAATTGATGAATCCGGCGCCGGCAATCTCGGCTTTGGTCACCAGCGCCGACACCGGCAGTTCATTGACCAGTTGCTGTGCGATCTCCCGCGGGTTCTTCTTCAGGCTGCGCGCCAGTTGCATCGCCAGATTGGTCGCAAAGTCGCCATGCGTCGGGTCGCGCGGGCGCTCGAGCAGGATGGGCGTATCGGCGGCGGTTGGGGCGACGCTGGCGAGCGCGGCTTTGAGCAGCGCCGTGAGCTGTATTTTGACGTCTTGGGCCATGAAAAGAAGCGGGAAGAAAAAACGGATTATAAGGGAAGGACTACCCGAGGCGGGTCAAGCTTCTTGCTGCGCAGTGTTTTGGAATAATGGCAGCAGTTGCACCGCCAGGATGCAGAAAAGAATGAGCGCACAACCGGCGAATCCGGTGGGTGTCAGACGTTCGCCCAGCCACCAGGCGCCGAACAGCGCCGCGAATACGGTTTCGGCCGACATGATGATGGAGGCGTCGGCCGCCGGCGTATAGCGCTGGCCGACGACCTGGCCGGTGAAGGCGATCCCGACAGAAAAAACGCCGGTGTAGAGAATGGCGCCCGCTCCAGCGGTGAGGCCGGCGAGGGTGATGGGTTCGAATGCAGCGGCAACCGCGAGCCCCGCAACGGCAACCACGAGAAACTGGCCGCAGGCGACCATGAAGGGCGCCGCCAGCCGTTCGGCGATGCGCCCGACCAGTAGCACGTGCACCGCCCAGAAGCCGGTGCTCGCCAAAACCCAGAGATCGCCCGCGCTGATGGCGATTTTGCCGGCGCCGGTCAGCAACCAGGTGCCGATCACGCATCCCAGTGCCGCCGGCCAGACCGACCAATGGGGCGTTTCGCGATGGACCAGGCACATGAGGATGGGCACAAGCGGCACATAGAGCGCGGTCAGGAACCCGGCGTTGGTGACCGAGGTGGTCATGATGCCGATCTGCTGGAAGGCCGCGCCGAGAAAGAGTAGTACGCCAAGCATGCCGATGGCGGCGAAGTCGCTCCGACGCAAGGCCGGGGAGGTCGCCGGGCGCTGCCGGCGTTCGCGCAGCGCTAATGGCAGGACGATTAGGGCGCCCAGCAGGAAGCGGGCGCCGGTAAAGGTGTAGGGGCCGACGCTGGCCATGCCGAGATTCTGGGCGACGAAGGCCGATCCCCAGATGAGGGCGACGAGCAGGAGCAGCGAATCGGCTTGCAGGCGGGTCATGGCGAATGAATAACGGCGCCGGTGATTTGGCGCCGTTATTATGGTTGCGGGCGCTGTTAGGCGCCCGATTCAGGCTTTAGAAGTTGTACTGCAAGGAACCCTGGATGCGGGAACGGCTGCCCGAGTAAGCGATGCCGGTCGTGGTATCGGTATAGGTCTTGCGGTTACCCCAGGAGTACTCCAGACCGAGTTCGGTATTCTTGGCGATACCCCAGATGACGTTGGCGAAGCCTTCGTTCATGCGGCGCGAATCGATGGAGCAGAGGACGTCCGGAGTAGCGGCGTCTCCATCGGCATCACAGTAGCTGCCGCGATCGTAGTTATTGTGAATACGCGTACTGCCATAAGCCAGGTTGGTCCGGACCGTTTCGCTCCAGGTGCGGGCCCAGCCGAGGACCCACGAAGTGCTGCGATAGAGCTGGATCTTGCCGGCGCCGTCCAAGGCCGCGACGTGGTAGGAAGTGGTCGGGATATAACGCCCAATGCCCTTGCCTGCCGTGACTTGCAGGGTCAGATTGTCTGCATCGGTAACCTTGAAGTTGCCGCCAATGCCGAAACCATACCCCTGCTTGCTGTTGTTGTTGACACCTTGAATGCGGTATTCGCTGTTGAGGAACTGAGCGCCGATGTGACCACGCTCGAAAGTCTTGTTCCAGGCGGCGATGAAGTCAGGGCGCTTGTCGATATTGGCACCGGTCTGGGCGCGACTGCCCGAAGCTTCCGAATACGGATTTTCGAAGGCCAATGCGAGGTCGCCGGCCTTGCCGAGTTTGGCGGTGTAGCGGACCTGCGCCTGACGCATGAAGGCGGCGCTGCCGTGGCCGTTGAAGTCAACCGTCTCCGGGATCGCATCCAGGTCCATGAAGGTGGACCAGGTCTGACCGCCGAGGAGCTTGCCCCAGTCGCCGTCGATTTCGCCATAGGCGTGGCGCAGGCGCAGCTGGTAGCCGCTGGAAACCAGGGCCGTGTTGTCATCAGCTTCCGTAAAACCGCCCGAACGGGTTTGCACGAAGTCGCCTTCGATCTTGGTGCGCAAAATGCCCATTTCGGTCGGCGTGTGCGTCTTGATGCCAAAGCGCGACTGGCGGGCGGTCAGGTTGGTCTTGCCTTTGCGCAAGTCCTGGTTGGATGCGCCATTGAGCGGCTGGCTGCCGATGTCGGCGGCCCAGTCGCCGGATTGGCGGCCCTTCAGGTCGACGTAGGCATCGAGGCGGGCGTACCCGTAAATGCCGATGGAAGTATCGGAACCCGGCAGCTTGAAGGTGCCGTCTTCGTCGCCGGCGGTCACGACCTTGAAGGTCTTGGGCACGGCGCCGACGTTGGAATCGAGTGTCTTGATCTGCTTTTGCATGTCGTCGAGCTTGGCCGTCAGCGCAGCATTCTGGGCCACGAGGGCCTTCATTTGCGCCTTGAGCTCGGAGATGTCATCGGCGGCAAGGACAGGGCCGGCAGCAATGCAGGCGAGGCCGACGGCAAGAGCGATTTTCTTAGGATGAAACATGAAGAACCTCCCCAGTTTTTTTAAAAATAGGCCGCAAGTTTAAGCGATTCGGGACGCATTTGCTGTACTATTTACCACTTTGACCGTCCGGTTATTACGGCGGAATTGCTATTTGCAACAATGGGTTAAAGGGAGAGCAATGAAAAAAGCAATCAAATATGCCGCTGTTATCCTGGCATTTGCCGCGAGCAGCGTGATGGCGAAAGACTGGACGGAAGTTCGCATGGCAAGCGAAGGCGCCTATCCTCCGTTCAATGAAACCGCTGCCGACGGCTCGATGCGGGGCCTCGACATCGATATCGGCAACGCCATCTGTACCGAGATGAAGCTCAAGTGCACCTGGGTCAAGCAGGATTGGGACGGCATGATCCCGGCGCTGATTTCCCGCAAGTTCGACGCCATCATCGCTTCCATGTCGATTACGGACGAGCGCAAGGCCAAGGTCGATTTCTCGAACAAGTACTATGCGTCGCCGTTGGCCCTAGTCGCCAAGAACGGTTCGCCGCTGCGTCCGGACGTGACGGTGCTCAAAGGTAAAAAGGTGGGTGTTCAGCGTGGCACTGTCGCCGACAACTTCGCCACCAAGTTCTGGGAAGGCAAGGGCGTCGAGGTCGTGCGTTACGCCAAGCAGGACGAGTGCTACCTCGATCTGGCCTCCGGCCGCATGGACGCCGCTTTCGCCGATTACTGGGAAGCCTACGGCGGTTTCCTGACCAAGCCGGAAGGCAAGGGTTATGTCGTCCTGGGCGACAAGGTTTACGGCAAGACGGCCGAAGAGAAGGCGGTGGTCGGCGACGGCATCGGCATCGCTATCCGCAAGAAGGACACCGACCTAAAGGAAATCCTGAACAAGGGTCTGGCCGCCATCCGCGCCAACGGTACCTACGACAAGATCGCCAAGAAGTACTTCAAGGAAGACATCTACGGCAATTGAGCTTTGATTCCGCCCGGCGGCCAAGGTCGCCGGGCGGCAACCGAAAGCCCGCTTTCACATGTTTCTTCAAGGTTACGGCGCCTCGCTCCTCAACGGCGCCTGGGTAACGCTCCAACTGGCTTTACTTTCCCTCGCCCTGGCGCTGGTCTGCGGCCTGGTGGGGGCCGCCTCCAAACTTTCCCGCTCGCGACTGGTGTCCTGGCCGGCAACCGCGTATTCGACGGTGCTGCGCGGGGTTCCCGACCTGGTGATGATGCTGCTCGTCTTTTACGGCGGCCAGGTGCTGGTAAACGAGTTGACCGATGCGCTGGAGTGGGAGCCGTTCGACCTCAATCCTTTCGTCGCCGGCGTCATCACCATCGGCGTCATCTTCGGCGCCTATTTCACTGAAACCTTCCGCGGCGCCTTTCTCGCCGTTCCGGCCGGACAACTCGAAGCCGGTCATGCCTACGGCATGACGCGCTGGCAGGTATTCTCGCGCATCCTCTTTCCGCAAATGCTGCGCCACGCCTTGCCCGGCATCGGCAACAACTGGCTGGTGCTGGTCAAGAGCACGGCCATCGTCTCGATGATCGGCCTCTCCGACATGAATTTCGTCGCCGAGCAGGCCGGCCGCACCACCCATCAGCCCTTCCTGTTCTACATGGTGGTTTGCGCGCTCTATCTGGCGATTACCGGTGTCTCTTCCTGGATGCTTGGGCGCTTGGAGCTCAAGTACTCGGCCGGTGTCCGGCACACTGAGTTCTAGGCGGCGACATGGATTTCATCATTATCTGGAACAGCCTGCCGGAATTTGCGCGCGGCACTTTCCTGACCTTGCAACTGGTCGGGATTTCGCTTTTGTTCGGCTTGAGCGGCGCCATTCCGCTGGCGGTGATGCGGGTTTCCCGCAATCCCTGGCTCTGGCGTCCGGTATGGCTTTACACCTACGTCACGCGTGGCACGCCGATGCTGGTGCAACTGCTGGTGGTGTATTACGGCTTTGCCCAGTTCGAGTGGTTGCAGGAACAGTGGCGCAACGGCAACGCCTTCTGGCTGCTCTTCCGCGAACCCTATTTCTGCGCTCTGCTCGCCTTTGCGCTCAACACCTGCGCCTACACCATCGAAATCATCGCCGGCAGCATCCGTTCCATCGCCCATGGGGAAATCGAGGCGGCGCGCGCCATGGGCATGGATCACTTT
>JAPUEC010000198.1 GCA_027492775.1 Rhodocyclaceae bacterium
GGAGAGATCGAATACAAAGGCCGAACCGATAATGATCCGACGATGGTGGGAAAGGACCGTGTACTTGCCTTTCTGAGGGAGAAATTGTGCACCTGAAATTCAGACTGGCCCTGCTCGGCTGTTCATTTCTGCTCACTTCGGCTGCAATGGCCGGGGCGCAGAAGTACGAACCGCTGTCGGCCAGCGTCCAGGCGGCGTTGCAGAAATCGGTTTCCGATGCACGCCCGCCGACCAGTTCCTTCAAAAGTTCGCTGGAGGCCGCCGACTGGCTCACGGAAATGTCACGCCGGCTCGAAAAACGTATTCCCAATCGCGAATACCGCATCGAACTTCTGCGCTCGGTACATTACGAAGCCACCCGCGCCGGACTCGATCCACAACTGGTGCTCGGGCTCATGCAGGTCGAATCGGGTTTCCGCAAATACGCGTTCTCAAGCGCCGGCGCCCGCGGCTACATGCAGGTCATGCCGTTCTGGGTGAAGATCATTGGCCAGCCGAGTGACAACCTCTTTCACCTGCGCACCAACCTGCGTTACGGCTGCGTGATCCTGCGCCACTACCTGGACATCGAAAAGGGCGATCTTTACCGGGCGCTTGGGCGCTACAACGGCAGTCTGGGCAGGCCTGAATATCCCAACTTGGTGAAAGCCTCGTGGCACAACCACTGGAATTATGCGCCGCCCACGGCGCTGGCCTCGGCCCGACAATCCATGTCATCTGAATCGCGCCCCGTCCGTTAATAGCGAATGACCACGACCCCGCGCGACGACATCAGCCTGCTGCTCACCGCCATTGCCTTTGCGGCCGACAAGCATCGCAACCAGCGGCGCAAGGATATTCACGCCTCGCCCTATATCAACCACCCCATCGCGCTCGCCAACGTCCTCAAGAACGAGGGCGGTATCGCCGACGCCGCGGTGCTTTCAGCAGCGCTGCTGCATGACACCATCGAGGATACCGACGCGACGCGGGAAGAGCTGGAATCGATTTTCGGACGCGAAATCGCCGCCATCGTCGTCGAGGTCACCGACGACAAGGCCTTGCCCAGAGCCGAACGCAAACGCCTGCAAATCGAGCATTCATCGACGATCAGCCACCGCGCCAAACTGGTGAAGCTGGCCGACAAGATCTGTAACCTGCGCGACCTCCTCAAGAGCCCGCCGACCGAATGGACGGCCGAACGCACCAGCGAATACTTCGATTGGGCCAAGGCAGTGGTCGATGGATTGCGCGGCACCAATGCCGCGCTCGAACGCATCTTCGACGGCCTCTACGCCGACCGCGCCAGCGTTCAATTTCCGGGCTGAACGGAGCAGCCTCCTTGACCTTCGCCGCAGACAAGGTCTGGCTGTTCGATCTCGACAACACGCTTCACAACGCCACGCCGCACATTTTCCCGCACATCAATCTTTCGATGTGCCGGTATATCGAACGCCACCTCGGCGTCGATGCCGCGGAAGCCACGTGCATCCGCCAGCATTACTGGGAACGCTATGGCGCCACCCTGCGCGGCCTCATGCACCATCACGGCACCGATCCCCTACACTTCCTCCTTGAAACGCACCAGTTCCCCGACCTCAAGGGCATGCTGGTCTTCGAGCGCGCCGTGAAGACCATGCTTCGGCGCTTGCCCGGGCGCAAAATCATTTTTTCCAACGCCCCGGCGCATTACACCCGCGCCATCCTTGATCTGACCCGGCTGGCCCCCTGCTTCGATGCGATCTACACCGTCGAGAATGTGCGTTTTCAACCCAAGCCGATGCCGGCAGGGTTTCGCCATCTCTTGCGCAATGAAAGACTGGATCCGCGCCGCTGCATCATGGTGGAAGACAGCCTGGCCAATCTCGTCACTGCCAGAAAGCTCGGAATGCGTACCGTGTGGGTAAGCGCTGGCTCTCGCCGTTCGCCCTGCGTTGACGTCAAGATAACCAATCTTCTCGATTTGCCGAATCGCCTTCGCTCGCTATAATTCCGGCTTTAGGGGAGGCAAGACAATGGCAATAATTCCGGGCGAACGCCGCCTGCAAATCCTGCAAACGCTGGCTGAAATGCTGGAAACGCCCAAGGGCGAAAAGATCACGACCGCCGCCCTGGCGGCCAAGCTGGATTGTTCCGAAGCGGCACTCTACCGGCACTTCGCCAGCAAGGCACAGATGTTCGAGGGTTTGATCGAATTCATCGAGCAAAGCCTCTTCGGCGTGATCAACCAGATTACCTCGGAAGAAACGGTCGGCCTCAAGCAGATCGAACTCGTGCTCGCCCTGTTGCTGCGCTTTGCCCAAAAGAACCGCGGCATGACCCGGGTGCTGATCGGCGACGCGCTGGTCAATGAAAACGAGCGTCTGCAATCCCGCATCAACGCCCTGCTCGACAAGATCGAAGCGGCGCTAAAACAATCGCTCCGGATCGCGGCCACTCAGGAGAACCTGAAGGCCGACGCTGATTTCGGCGCCTTGGCCAACCTTCTACGCTGCTACGTCGTCGGCCGCTGGGAACAATACGCCCGCAGCGGCTTCACCCGCGAACCGCTGACCCAATGGCCACAGCAGTGGACCATGCTCTATTACGCCTGCCTGTCTCAATCGGGAACGCCTGGTAGCGCCTGAACTAGCCCCACCGAAGCGGAGAGGGCTTACACGGCTCCGCTCCGCTACGCGGGTGCCGGCTCAGGTGCGGAGCCACTCCGCGGCATCAAGCGCGAAGTAAGTAAGAACGCCATCGGCGCCGGCACGCTTGAACGAAAGCAGGCTCTCCAGTACGCAAGCGCGCTCGTCCAACCAGCCATTCTGCGCCGCCGCCTTGAGCATGGCGTACTCTCCGCTCACTTGATAAGCGAAGGTGGGAACGCCGAATTCGTCTTTCACTCGACGGACGATATCGAGATAAGGCATGCCCGGCTTGATCATCACCATATCCGCGCCCTCATCGAGATCGAGCGCCACTTCCCGCAAGGCTTCATTGCTGTTGCCTGGGTCCATCTGATAAGTGTGTTTGTTGCCCTTGCCGAGATTCCCGGCCGAGCCGACGGCGTCGCGGAACGGCCCATAAAAGCTCGACGCATACTTCGCCGAATAAGCGAGGATGCGGGTATGGATACGACCGGCCCCATCCAGTTCAGCGCGGATGCGGCCGATGCGGCCGTCCATCATGTCCGAGGGCGCCACCACATCGGCGCCGGCCTCCGCATGACACTTCGCCTGCTTCGCCAGCGCTTCCAGCGTTTCGTCGTTGAGGACGTAGCCGCTGGCGTCGATCAAACCATCCTGCCCGTGGCTGGTGTAAGGATCGAGCGCGACATCGGTAATGACGCCAAGCTCGGGAAACGCCTTTTTCAGCGCCTCGACCGCCCTGGGCACCAGCCCCTTGGGATTCCACGCTTCCTCGGCATCTAGCGTTTTCAATTCGGCGCCGATGACCGGAAATAGCGCCAAAGCCGGCACGCCGAGGCTAACGGCACGCTCGGCGGTCGCCAGGAGCAAGTCGATGGATTGTCGCCTAACCCCAGGCATGGAATTCACGGCCTGTTCCTGCCCCACCCCATCGAGCACGAATACCGGGTAAATAAAATCATCCGCAGTGAGTACGGACTCGCGCATCATGCGGCGTGAAAAGGCATCGCGTCGCATGCGGCGCAGGCGGGTATGGGGGAATTTTGCTAATGCGGCCATTCCAATCAACCTCGAAAAATTTATAAAAAAATCGATGGCAGCGGAACCATTCTTCCGGCTCCAATATCTGAGTTAGCAGATGGCACGCGCCGTCTCCCGCTTCACCTCCCTGAGCGGGTGCCTTAACCTATTAAGGCTGTTAGCCCCCGGACCCCGCTTTTTCCGGGGGCTTTTTTATTGCGGCTTCCTTTTTTGCTGCGATTTCCTTTTTCGTCCCGACTTCCATCGCCAGCCAACTCCCGAGTACTTGTTCCGCCTCCTCGACGCCGGTCTTTTTCAAGCTGGAAAACAATTGCACCGACAATTGCGGGCCAATGGCCGCCAGCGCCTCGCGAACGGAACGCAGCGTCAAGGTCGCCTGCTGGCGCGTCAGTTTGTCGGCTTTGGAGAGCAAAACATGGATGGGGCGGCCGGTGGGTAGGAACCATCCGATCATGCGCTGATCGAGTTCGGTCAAGGGGTGGCGCGAATCCATGACGATGACCAGTCCGACCAACGGCACCCGCCGCTGCAGGTAAGGCGCAATGAGCCCTTCCCATTGCGAACGGATGGCGACCGGCGCCTTGGCATAGCCGTAGCCAGGCAGATCCACCAGATACTTGCCGTCTTCGAGACGGAAATAGTTCAGATGCTGTGTCCGTCCGGGGGTCTTGCTGACATAAGCCAGCCGCACATGATTGGCCAAGGTATTGATCGCCGAAGACTTGCCCGCGTTCGAACGGCCGGCGAAGGCCACTTCGTATTGCGCGTCGTTCGGAAGGTCGCGCAAATGGGCGACTGTGGTATGAAAAACAGCTTTTTGCAGGAGCGGCATCGGGGTCTTTCGCGCCGCGATATATGGCGGCAAACTGATATAGAATAACAGGTTTTATAACTTCCATTATTTGGGCCATCCCCGACAAAATCCGGCCCAAACCGCACAAGAAGGAGTCATAGAATGGTTCGTACGACGGCGCTGGCGGTCATCCTCTCCACCAGTTTCATCGCACATGCGGCAGAGCACGCCCCAGCGAAGGGCGATCCGGAAAAAGGCAAAGCCATTGCGGCAACCGTTTGCGTTGCCTGCCACGGCGCGGATGGTAACAGCATCATCCCTGCCAATCCAAAGCTTGCAGGTCAGGGCGAAGCTTATATCTACAAGCAGCTGAAGAATTTCAAGGCGGCTGACGGCAAACCGGCCGCGCGGGTCAATCCGATCATGGCCGGAATGGCCGCCCCGCTTTCCGACGACGACATGAGGAACCTTGCCGCCTGGTTCAGCCAGCAAAAGCTCAACCCTGCCGCGGCAAAGAATATCCAGTTGGTCTCGGCCGGCCAAAAACTATGGCGCCAGGGCGATTTCAAGCGTGGCATCCCTGCCTGCGCGGGTTGTCACGGTCCAGCGGGCGCGGGGCTGCCGGCGCAGTTTCCGCGTCTCGGCGGCCAGTTCCAGGATTACACCGAAGCGCAATTGAAAGCATTCCGTCAAGGCGAACGTGCCAACGATCCTGAGCAGATGATGCGTTCCATCGCCGCCAAGCTTTCTGACGCCGACATCAAGGCGGTTACCGACTACGCCGCAGGATTGCGCTGACGTTCCTCCCCACCGCTGCCTCGGCGGACCGAGGAGCGGGCTACTTAATGAGCCAGGCGAACCGCCTGGCTTTTTCATTTCCAGCTCGGCCGTCTGTATGGAGATGACTTCGTTCAATCTAGGCGAGTCGCTCGTCAATCGAGACCGCCATCGATGAAGGCGCTGGCGCATGAAACGCCCCCGCCTTTATTGGTGCCGTGCGCTTGGCATGACGCTTCGGCCGGGATAGACTCGAAGCTCGTGCAGAAAAACGTCACGATGGCCGCTCGACCGAATCCGGTAAACGGCGACAAAAAGACAGATCAAATACAGCCAGTCGCGGGAAAGGTTCAGCAGGGAGATCATCCGCAGGCTTCAGTGCTTGCGTATAAAGAGCGTCACAAGGAGCACAATGAAGACACTCAAACAGCTATTGGCCAACAAGCCCAGACCACTGGCCGTCGCTTCCCCGCATGATACGGTTCTCCACGCCCTGAGTATCATGGCCGAACAGGATGTCGGCGCCGTGCTGGTCATGCAGGGCGAGCACCTGTTGGGCATCCTTTCCGAACGGGACTATGCCCGCAAGATCGTCCTGCACGGCAAGCGCTCGGCGGAAACGCAAGTCCAGGAAGTCATGAGCGAACGCGTGGCTTTCGTCACCCCGGCGCAAAGCATTGAAGAGTGCATGGCACTGATGACCGAAAAGCATTTCCGGCATTTGCCGGTGCTTGACGCCGGCAAAGTGATTGGAGTGGTATCCATTGGCGACTTGGTCAAGGAAATCATCAGCGACCAGCAATTCATCATTTCGGAGTTGGAGCGCTACATCTCAGGGTAGGCAATCATGGCGGCAGACAACAACATCCATTTCCGCATCCTGGAAGACATTGCCCAGGACCTTTCCGGCGAACTCAATTTTCCGACCAGCCTCGATGCGGCGATCATGGTACGGAATACCTTGAAGGACCCGGAGGTCAAACTTGACCAGGTGGCGCGAGCGATCGCGTTGGAGCCGCTGATTGCCTCCAAGCTGCTGCGACTTGCCAATTCCGTGGTGTACAACCCCTCCGGGCAAGCAATTACCGATCTCAAGACTGCCGTCAGTCGGATGGGATTCGAGGCCGTCCGCACCACCTCGCTGGCGGTGGCGATGGATCAGATCATGAAATCGAAGAACCTCGCCAACTTCGACCGGTTCGCCAAATTGACGTGGGAACACTCGATTCAGGTCGCGGCAACAGCGCGGGTTCTGGCCCGCCGGGTGGGCCGGGTCAATCCCGAAGAGGCGCTGCTCGCCGGGCTGGTGCACGACATCGGTATCTTTTATCTGCTTTATCGCGCCGCCGAGTATCCGCAATACCGGGAAAGCCAGGACGCTCTCGTCGAATTGATCGCCGGCTGGCACGAGAGCATTGGCGAAAGCCTATTGCAC
>JAPUEC010000199.1 GCA_027492775.1 Rhodocyclaceae bacterium
GCGGAGTGGTAGTTCAGTTGGTTAGAATACCGGCCTGTCACGCCGGGGGTCGCGGGTTCGAGTCCCGTCCACTCCGCCAAATCGTTGAATGAACCGGCCTTGGCCGGTTTTTTCATTTCTGGCCGACGGTTACAGCGACCGGGGTATAATTTTCCGATTCGGCCGCGACGCCGCCGATTCGCCTTATGCCGGGGAGAACCCAAGCCATGCAGAAGCGCAATGTATTATCGCAGTCCCTGCTCCTCGCGATTTGCCTAATCGTTGGTTCGGCGCAGGCGAGCGATACGCAGTTCGCCATGCTCGCGCAGGAGGCTCCCGCGATCGAGTCTCCGAGGTCGAACGTCCAACAAACCTTGGATGTGCTCGAACTTCCGGCAGCGCCCACCATAAGCGGCAGCATCGATCTTACCGCCGCGACGGACGATCTCTGGCAGCGCTTGCGCAACGGTTTCTCGATGCAGGGACTGAACAACGAACTGGTGCTCCAGCAGCAGCTCTGGTACCAGAGTCATCCCGAACATTTGCGACGCGTTATCGAACGCAGCCGGCGTTACATGCACTACATCATCGAAGCGCTCGAAAAAAGGGGCATGCCCACCGAACTCGCGTTGCTGCCCATGGTGGAAAGCTCCTTCAATCCCATGGCCTACTCGCGTGCTCATGCCTCCGGCCTTTGGCAGTTCATTCCTTCGACCGGAAAACGCTACGATCTGCAACAAAACTGGTGGCACGACCAGCGTCGGGATATCGTCGCCTCGACCAACGCGGCACTGGATTACCTGCAAGCCGTTTATGAGATGCATGGAGACTGGCATCTGGCACTGGCCTCGTACAACTGGGGTGAGGGGGCGGTAAAGCGCGCCATTCAGAAGAATGCCGCCAAAGGCCTGCCCACCGATTACTCAAGCATCAGTATGCCGATCGAGACGCGCCAGTACGTCCCTAAACTGATTGCGCTCAAGAATATCTTTTCCAGTCCGTCGCTCGTCGCGGAGCTCAAACTCCCGAGTATCGAAAACCGCCCCTATTTCGTCACCATTGAGCCCAACAAGCCGATCGACGTGAAGGTGGCGGCAAAGCTCGCGGAAATGTCGGTTGACGAATTTGTCGCGCTCAACCCCTCGCATAATCGTCCGGTCATTCGTCCCGCAGCGCCGCTTGTCATTCCTGCAGATAAGAAAGATATCTTTCAGGCCAATCTCGAAAACCGGGATGCGCCGCTATGCAGCTGGCAAATCTATACTTTGAAGGCTGGGGAAAAACTCGATAAAGTGGCGCCGAAATTTGGCATCACGCTGGCGGACTTGAAGCGGGTCAATGGCTTGCACGGAAAGCTCAAAGTCGCAGCCGGATCCTCCCTGCTCGTTCCATCGAAGAGCGGCGTCGCGGTTGAAGCATTTCCGGAAGAAGTGAAATTGCCGGAAATCGTTCCCGAGCGCGCCAAGTCCGGCAAACGGATGGCGCGCAAGGCTGGCAAAGGCACCAAGGTCGCCGCCAAAGGCAAGGGCGGCGGCAAGGCATCAAAGCATGCACGCAGCAGCGGGGCCAAGAAAGCCGTTGCCAAAAAGGCGGGCGGCAACAAAGTTTCCAAGCGCGGCGCCGGAAAGCCCGTCGGCTAAGTCGAGACATTGCCGCCGACAGAGCGCTACATTAACGGTATAGGTGGCAGGCGACCGTTTGCGTTGGGCTGACTGTGGATGCGGCGGGGTATTCCCCTCGACAAACATCCATCGCCTGCGGGCAGCGCGGGTGGAAGTGACATCCTTGCGGCGGGTTCGCCGGCGAGGGGATATCGCCGGCCAGACGGATGGCGGTTCCCTGCCCCTCGAGTCTTGGCAACGGCACCGCCGAGAGCAGGACTTGCGTATAGGGGTGTCGCGGCGAGCGCAAGACCTCCTCGACCGTTCCCCGTTCCACGATCCGCCCCAGGTACATCACCGCCACTTCATGCGCCAGGTATTCAACGACGGCGAAGTTATGGGTAATGAAAAGGTAGGCCACTCCGAATTCGCTCTGCAGCGATTTAAGCAGATTTAATATCTGCGCCTGCACAGAGACATCGAGCGCCGAGGTCGGCTCGTCGCAGACGATGATTTCCGGTCGCACTGCCAGCGCCCGGGCGATGGCGATGCGCTGCCGCTGCCCGCCCGAAAACTCATGCGGATAACGGCCCGCCGCCGAAGCATCCAGTCCGACCTGCCGCAGCAGCGCTTCGACCTGCGCCGCGCCGGCGCCACGGGCATCCGCGTTACCCAGGGTCAGCGCTCCTTCCGCAATGATCTCGCCGACACGCAGACGCGGGTTGAGCGAGGCGAATGGATCCTGGAAAATCATTTGCGCCTGGCGCCGGTAGGGACGCAAGCGCCTGCGCGTCATGCCGATCAGCTCGACGCCGTTCAGGCGAACGCTCCCGCTGGTATGAGGGAGCAACTGGAGGATGGCCTTGCCGGTCGTCGTCTTGCCGCAGCCGGATTCGCCAACCAAGGCGAGCGTGCGACCCTTTGCGAGGTCCAGCGACAGGCCATCCACCGCCTTGACGTGACCGACGGTGCGCTGCAGCAGACCGCGGCGAATGGGGAAATGCACACGCAGGTCGCGGACAGCCAGCAGCCCCGGAACCGCTGCCGGCAAGGCGCCGACGGCGTCGGGTGGCGGCTCCGCCGCATCTTTTGCGTCCGCCGCTTCCCAGTGACATCTCACGAGATGACCGCCGCCGAGATCGCGCCAATCGGGCGATTCCTCCCGGCAAATCGGCATGACGTGAGAACATCGCCCGGCGAACCTGCAGCCAGGCGGCATGGCATCGAGCGCCGGAACTTGCCCCGGAATGGTCGCGAGCCCGGTCGTGCGCCGGGAAACATCGGGCAAGGCGGCAAACAATGCGCGGGTGTAGGGATGGGCCGGCGCCGTGAAGAAGCGCTCGCGGTTGGCCACTTCAACAAGCTCCCCGGCATACATGACGCCGACCCGGTGGGCGGTGCGCGCCACCACCCCGAGATCGTGCGTGATGAGGAGGATACCCATGCCGCGATCGGCCTGCAGGCGCATGAGCAAATCGAGAATCTGGGCTTGGACGGTGACATCCAGCGCGGTGGTAGGCTCATCGGCAATAAGCAATTCCGGTTCGCCCGCGAGCGCCATGGCAATCATGACGCGCTGCTTCATTCCCCCGGAAAGTTGAAAGGGATATTCCCGCAATCGCCGGGCGCCATCCGCAATCCCGACCAGCGAGAGCAGCTCGAGCATTCTCTCTCGCGCCTGCTGTCCGGTCAGACCGCCATGCAGCCGCAGCACCTCGCCCATCTGCTGACCGACGCTCAGTACGGGATTGAGACTGGTCGCCGGCTCCTGGAAAATCATGGCGATCCGGCGACCACGCACCGCTCGCATCCCGGCTTCGGGCAGGGTCAGCAGTTCCTTGCCTTGCAGTTGGACGCTACCGCCGAGTACACGCCCCGCGGCAGGTAATAGACGCAGAATGCCTTGCGCGGTCGCCGATTTGCCGCAACCGGATTCACCGAGCAGCGCAAAAGTCTCGCCCGCCTTGATACTGAAGGAAATCCCGTCCACGGCCTTGAGTAACTGGCCATTTACCGAGAACCCGAGGCGCAGGTCGAAGACTTCGAGCATCAGGCCGCCCTCGGATCGAATGCGTCGCGTATGGCGTCGGCGAACAGATTGGCGGCCAACACCAACACGAACATGAAAGCGAAGGCCGCCGCGAGCGACCACCAGACCGCCGGTTCCCGCCCCAACTCGAGACGGGCGTTATTGATCATGGTGCCGAAACTGATCATGGTCGGATCGACGCCGATACCGACATAGGAAAGGACCGCTTCGGCGAGCACCAATCCGGAAAAATCCATGACCAGGGCGATGATGACGATGTGCATGAGATTGGGAAGGATGTGCCGGCCGATGATGCGCCCGCTGCTGACGCCGAAGGCATGGGCGGCCTGGATGTATTCCAGTTCGCGCAACTTCAAGGTCTCGCCGCGCAGCAGCCGGCAAAGGCCGGTCCAACTGGTCATGCCGAGAATCAGACAGAGCGCCAACAGCCGCATATCCGCCCGCTCGGCGGCAGTCGCGAACCACTGGGGGTGCATGTCGATGGTCACCTGCATGATGAGCACGGCCGCGGCGATGAGCAACACCCCGGGAATCGAGTTGAGAACGGTGTAGATGTACTGGATGAGATCATCCACCCATCCCTTGAAGTAGCCAGCGACGATGCCGAGGACGACGGCGAGGGGCATAGTCACCAAGGTCGTCACCAAACCGATGACAAGTGCGGTACGAATACTCTTAAGCACCTGATAGAGGACGTCCTGGCCGATTTTGTCGGTTCCGAAAACATGATAGCCGCCGGCAAGCCAGGCAAGCGGGACGGCGAAGAGCAGCATCGCGCCCAGCGTCACGAGGACGGCATTCCAGGCGAAGTGAGTTTGACCTCGGAAGATCGATCGCACGGCCATTGGCAAAGCCAATTTTCGCTTTCGGGCGTGAGCAATGATCACCAACGCCGCGATACCGCACCACGCCAACAAGGCTGCCGTGGCCGCGCCAATGGCGGTCCCGAGCACATCGGCCATGAGCGCGTCTTCAGTGGAGAGATGGGCGCCGCCATGTTTGAGCCGCGGGTAACCGCGGGTGCTGGCGCCATCGGCCAATTCGATCGATTCCTTGGCATACAAACGCGTGGCGAAGGGCTCTGAATAAGTCTTTTCGCCCCGACTGCGCAAGGAAGCGAGCAAGGCATCCAGCGCTGAAAGCACTTCGACGCCGTAGATCGCTTTCTCACCCGGCTTGACAGCCAATTGGGGGCGATAGTGCACGGAATCCACCAGTCCAACGACGACGTACAAAACCAGTACGGTCGCCGCCGCCATCCCGACGCGATTGTTCCCGAGGCGACGCCAAGCGGCAAGCATGGTCTCATTGCGAGCGATTAGCGCCCCTCCAACGATCAATAGCGCCACCAACAGCCAAATCAGCGCATCGGACCACAGGACGACCAACTGAAAACTCATCGTTCGAACCGGATGCGCGGGTCAACCAGCGTGTATGAAATATCGGTCAATACCAGACCGACGATGTAGAGCACCGACCCAATGAAGACCATCGACCTGACCACCGCGAAATCCTGTGCTTGAATGGCGTCGATGGTGTAGCTACCCAAGCCCGGAATACCGAAAAACGATTCCGTCAACAGCGAACCCATGAAGAGCGTCGGAATGACAACGACCACGCCGGTCAGGATGGGGATCATCGCGTTCTTGAGCACGTGCCTGAAAAACACGACCGTTTCCGGCAATCCTTTGGCCCGCGCCGTACGCACGTAGTCCTTGCCCACTTCCTCGAGAAAGATGGTGCGATACCAACGTGTGGAAGCGCCAATTCCGGAAATCACGCCAATCACGACGGGAAGCACGAGGAAACGCCACGCCTGGAAATCACTGCCATAGCCGGATATGGGAACCAGCCGCCATACCTTGCTGAGAATAAATTGGCCGCCGATGATGTAAAACAATCCGGAAATGGACATCATCGCCACGCAGAGAACGACGCCCCAGAAATCAAACGCCGTGGCACGAAAGAACGCCAGCGCCAAGGCAAAACAAATGGTAATAAAAAGCCCTAAAACAAAGGTCGGCAAAGCAATTGCCAACGAGGGACCCATTCGGTTTGAGATTTCCCGAGAAATACTTCTCCCGTCTTCCGCCCTGCCAAAATCACCGACGAACATTCGTGCGGATTTCTGGAAAAATATGGTATGCGTGATCGCCGCTTCGCCCGGCACTTTTGAATTCCAGAAATAGGGCAAATCGTAACCACGATCGGCCTTCCACTTCTGAATGGCTTCCGGCGTAACCCGCTTGACGCCTAATTGCATCCTGGCCATATCGTCGGGAGTATTGACGATGAAAAACAGCGCGAAGGTCAGGAGATTGACGCCAATCAGAATGGGAATGGCGTAGAGCAGGCGCCGAATTAAATAAGCCAGCATCAGGGCAAACCGCGCCTTTTAAAAAGCAAACCCCGGGAGCCGATACGACGACCACCCGGGATCAAAGACTCAGACATCAATCGATGTCGATCAGACAGCGAGGCCTTCCAGGGGTTTCCCGGCAGCGAGCCATTGTTCAACCCACTTCGGCTTGCGTCCGCGCCCGGTCCAGGTCAACTTGGAATCGTTCGGATGGACATACTTCACCTTAACCTTGCCGCGTACCGGAATCTTGTTTTCCTTGGACAACAGCTGCTCGAGAGAATAACCGCGCGCTTCCGCAAAAGCCTTGAGTTCCTTGAGCACCGCGACTTTCTCATGCGCCTCCCGGCGCTTCATTTCGGCCGGGATCTGTTGTTGTAAATCACGCAGTTGCGCAACGGTCAAGTTAGAAAGATCCATAATCTGCCTCCCATTTAGATAAGCGACACCATTCTATTTTCTATTCCGGATATTTTCAATGCGATTATCAATAATCGCCCGACGGCCATGCGGCGCTTGCGATTTTCGGATATATACATTGCCATAAAATTTCCCACGTTCCGCTGCATTTAGCCTTTTATTT
>JAPUEC010000200.1 GCA_027492775.1 Rhodocyclaceae bacterium
TGGCGCAACCGCCGCTCTATCGCATCGACGTTCCCGGGCAGGGCAAGAACAAGCCGCCGCGCAAGTTCTATGCGCTCGATGCCACTGAGCGCGAGGCCATCGTCGACCGCCTGCGTCGCGAAGGCATCAAGATCGAAAACCTGCAAATCAGCCGCTTCAAGGGCCTGGGCGAAATGAATCCGGAACAACTCTGGGAGACCACCATGTCGCCGGATACGCGCCGTCTGTTGCGGGTGCAGATGCCGCCGCGCGAGGAAGCCGAGCGCATGATGCACATGCTGATGGGCAAGGGCGAAGCGGCGGCGCGCCGCGAGTGGATGGAAAGCAGCAGCATCGAGGCGGCCGTCTGATGAAGATCACCGACAACGCCACGCCCGACCTATTCGCCGAAATCATCGATACGAAGCCGCCTGCCGCGCCGGCAGCCGCAACGCCGGTTGAAACACCAGCGGCAGCGCCAGCCGCAACGCTGCCCGCGTCACCGGCTGCTCCGGCGGCCACGCCGGAAGTGGCCGCCGCACAGCCAATCGAGCCAGAGGCACCGACGCCCCCGGCGCCGTCATCTTTGGAACCACCGGCGCCGTCATCTTTGGAACCACCGGCGTCGCCTTCCCTGGAACCACCGGCACCGCCGGCACCGCCCGAACCGCCCTCCAGCGCTGGCGGTTCCGACGATGGTGACGGCGACGGCGTGCAGCTGCATCGCCACGCCGAGCGCGACTACCTCGAATACGCCATGTCGGTCGTCCTCGATCGCGCCCTGCCCGACGTGCGCGACGGCCAGAAGCCGGTGCAGCGCCGCGTGCTCTACGCCATGCGCGAACTCGGGCTGTCCGCCACCGCCAAGCCAGTCAAGTCGGCGCGCGTGGTCGGCGACGTCATCGGCAAATACCACCCCCACGGCGACCAGTCGGTCTACGACGCCATGGTGCGCGTGGCGCAGGATTTCTCCTTGCGCTACCCGCTGGTCGACGGCCAGGGCAACTTCGGCTCGCGCGACGGCGACAACGCCGCCGCCATGCGTTACACCGAAGCCCGCCTGACGCCCATCTCGGAATTGTTGCTTTCCGAGATCGACGAGAACACGGTCGATTTCGTCGCCAACTACGACGGCAGCTTCGAGGAGCCGGCCTCGCTGCCGGCGCGGCTACCCATCGTCCTCGCCAATGGCGCTTCCGGCATCGCCGTCGGCATGGCGACGGAAATCCCGCCGCACAACCTGCGCGAACTCGCCGCCGCGGCGGTGCATGTGCTTTCCCGGCTGGATGATGAGATCACCGTCGCCGAACTGGCGCCGCTCCTGCCCGGGCCGGATTATCCCGGCGGCGGTCAGATCATCACTCCGGCCGCCGACATCGCCGCCATCTACGCCTCCGGGCGCGGCTCGCTGCGCGTGCGCTGTCGCTACCAGTTCGAGGAGATGGCGCGCGGCGCCTGGCAATTGGTGGTGAGCGAATTGCCGCCCGGCGTTTCCGTCGCCAAGGTGCTCTCGGAAATCGGCGCCATCCTCAATCCGCAGCCCAAGGCGGGGAAGAAGGCGCCGGAGCAGTCGGCGCTGCAACTGAAGGCCCTGTTCGCCAGCCAGCTCGACCGTGCCCGCGACGAATCCGATAAAAGCGCGTCCGTGCGCCTCGTGCTCGAACCGGCCAGCATCCGGCTCGACCGCCAGGAATTTCTCTCCCTTTTGCTGGCGCATACCAGCCTGGAATGCTCGGCGCCGATCAATCTGGTCGCCATCGGGCTGGATCGCCGGCCGCGGCAAAAGCCCATCGTCGAAATCCTGCGCGAGTGGTGCCTTTCCCGCATCGAGACGGTGGAACGCCGCACCCGCCACCGCCTCGCCAAGGCCGAGGATCGCATCCACATCCTCGAAGGCCGGCACATCGTCTTTCTCAACATCGACGAGGTGATCCGCATCATCCGCGAGTCGGATGAGCCCAAGGCCGCGCTCATGGCGCGCTTCACCCTCTCTGAGCGCCAGGCCGACGACATCCTGGAAATCCGCCTGCGCCAACTCGCCAAGCTCGAAGGCATCAAGATCGAGCAGGAACTGGCGAAGCTGCGCGACGAACGGGCCGAATACCTCAAGCTGCTCGAATCGCCGGCGCTGCTCAGGAAGCTGGTGGTGCGCGAGATCAAGGCCGATGCCGCCAAATACGGCGACGACCGCCGCACCTTGATCGAACCGGCGGAAGGCATGATGCGCTCGGCCGTCGCCACCGTCGCCGACGAACCGGTGACCGTCATCGTCTCGCAAAAGGGCTGGGCGCGGGCACGGCAGGGGCACGGCATCGACCTCTCCAGCGTCGCCTTCAAGGACGGCGATACCCTCATGGCGGCGTTCGAGTGCCGCAGCGTCGACACGATGGCGGTGATCAGCACCGACGGACGCAGTTTCACCATCCCCATCGCCAGCCTGCCCGATGGGCGCGGCATGGGCGCGCCGCTGGCCTCCTTCGCCGATTTTGGCGCCCGCAAGATCGCCCAGGTACTGGTCGCCAAGCCGCAGGCGGAAATCCTCATCGCCAAGAGTTCGGGCTATGGCTTCGTCTGCAAATTCGAGGACCTGCTCTCGCGCCAGAAGGCGGGTAAGGCCTTCCTTACCGTCGAGGATGGCGCCGCCATCCTGCCGCCGGTGGTAATCGGCGCCCAGACTCACGTCGGCGCGCTCTCCTCAGCCGACAACCTGCTCATTTTCCCGCTCCCCGAACTCAAGCGGCTTTCGGGCGGCAAAGGGGTGCAGATCATGGCGCTCAAGGGCAAGGAAACGCTGGTCCAGGCGATTGCCCTGCCCGGCCCGACTTGCCGCATCACCGGCATCTCGCGCGGCAAGCCCAAGGAACTGCTCTCCGGAGACGCCCACCTCGGCCAGCGCGCCAAGCGCGGGCGGGTGGCGGCAGCCTTGCAGAACATCCGCATCGACGATGGGCTCGATAACGTCTGACCGCCAATGGCAGCGGCGGGCGCTATCGCGGAAAATGCGGGGCGGTTAGAATTCCCGGACCACCGGTTTGAAGGGCATGAGATGAGCAACGACCTGAGAAAGACCCCGCGCTTTGTCGCCACCGAGGGCGTTCCCGCCAGGATATTCGTGGAGGGCAAGAGCTTGAACGGCACCATCCACAACTTTTCATCGACCGGTTTTGCGATTGCGCTCTCCGAAGACCCCGGCGGCACGGCGCTGACACCGGTCGACGCCTTCTTCTCCACTCCAACCGTGCCGGAAGTGCGGATCTCCGCCTGCATCTCCAACCGGCGCTCGGCGGACGGCCATGTCTGGCTGGGTTGCCAGATCACCGGCATGCATCAGTACGCGGATGCCTATTTCGGGTTCCTCACCGCCATCATGAGCAAGCAGGGCTTCCTGCGCAGCATGGCAACCAAGCCGGTGAAGGTGAAGAACGCCGGCGCGGCCTGAGCCACCGAGCCGGAATGCACTGCGATCCGGCGCGAGCGCTTAAACTTCCGGGATGATGCGCATCGCTTACACCCTCCAGCCGGAAGAAATCGAAATCACCGCCATCCGCGCTCAAGGCGCGGGCGGCCAGAACGTCAACAAAGTTTCCACCGCCGCGCATTTGCGCTTCGACATCAAGGCCTCGTCGCTGCCCGAAGAATTGCGTGAACGGCTCTTGAAGCTGGGCGACCAGCGCATCAGCCGCGACGGCGTCATCGTCATCAAGGCGCAGAAATTCCGCAGCCTCGACAAGAACCGCATGGAAGCGCTGCAACGATTGCAGGCGCTGATCGACAGCGTCGCCGTCATTCAGAAAGCGCGGCGACCGACCAAGCCAAGCCGTGGCGCGGTCACTCGCCGGCTAGAGAGCAAGACCCGGCGTGGCGCCATCACGGCGGGACGCGGCCCGGTCGGCGAATGACGCGGGGGGTCCCCCGGTCCGCGGCCAAACCGCCGCACGCCCTACGGAACGGACTCAGGGGTGTTCTTCGGCCTCTGGATTTCCGCCCTCGTCGGCCGGGATATCTGCGGAGAAGCGGAAAGTGTTCTTTCCCGCGGCCTTGGCCGCATACATCGCCCCGTCGGCGCTTTTGATCAAATCGGCGGCAGCGGCGCCGTCGCTTGGGAAGACGGCGATGCCGATGGAAGTGCCGACCTGGAGGACATGGCCGCCGAAATCCATGGGCTCGTTGATCACCGAAACGATGCGCTTGGCGATGACCGCGATCTCTTCCCGATCCGCCGGGTTGTCGAGCTTGATGACGAACTCGTCGCCGCCGAGCCGCGCCACGACATCGGTTTGCCGCACCAGCGACTGCAGCCGCCTCCCCACTTCCTTGAGCAGATCGTCGCCGATGTTGTGGCCAAAGGTGTCATTAACCTGCTTGAAGCCGTCGAGATCGAGGAACATCACCGCCAGACAGATCTGTTCGCGCGCTGCCACATCGATGCGCCGCTGCAGCAGCTCCATCAACAGCCACCGATTGGGGAGGTCGGTCAGCGCATCGTGAGAGGCGAGATGGCGCAGATATTCGTCCTTTTGCCAAATGTCCGTGACATCGCTGAACACCGAAACATAATTGGAAACCTCGCCCTGCCCATGGCCGATCATGGTGATGGTGATGCGTTCGAGATAAAGCTCGCCGTCCTTGCGCCGATTCCAGATATCCCCGCGCCACCGGCCCTCGGTCGCAATCGCCTTCCACATCGCGGCATAGAAAGCCTGATCGTGGCGGTTGGACTTGAGCAGACGCGGCGTCTGACCGATGGCTTCCTCGGCGGTGTAGCCGGTAATCGCGGTAAAAGCGGGATTTACCGAAATGAAGACCCCTTGCGCGTCGGTGACGGCGATGCCTTCGATCGTCGCGTCATAAACGCTGGCCGCCAGTTCGAGCTGGGCTTGCGCCGCTTTCAGTTCGGTAACGTCGCTCGCCTGAATGAAGATCCCCTTTACCTCGCCGGAGGCATCGATATCGGGAACATAGTTGGCGAGAATGTAGCCGACGCTGCCGTCCACCTTGGGCAACATGCGCTGGAAGCGCTGCGGCTCGCCGGCCAGGGCGCGACGGATATGCGGCTCGTTCATGCCATAAAGGCGCTCGCCCATCATTTCGCGCACATCCATGCCGATAATCGCATCCGGCCGCTTCCCATGCCATTCCTGATAAGCCTCGTTGGCGAACCTGAAGCGCAGGTTCTTGTCCCAATAGCCGATCATGTTGGGCACGGCATTGATGATGGATTTGAGGAAGCGCTCGCTTTCGGCTCTTGCCCGGGCGAGCGATTCCGCCTCCTTTTGCGCCGCGCCGGCGCGGACCCTGGCGCGATGCAAGGCCTCGACGACGCCGCAGACCAACAGGCTGTTGAGCAAAAAAATGGCGAGCCCGAGCATACCGGCCGTGCCCTGGATGAAAGGTTCGGCGACCAGCAGCGGCCAACCGAAAGCCACGACCAGGCACGACAGGCCAGCGGCCAGCAGGCCGGCAAGAAAACCGCCGTAAATGGCGGCGATCATCACGGCGGGATAGAAGGTCAGCCACGCGAGATGGGGACCCAGCGCCTCAAGCGGCCAAACCCGGACGCCGGCGGCAACGGCCACCATCAAAACGACCATTCCGCAACGATGCAGCAAATGATGCGTATGCTCGGGGTTCCTGCCTTCTGCAAACATGGCTCGCCCCAGAAAAAAGAAAATCGTAACACGCTTGCACGAGCTGTCCGGCGAATATGTTTGCCAGCACACATAGGGCGGAAATGGCGCCCCAAGGCCATTGTCGACAACAGGCTTGGCGGCCAAAACCGCCGTCATATCCATGCCGCAGAGGTTTTCTCAGGTAGAGTTCGAAAGCGCCATTTCAACCAGCTGAAATGTCGGCAAAGCCGGCGCGATTCGATGCCACCGGATGTTCGAGGGAAAGTGCAATGAAAATACTGGTCGACGCCGACGCCTGCCCGGTCGCCATCAAGGAAATCCTCTTTCGCGCCGCCAACCGCGCCGAGATTCCGCTGACCCTGATCGCCAATCAAATGCTCCGCGTCCCACCCTCGCCCTGGATCAAGGCCTTGCAGGTGCCCGCGGGATTCGACGTCGCCGACCAACGCGTCGCCGACGAAGCCGAGCCCGGCGACATCGTGATCACCGCCGATATTCCACTGGCGGCGAAAGTGGTCGCCAAAGGCGCGATCGTCATCGATCCGCGCGGCGAGCTACTCGACCACCGCAATATCGAAGAGCGCCTGACCATGCGCAACTTCATGGAAAACCTGCGCGGCAGCGGTGTCGAAACCGGCGGCCCATCCGCCCATTCCGCCGCCGACCGGCAGGCGTTCGCCAATCAGCTGGATCGCCTGCTGGCGAAGCATCGAGTCGGCAGGAGCGAGGAGAGGGAGTGAAAACGGCCATGAACGGTCATTGAGGATATGTCCCGATAGCGGACATCCGAGCAGCCTTCATGGCGTCCGTAATATTGAAGTTGTTATACGACCCATGGGAGGCCACTTCCTTGCCCTTCAAGCAATTCCGGAAGCATAATGGCTGCATGTATATCAATTCATATACGGGTCCAGCGGGTCCGTTTAATAGCTGTTAGGCCTCTAATAATTGCA
>JAPUEC010000201.1:0-21001 GCA_027492775.1 Rhodocyclaceae bacterium
CATCGAAAAGCTCCTCCGGTCGGTAGCTCTTCATCCACGATTCGAGCAGCGCGAGACTGGCCGGATTGGAAGCGATGTCGGACATCGGCACCTGATGCGAGCGCCAGGAACCTTCGACCTTGTGGCCGTTGATTTCCTTCGGCCCGGTCCAGCCCTTCGGCGTGCGCAGGACGATCATCGGCCAGCGGGCGCGTTCCGCCGTGCCGCGCTGGCGGGCTTCGTACTGAATGGCGTGGATGTCGGAAATGCAGCGCTCCAACACCGCCGCCATGCGCTGATGCACGGTTTCGGGATCGTCGCCCTCGACGAAATACGGCGTCCAGCCGTAGCCGCGGAACAGGCATTCCAGCTCCTCATGGCTGATGCGCGCCAGGATGGTCGGATTGGCGATCTTGTAGCCGTTGAGGTGCAGGATGGGCAGCACCGCGCCGTCGCGGATCGGGTTGATGAACTTGTTCGAATGCCAGGCCGTCGCCAGCGGGCCGGTTTCCGCCTCGCCGTCGCCCACCACCGCCACCACGATCAAATCGGGGTTATCGAAGGCGGCGCCGTGCGCGTGCGAAAGGCTGTAGCCGAGTTCGCCGCCCTCGTGGATCGATCCCGGCGTCTCCGGCGTGGCGTGGCTGCCAATGCCGCCGGGAAACGAGAACTGGCGGAAGAACTTGCGCATACCCTCCTCGTCCTCGCTTTTGTCGGGGTAGATCTCCGAGTAGGTGCCTTCGAGGTAGGCCGGCGCCAGCACGGCCGGCGCGCCATGGCCCGGACCGGCCATGAAGATCATGTCGAGCCCGTGCTTGTTGATCATGCGGTTGAGGTGAACGTAGGCCAGGGTCATGCCGGGGTCGGAACCCCAGTGGCCAAGCAGGCGCGCCTTGACGTGACCGATGCTCAAGGGCTCGCGCAGCAAGGGGTTGTCGCGCAGGTAAATCATGCCGACCGCCAGGTAATTGCAGGCACGCCACCAGGCGTCGAGTTGTTCCAATTCCCGGGCATCCAGCGGCTCGGACGATGACGGCGATTGCGTTTCCTGAATCATGCGGACTCCTTCAATAGCTCGATTTCGACGACGTGTTCCTCACCATCGTCCACCAGCGGCACCGCGCCGTCCGCCCTCGCCTCGCCGTCGACCGTCACCAGCAGCCCATCTCCCGCCCGCCCGGTAACCGACACCTTGATGCGGTAGTCGGTACTGCGATAGCGGTAAACCAGGCTGAATCCCTTCCATTCGGGCGGCAGACAGGGCGAAAAACGCAATTTGTCCACTTCCAGCCGCAACCCGAGGATGGACTCGACGATCAACCGGTAAAGCCAACCGGCGGAACCCGTGTACCAACTCCACCCGCCCCGGCCGGCATGCGGCTCGACACCATAGACATCCGCCGCGACGACGTAGGGCTCGACCTTGTAGATCGCCACGCCAGCCGCCGAATTGCCATGATTGACGGGATTGATCATGGACAGCAGTTCCCATGCCCGCCGGGCGTCGCCCAGAGCGGCGAAGGCCATCGCCGTCCACACCGCGCTGTGGGTATATTGGCCGCCGTTCTCCCGCACCCCGGGCACGTAACCGCGGATATAGCCGGGATCGATGTCGGACTTGTCGAAAGGCGGATCGAGCAATTGCACCAGCGCATGCTCGGGACGGACAAGGTGCGTATAGACCGCCTCCATCGCCTGGCGCGAACGCTTGGGATTGCCGGCGCCGGAAAGTACCGACCAGCTCTGCGAGATGGAATCGATGCGGCATTCGACGTTTTCGGCCGAGCCGAGCGGCGTGCCGTCGTCGAAATAGGCGCGGCGATACCATTCGCCATCCCAGGCATTGAACTCGATGTTGTGGCGCAGGCGTTCCGCCTCTTCCGCGCATTGCCGCGAGAATGGGTCGTCGCCATGAAGATGCGCCAGCCGGGCGAACTGGTCGAGCACCTGGTAGAGGAAGAACCCCAGCCAGACGCTCTCGCCCTTGCCTTCAATGCCGACCCGGTTCATGCCGTCGTTCCAGTCGCCCGAGCCCATCAAGGGCAGGCCATGGACGCCGAAACGCAGGCCGTGGCGCACGGCGCGGACGCAATGTTCGTAGAGCGTCGCGCTCTCCGCCGAAATCGCCGGCAGGTCGTAATACGAATCCTCGCCCGGGTCCACCGGCCGCCCTTCGAGGAAAGGCGCCGCTTCATCGAGGATGCCGGTGTCGGCGGTGGCAAAGACATAACGGCAGGTCGCCAATGGCAACCAGAGATAGTCGTCGGAACACTGGGTGCGCACGCCGCGACCGGCGGGCGGATGCCACCAGTGCTGGACGTCGCCCTCGACGAACTGGCGGCTGGCGGAGAGCAGCAGGTGCTGGCGCAACAGCCGGGGCTGCGCATGCAACAGCGCCATGGCGTCCTGCAACTGGTCGCGGAAGCCGAAGGCGCCGCCCGACTGGTAGTAGCCGCTGCGCGCCCAGAAACGGCACGCCATGGTCTGATAGACCAGCCAGCCGTTGGCGAGCACATCGAGCGCCGGATCGGGCGTCTTGACCTGCACCGTTCCCAGCACTTCCCCCCAGTGCTGATAAATCTTGTCCAGCGCCGTGCGCGCCGAAGCCGGCCCGCGGAAGCGCCGCACCAGGGCGCCGGCATCCTCGCCGCCATGCCCGATGCCAAGCCGGAAAATGATTTCCCGCTCCTCGCCCTCCGCCAGCGTGAACCCCACCTGGATGGCGGCGCAGGGATCGAGGCCGGCGCCGGCCTTGCCGGAAAGACGCATGCGCGTCATGGCGGCGGGGTTGGCGAGCGATCCGTTACGGCCGATGAACTCCAGGCGGTCGCCGGTCATGCTCGCGCTCTGAGCACGGCTGGCGGCATCGACGTCGAAGAAAGCAAAGCGTTCGGGAAACTCGGTGTTGTACGGGTTGCTGGCGAGAATGGCGCCGGTGTTGGCGGCGATTTCCGTGGTCACATGCATGGCCGTCCTCGCCCGCAGGTCGCCCAGCACCCATTCTACGTAGCCCGTCACCGAGAGCGAACGCGGCTGGCCGGAATCGTTCTTCAGCTTCAGCACCGAGAACTTGATCGGCTCCTCGATGGCGACATAGACCGTCAATTCCGAGCGGATGCCGGTTTCCTCATGCTCGAAAACGCTGTAGCCAAAGCCATGGCGCGTCACGTAGCCGGCGGCACCGGGACTGGGCAGCGGCGTCGGCGACCAGAAATGGCCGCTTTCCTGGTCGCGCAGGTAAAAGACTTCGCCGCCGGAATCGCTCACCGGATCGTTGTGCCAAGGCGTCAGGCGGAACTCGTGGGCGTTTTCGCTCCAGGTGTAGGCTTGCCCGCTCTCCGAGACGACGCTGCCGAAGACCGGGTTCGCCAGCACATTCACCCACGGCGCCGGCGTCGTTTGGCCGGGTTGAGTGGCGATGACATATTCACGTCCGTTGGGGGTGAATCCGCCGAGGCCGTTTTCGAGGATCAACTCGCGCGGCGGCAGGCTGGTGGCCGGCCGGACGCGGTGCGGGCGGCTGGGCGCAAGCCGGGGGATCCGCGCTTCCAGCGCCGGCCGGCGGGCGATCTGTTCCTCCAGCGAACCCTGGTTGTCGCAGAGGACGACCCGGGCCACCGACTGGAAGAGGATGCGGTCCTCGGCCGAGGTCTGCTCCGCCGGCCGCACGAACACCTTGCCCGGCCCCTGCGTTTCGACGCCGGCGCCGATGAGCCCGACGATCTGCTCTTGCAGCGATTGGCGGTAACCCGAGCGCTCCTCGTTCAGGACCACGAGGTCGACCGACAGGCCCTTGAGGTGCCAGTAGGCGTGCGCCTGCACCAACTGCTTGGCGAGCGCGATATTGTCGGCGTTGGCGATCTGAAGCAGGACGATGGGCAGGTCGCCGGAGATGGCGTAGCCCCAAAGCCCGGATTGCCCACGCCGGTTGCGCGCAAGCACACTCGCCGGGGCGCGGAGCACCGGATTGGAGTAAATGACCGAGCTCGCCAGCCGGGCGTAGAGCTGGGCGTCCGCCTCGCTGGCATTGAGCAATTGCAGCACCACCTGGCTGTGCGTCCAGGCAAGGTCGAAGACGCGGTCGGCGAGGCGCCGGTCGCGGTATTTCGCGACCAGTCCCAGCGCCCCTTCGCGCGTTTCGGCGATGCCGGTGACGATATCCACCGTCACCGTTTCATCCGGTTCCAGTGCGATCACATGACGAATGGCGACGATGGGATCGAGCACCGATCCCTCGCTGCCGGAGAGTGCGGCGTAATTGCGCATCGCCTGCGGATTGGCGACCGTGTTGCCGCGGCCGATGAAGCGCGCCCGGTCGGTCTCATAGGAAACCTTGCTGGCGGCGCCGTGGACGGCCACGACATGGAACATCCAGGGCGGCCGCTCGCCGCTCGAACGCGGACGGCGCGTGCAGACGATGGCCTGACTGGCGTCGACGATCTCGGTCTGGACGAAGAGATTGCTGAACGCCGGGTGCATGTCGTCGCTGATCGCTGGCGCCAGCACGACCTCCGCGTAGCTGGTGGCATCGATGGTCTTGCGCAGCCGCGAATTGTTGGTGATACGTACTCGACGCAGCTCGATGTCGTCCTCGGGCGAAACGACGATGTCGGTATGGGTGCTGAAGTCGCCGTCGATGCGGCGGAACTCGGCCCGCCCTTCGCTGAATATGGCCTCGTAGCGCGTCGGCTTGACCAGCGTCGGCTGGTAGGCGGCGGACCACAACGGCACGGCGGCGCCATCGGTGAGGTCGCGCAGATAGCAGAAGGTGCCATGGTTGTCGCGGGTGCCATCCTCGCGCCAGCGCGTCAGTGCCAGATCCTTCCAGCGGCTGCTGCCGCCGCCGGCATGGCTCACCGCCACGTGATAGCGCCCGTTCGAAAGCAGCTGCACTTCGGGCATCGGCGTATCGGGATTGGTCAGGACCCGCACCGGCGCCTTGGGACTGGCATCGACGGTCCTGACATCGACGATCTCGACCCCGCGCGAATGCAACACGCTGGCCTTGGGAACGCGTTCCTGCAGGAGCAGCATGGTCGCCTGGAAGAGCGGATCGGCGGCGAACCGGCGTTGCATCGGCGCATCGAGCAGCACGCTGGCGATGGCGAGCAGGCTCATGCCCTGATGGTGCGCCATGAAGGAACGGATGATCACCTTGTTTTCGCCGCGGCGCTGGCGGACCGGCGTGTAATCGATGGCCTCGAACAAGCCGTAGCGTCCTTCGAGCCCCATGGCGGCAAGGCGCTGCATGTTCTGGCAGGCCGGTTGCGGCAACACCATCAAGGCCAGCGCCGAAGCATAAGGCGCGATGACGAGATCTTCGCCAAGGCCGCGCTTCAATCCCAGCCCCGGCACCCCGAAGGCGCGGTATTGGTAATTGAACTGGAGGTCGACCACGTTGTAGCCGGATTCCGAAATCCCCCAAGGCACGCCGCGCTGCTTGCCATAGGCGATCTGGCGCTTGACCGCGACGATATTGGTCTGGTCGAGCAAGGTGTTTTCGAAGCTCGGCATGACGAGCTGCGGCATCAGGTACTCGAACATCGAACCGCTCCAGGAGAGCAGCGTCGGCTCGCCCCCGGCCAGCGTCAGCAGGCGCCCGAGCGCGAACCAGCTTTCCTGCGGCAACTGCCCCTGGGCGATGGCGACGAAGTTGCAGAGGCGCGCTTCCGAGGCCAGCAGGTCGTAATAGCTCGCATCCAGGCGGCGGTCGCTGACGTTGTAGCCGATAGCCAGCAGGTGCCGGGTCTTGTCGTAGAGGAAGCCGTATTCCACCCGCGACATTTCTTCCAGTTGCAGGACGAGGCGGTCGATGGTGGTCATGCGGGCCGCCGCGCGCCGCGCGGTTTCGGAAATAGCGACCCGCACGCCTTCCAGCCACTGCCGGGTAGACTCGTCGTTGGCTTTGGCCTGGCGTTCGAGAATGAGCGGCAGCAGGCTTTCTTCGAGCATCGCCAATTGCCGCAGGCTGGGAATCACATCGCTGTCCGGACCAACCACCGGCAAGTCGCGGCAGGCCGTTGGAACCGCGTGCGGCCCAAGCCAAGGCGCCAAAAACAGCAGGTCGTCGGTCAACGCCTTGCATTGGCGAAGGAGCATCTGCAGCCACCACTCGCTGTCTTCGGTTTCGGCAAATGCATCCGGTGCGTCCTCGCCGGGTTGGCCGAAGGCTTCGACCATTCGCGCCTGCAGGCGATCGAGCGCATACCAGGTGGAGGTCAGGTTGCGGCGCGGCGCATTCGCCGCGGTGGCGGCGGCTTCAAGATCGGCCAACAGGCGGCTCACCACCGCCGGCGCGGCGCGGGCGGTCGGCGGCATGCCGGCCGCCGCTTCCATGGGGACATTCAGTGTATCGGCGAGGCCCTCGAACCAGCGCTCATGCAGCACCGGCTCATCCGGCAGCGCCAGGAACGCAGTGCGCAGCACCAGCAGATGCCCGACGAAATTGCCGCTATCGACGCTGGAAACGTAGCGCGGATACAGCGGTTCGAGCGATTGCGTGTCGTACCAGTTGTAGAAGTGACCCTGGTAGCGCTCCATCTTCTCCAGCGACGCCAGCGTGTTCGCGGTGCGTTCGAGCAGCCCGGCGGTGGGCAGATAGCCGAAATCGTGCGCGGTCAGGTTGGAGAGCAAGGCCAAGCCGATGTTGGTGGGCGAAGTGCGGTGCGCCACCTGGACATTGCGGTACTTCTGATAGTTGTCGGGCGGCAGCCAGCGGTCGTCCGGGCCGACGAAACTTTCGAAGAAGGCCCAGGTGCGCCGGGCGATCTTGCGCAAAAAACGGGTCTGCGTCGCCGAAAGGCGCGCCTGGCGCCCTGCCCGCGGCCGGCTGATCCACCACATGACGGCGGGCGAGAAGGCCCAAAGCACCAGCAGCGGAAACGCCGCCGCGAGCGCCATCGGATTCACCGTCATCAGCCCGACGAAGACCGCCAGCGCAAGCACCGGGCCGATCCACATGCGCCGGAAGGCGCCGGTAAGCGCGGCGCCGGAGCCGTTCGAACCGTTCGCCTTCCACTCGAGCAGATGGCGGCGCCGCATCAAGCGCCAGAGCGTGCGCGCGATCGCATCGAGGCTGAAATAGGCGTCGTAAGGCAGGCAAGCGACATTCAGGGCGGCTTGCGCCAATTCCATGGCGAGCGCGCGCGTGGTCGTCAGCAAATGCTGCCGGATCAGCACTTCCTGCGGCTTGCGCAGGAAATCGGCCAAGCTTGGCAGCAAGCCGGGGAGGATGAAAATTGCGAGCAGCGCGAGTGTCCACAAGGCCGCAGACATTGGCGAGAGCACGACCCAGCCGATGAGCAAAAGCGCGGTCAGCGCGGTCGACACCAGGCTGCGGCGCAGGTTGTCGAAAATCTTCCATTGCGACAGTGGCGAAAGCGGGTTTTCCTCGCGCCGCCCGCCCGCGGCCGGAACCTTGCTGAAGAGCCAGGCGAGCAATTGCCAGTCGCCGCGAATCCAGCGATGACGGCGGCCGACGTCGAGTTCGTAGGTCGACGGGTAATCCTCGTAAAGCGGCACGTCGCTGATCAGCCCGGAGCGCGCGTAGCAGCCTTCGATCAGGTCGTGGCTGAGAATGCGGTTATCCGGGAAGCGTCCGCCCAGCGCCTGCTCGAAGGCATCCACCTCGTAGATGCCCTTGCCAATGAACGAGCCTTCGGCGAACAAATCCTGATAGACATCGGAGCTGGCGCGGCTGTAGGGGTCGATGCCCGGCGTGCTGCCGAAGATGCGGGCGTAGAGCGAGGCGTTCGACCCGACCAGGCCGGCATCGACGCGCGGCTGAAGAATGCCGTGGCCGTGGCGCACGACGCGACGGGTTTCGTCGTAGCGGGCGTGGTTGAGCGGGTGCGCCATGGTACCGACGAATTGCCGGGCGGCATCGCGCGGCAGCTGGGTATCGGTGTCGAGGGTGATGACATAGCGGATGGCCTGCAGAATTTCGGAATCGCCGACCACGGCCGAAAACAGCTCCCTGCCCTCGATGTCGCAGCGATGGCCGCGCAGCAGCGCATTGAGATCGGCGAGCTTGCCGCGCTTGCGCTCCTGACCCATCCAGGCGTTTTCCGCCGGGTTCCAGCGGCGCGGCCGGTGGAGAAGGAAGAAAATATCCTTCCCCCGCTCTTCGCCCGGCGTTTGCGCCACATATTGCTCGTTCAGCGCCGCGATGCCCTCCGCTGCCTGGCGGAGCAGCGCCTCGTCGTCGGGGAGCGTTTCCTGGGGCGCGTCGCAGAAATCGGTCAGCAAGGCGAAATGCAGGCAATCGTCCCGGTTGGCGAGGAAACGGACTTCCAGCTTTTCGAGCAGGAATTCGATTTCTTGCCGGCTCGATAACATGGACGGCACCACCACCAGCGTGCGCGACTCCGTCGGAATGCCTTCGGAAAAATCGAGGCGCGGCAAAGCGCGCGGTGCCACCAGCAAGGAAACCAGCCAGTTCATCACGAACAGCGCCGGTTGACTGATGGCGACCAGCAACAGAACCGCCAGCAACGCCAGCCACCAGCCGCCCACCCCGCCGGCCAGCGCAATGGGTACGAGAACGCTGCCCAGCGCCAGGGTCAGCAGCAGTGCGCCGCCGAGATAGGCCAGCAGCGGCATCCTCGCCAGGCGCCGCTCGATGCGATCGTCCAGCGACAGCCGGAAATCGACCACGCGCTCGAGCTGCGTCAATCCACGGTCGATGAGGTAAAAACCGACATGCGCCATCTCGCCGTTGCCGCCCTCCGCCGCGACCGCGTGATGGGCAAGGCGCACCGCATGTTTTGCCACTTCCGCTTCGGGCGTGCCGGAGCGCCTGGCAATCCGCTCGACGACATGGCGGTAGCGGTCGCGGGTGGCGAAATCCATGCGGCTGTAGACCCCGGCCGGGTCGCAACGCAAGGTCTGCTCCACCACGCTCATGGTCTCGACGAAGCCATTCCAGTCCATGGCGCCGAGGAAACGCAGGCTGCCGATGCTGTTGCCGATGGAGACCTGATCCGCTGCCTGCTGCTGGGCTTCCGACTGGACGAGTTGCTCGATGGTCTGGTGCGATTCCGCCAGGCCCTGCTCGATCCAGCTCAGCGGCAAGGCCAGCGCAGCCCCGCGTCCGTGCAACTGGCGCGTCAGCTCGGCGACGAAGGAGCTGGTGAGCGTCGGGCGCGAGCGCGCCATGTCGGCAATGACGAGTATGAGATTGCGCGGGTCTTTTTCCGCCACCTCGGTCATCCGGCGCGCCCAGGAGGCGGCGAGATCGCGGTCGCGCCGCCCGGCGGCGATGCGGGCGGCAACGCGGCGCAGATTCTCGATCAGCGCCAGCCGCAGCATGATCGGGATCGCCCAGAGCTCGCCCAGGCTCAGGGTGGTGACGGTCTGATAGGCGACGATGAAGCGGCTGAGGCTCTCTGGGTCCACCCGCGCATCGCCGTGCGCGATGGTTTCCAAGGCAATGTCGTAGACCCGCGGCAGTCCTGCCGAAGGACCGTGCAGCAAGCGCGGCAGCTGGCGGCTATAGCCTTTGGGCAGATGCCGCTTAGCGGTGCGGATTTGCTCCTCGATCAGGTAGAAATTGTCGAGCAGCCATTCGCCGGCGGGAGTGATGCTGCGCTTTTCCGCCGCCATGGCAACCAGCGATTTGCAGACGCCGGTGAGAAGCCGTTCGTTGTCCGCCAGGCGCGGCAGCAACCGGTCGGCGAGGTGGCGTTCGAGCAAACGATGGGTCGCCGCCAGATGCTTGCCGTGCTGCGCCATCTGGTCGGCGTTGAACAACTCCGAACGCAGCGGCGGTTCTTCGTCCGCAACGCTACTGTCGAATGCACCTTCGCGTCGCGGCAATGCCTGTAAACGGGCCAATTGGCCGAGGAATTTTTCGCTTATTTTCAACCTGCCCCCACCTGACAAGCGCAACGTGACCAGAGGCGGGGACGCCCTTCAAGACGTCGCCGCAGGTGAGGAAAAATGCCCCGACCCGCCAGGTGCGGTGTTACTCCGGCCGGGACACCTGCCCCGGTTGCTTCAATTCGACGGGAAGGCCGGCCAACAGGTCGGACAATTCGTCGGCGTGTTCTTCCTCGACCGCCAAAATCTCTTCCAGCAAGCGTCGTGAGGTCGGGTCCTGCGTTCCCAGGTAACGCACCATGTCGCGGTAGCTGTCGATGGCGATGCGTTCCGCCACCAGGTCTTCCTTGATCATTCCGACCAGCGATTCAGCTTCGACATATTCGGCGTGGCTGCGTTCAAGCAAGGTTTGCGGCGCGTAGTCTGGCTCGCCGCCGAGCTGGACGATGCGTTCGGCGAGCTGGTCTGCGTGCCCAAGCTCCTCGTTCGAATGCACCATGAATTCATCGGCAATGCTCTTGGCGTTGATGCCCCGGGCCATGAAGTGATGGCGCCGGTAGCGCAGCACGCAAACCAGCTCAGTCGCCAGCGCCTCGTTCAGGAGCCGCAGCACCTCCTCGCGGTCGGCGGTGTAGCCGACGGTAACGGCGCCGTCGTCGATACTTTGGCGAGCCTGCCGGCGCAGGGTCGGAACATCGGTGAGCACGTGTTTCTCGGACATGGAATTCTCCAGAAAGTGAGCAATTGACGGCGCTGCCGGGCGAGTTTGCCAAGGCCGTAACGGCGGCTGGCGGAACCGGGATGCAGCCCAATCCCTCGCCTTTATTGCCTGCGGGCGGGGTGGCGCGTTGAGCAGAGTAGCCAGCCACCCCTTGGCCGGTCGGTGCGGTTGCGCACATTCGGAAGCCGCCTTGTGTCCGTCAGCGCACGGAACTACGCTGGAGTTGAGGGCAGGCTGAGCGCTGCTGTCCGTTGGCATCCAGAGAGCGGCTTATGAAATACCAGGACTACTACGCGATTCTCGGCGTCGAGCGCGACGCCAGCGCGGAAGACATCAAGAAGGCCTATCGCAAGCTGGCCCGTAAATACCATCCGGACGTCTCCACCGATCCTGAAGGCGAGGAGAAATTCAAGGAAGTCTCCACCGCCTACGAAACCCTCAAGGACCCGGAAAAGCGCGCCGCCTACGACCAGCTCGGCCGCCACGCGGCGGGCCAGGAATTCCGGCCACCGCCGGATTGGGAAAAGCAATTCGGCGGCATGGATTTCGGCGGCGCCAACTTCGCCTTCGACGACATCGATCTGGCGGATCTTTTTGCCGGATTGCGCGGTACCGGCGGGCAGGCCGGCCATCGCCGGGGCGGCGGACCCATCCCCGGTCAGGATTACGAAATCACCGCCCACATTTCGCTGGAGGAAGCTTACCGCGGCACGACGGTCGAGCTCCGGCTCGAAGTGCCGGAACACGACGCCAGTGGCCGTATCCGCCGCGTGCCGCGCACCTTCCGCGCCAACATTCCCAAGGGCGCTACCGACGGCCAGAAGCTGCGCCTGCCGGGCAAAGGCGGCCAGGGAAGCAATGGCGGGCGCGACGGCGATCTCTATCTCAACATCGCCCTCCATCCGCATTCCTTCTTCCGCGTCGACGGCCACGACCTCTATTTCGACCTGCCGCTGACGCCTTGGGAAGCCGCCCTCGGCGTCACGCTGGAGGTGCCGACGCTGGGCGGGCCGGTCAACCTGAAAGTTCCGCCGGGCACCGCCGCCGGCCGCAGCTTGCGGCTATCGAAGCGCGGCCTGCCCAAACCGCATGGCGACCCCGGCGATCTGCTGGCGGTGGTCCAGATCGTCGTGCCAACAGTGCTGAGCGAGCACGAAAAGGCGCTGTTCAAACAACTGGCGGAAAGCTCGACCTTCAATCCTCGCGGCCATTTCGAGCAGGAGATCGAAAATGCAGGTAGAAATCACTGACGCCGTCTGGCTCGAAGGCCAGGGCGAATTCTCGATTGCGGAACTCGCCGACAGATGCGGCTTGGCGGAAAGCCAGTTGCGCGAGCTCGTCGATTACGGCGCTCTGCTCCCGCTCACTTCCCGTGAAGCCGGCGGGCGTTTCGGTGCCGATTGCCTGGCCACGTTGCGCACCGCCTATCGCCTGCACCGCGAATTGGAGCTGGAACCCTTTGCATTGGCGCTGATGCTGCAACTCCTGCAACGCATCAACGATCTCGAAAGCCAGCTTGGCCGCCTGCGGGCGCAAAACCCCCGCCGCTGATTTCCGCCCAGCGATTTTTTCCCGTGCGTTCGCTAGCGCACGGTATGGGCCGCCCAACCGTTTCATGCTCAAACCACAACTCCCAATGGAGATCGGCCATGAAAACATTCCGCACGATTCCATTCTTCCTGGCGCTGGGCACAGCACTTGCCTTGACTGCCTGCGCGGATTCCGCGACGCCGCGGCGCGGCGAAACGGGAAACGCCGACACGCTTCGAGACGCGGACCGAACTGCTCCTGAAATGGAGAAGAAAAGCCCGCAAACACTCGAAGACGTCAAGCGCAACACCGACAACCCCGCTAGCGGCGCGATCATCATCGCCCCGCCGGTAGGCCAAGGCAAATAGCGCCCAACGTAGCGAAAAGGAATAATTGATGCCACGACGAAGAACCGCCAACCCCTTCCAGATCTGGACCGAACTCGCGCTGAAAACCGGCGAAATGATGGCGGCTTCCGCCCAGGTCATCGGCCACCGCACGCAACGCATGGCGATGGCCAGCACCCCGCCCAGTGCCCGCGACCAGCGTGAGTTCGCGCTCATGAGCACGGAAAAAGTCGCGGCGGTGACGGAATCGGCGCAAGCGGTCGCCCTCAAGATGATGACCATGAATCCCTGGCTCATGCCCAACGCCCTGCGCCATATGACCAGCGCCACCAGCGCCATGCTGGCGGTCTCCACCAGCCGCACCGCCGGCGAACTCATCGCCCGGCAAACCCGCCTGGCGGAAGTGCTGCTCAAGTCGACCGCTGCCGCGACGAATATCACCTCCACGGCGGCCGACCTCGCCAGTCAAGGCATGAAACCCCTCCATTCGCGCGCCACCGCCAACGCCCGGCGGCTGAGAAAGCGTTAACACCATGCTGCCCGACCCCAAATCGCTGGAAGGAAAACCCGTGCCGCAGGTGACCTTCCGCTTGCGCGAAGGCACCGGCTGGCGCGAAATCACCTCGGACGAACTCTTCAAGCGCAAGACGGTGGTGGCCTTTTCGCTGCCCGGCGCCTTCACCCCTACCTGCTCCACCTCGCATCTGCCGCGTTATGACGAACTGACCGATGCGCTCAAGGCGCACGGCGTCGATGATGTCATCTGCATGGCAGTCAACGACCCGTTCGTGATGAACGAATGGCAGGCGGCGCAGGAGGTCTCCAACGTCACCATGATTCCCGATGGCAACGGCGAATTCACGGAACGCATGGGCCTGCTCGTCGATAAATCGAAGCTCGGCCTGGGCAAGCGCTCCTGGCGCTATTCGATGCTGGTGAAGGATGGCGTGATCGAGAAAATGTTCATCGAGCCGGAAAAGGAAGGCGATCCCTTCGAAGTTTCGGATGCCGACACCATGCTCAAATACCTGGACCCGGTCGCCGAGGCGCCCGAGCCGATCGTGATCTTCGCCCGACCGGGCTGCCCGCACTGCGCCCACGCCAAGGCGCTGCTGGAAGAAAACGGTTGCCGCTACGAGGAATTGACCGAAGGCCACCAGATTCAGACCCGCATTCTGCGCGGCATCACCGGCCAGGAGACTTGGCCGCAAGTGTTCATCGGCGGCAAGCTGATCGGTGGCGCCGATGCGCTCGAAGCCTATTTTCAGGCGCGGAAACGGCAGCCGGCGCCCGCGGGTCAAGCTCGCAGATAGTCGTGGGCGACCGTACCCAGCGGCAGGGTGAGATCGGCGACGAAGTGCATTGCCGACACCACCTCGCCGGCGGGCAGTTCGGCCACCGGAATGCGGGCATGCGCGTGGAGTTCGATGGTTCCCGGCGCCTCCCAGGCGTTCTTGACGACGATGTCGCTCAAGGCATGGCGCACCAGTTCGCAAATGCGTGGCCGACCATCCACATGCGGCACGATCTTGAGCACGAAAGCGGGACGACCCAACATTTCCAGCACCGGCGCGGTGTCGATCTGCCGGTGCTTGTAGCCCATGGTGCCGGTGGCGATGCGCATGCCGCCGTGGTCGAGCGTCCCCATCAGCGTGTCCTTGTAAACCCGTAATTCCGCGCGCCCCAGCTTTTTCGGCAGCCCCCACAATTCCCGCCCCGCGGCCATCGAGCCATGGCTGCTGAGATAGGAGCCATGGATGAACTGCCCCTGCTCGCCATGCAAGGTTACGGGAATAACCTGACTCGCTTCGCAGTATGGCCCGAAGGTGGAATCGGCAACGCGAATGAACTCGAAGCGGACCACCGGTTCGGCCAATTCCAGCGGGGCCGGCAGCATGCGCCGCAAAACCGCCGGTTCCGAACGATAGGTGATCGCCAGAAACTCGCTATCGACCAGCCGATACGGCGGCAGCGGATAGGCGGAGTTGTGCAGGGGCATGGCGAAGGCGGATCGCCGAACCTCGTCTTCAGTCATATTGCTCCTGTCGCGGCGGCGGGATGAGATCGTGCACCACCACGCCGACCTGCGGCGGATGCGGCTGCAGCCAGCCTGCCTGCTCGATGGCGCGCATCCCGTCCTCGTAGCCTTTTTCCCAGCGCCAGCGGATCGAGCCGTTCGAAAAATTGATGTGCTTGTTGGTCATCTGCCAATCCTGGCCGCCATAGGCCAGCCGAACAATGTGCATGGTGGTGTCGCAGCCGAGCGCCCGCATTTCCTTGATCTCGGGATTCTTCACCAGATCCGCCGGCAGGCGATCGTGCAGGCTGCACACGACATTGCGCAGGTTGTGCATTCGCCGGTATTCGTCGATGTGGCGATTGGAGCGCGAGGCCAGCAGCACGTCGCGCTGGCGCGTGTAGCTTTCTTCGAGGGTTCGGGGCTCCGGCCCATGGCTGCGCCAAAGGTCGACCATGAAGCACAGGGTGTTCTGGCGCGGTTCGTCGTCGAGAACGACTTCGAGCGGCGTGTTCGAATAAAGGCCGCCGTCCCAATAGAGCTCGCCGTCGATGCGCACCGGCGGAAAACCCGGTGGCAGTGCGCCGCTGGCCATGATGTGCTCGACGCCAATGACTTGCGTGGCATTGTCGAAATTGACCAGGTCCCCGGTCGTCACCTGCATCGCGCCGACCGACAGGCGCATGGCGCCCTTGGCGTTGAGAAAATCGAAGTCGACGAAACGCTGAAGCGTTCCCAACATCGGCTCGGTGTCGTAAAAGCTGGCCCGTTCCGGGTCGACCGGCAAACCCATGGCGAAAGGATTGAACAGCCGGGGCACGTAAAAGCCTGGAACGCCGCCGAAGGTGGATTTGAGCGTGGAATACCGGGTGTTGAGCTGGCGGATGGCATCGGGGACGTGATGCATGTCGAAGAAATCCGGATGGCTGATGCTTTCCCAGAATTCCTGCAAGCACGAGAGGCGCGTCTCCCTTGGATTGCCGGCGATGATCGCGGCGTTGATGGCACCAATCGAGGTACCGACCACCCAGTCCGGAGTCATGTCATGTTCATGCAGCGCCTGATAGACGCCACCCTGATAGGCACCAAGCGCACCACCGCCTTGCAACACAAGGGCAGTGCGAAAACCAGACGATTTTTTTCCGGCCGTTTGATGGATCATGGGAAAGGGCTTGATGGACGCTGCGTCGCGCAGCCAGTGATACCCTAGCGTAGCCCCGCCGGCACAAAAACTCGGTGCGCTGGCGTACGAAACGCGGCGCCAGATGGCCAGCGCGAGGGTGCGGGCGTCAAGGTATCGGGCTTGCCATTCCAGCCCAGATTAGCGCTACTCCGGCTGAACCGGGGGCGAGAGAGAATCGCGCATCACCGCTTCCGCCATGTGACTTTCGCTCTCGTTACGGACATGGGCGACGAGAACGACGCTGCCGCTGTCGATGGCATCGCTGATAAGTTCTGCCAACCGTCCGCCTTCGCGGCTGGCGGTACCGGCGCCGGCAGCGGCGCCGACCAAGCCGCCCAAGCCGGCGCCCCAGCCCAGCATCGCGAGCGGGGCGATCAAGGGGCTGGCGACGAAGAGGCTGACATTGGCGGCAACCAGCGCCACTTCCGCCAACGCGCCCAGCCCGGTGCCGACCGCAGCGCCGATGCCGCCGTCGACCAACACATCTTTCAACACCTGCTTGCTGTCGGCGCCATCCGCGGCCCGTTCCTCGGGATCGCCAGCGGGCGATGCGGTCTTGTGCCCGGCATCGAGAATTTCCACGCGGTTTTCCGGCAGTCCCAGTTCGACGAGGCGCTGACGGTCGCGCCGGGCATCGTCGACGCTGGTGTAGAAGCCGGTGATCTTGCGGTCGTAGCTATCCATTTTTTCTCTCTGGTCAAGTGGGGGCGTGACGGCCCTAGCAAATCATCCGCTCCGCATTCAACAATTCGGCGAAGGCGTCGGCCGCGAGCGGCCGGCTGAAATGAAAGCCCTGGGCGACACTGCAGGCATGCGAACGCAGGAAATCCAGCTGCTCCGGCGTTTCGACACCCTCCGCCACCACCTGGTGCCGCAGGCATTTGCCCATGCTGATGACGGCGCTGACGATGGCGGCATCATCGGCATCGGTAGTCATGTCGCTAACGAAACTGCGGTCGATCTTGATGGTATGGACCTGAAACTGCCGAAGGCAACTCAGGCTGGAACAACCGGCGCCGAAATCGTCGATAGCGATCCGGAGCCCCATGTCCTTAAGTTCGCAAAGCAGCGAACGCGAGGAGTCGGCGTCGTCCATGAGCACGCTTTCGGAGAGTTCCAATTGCAGTGATTCCGGCTGGAGCCCGGTTTCTTCCAGGGCGCGGCGCACGTTGACGACGAAATCTCGATCCTGGAATTCAGTGGTCGAAATGTTGATCGACATGTAGGCGAGGTCGCGCCCCTGGCTCCGCCAATCGCAAATCTGCCGGCAAGCTTCGGACAGCACCCATCGCCCGATAGGGCGGATCAGCCCGCTGTGGCGCGCCACCGGCATGAAGGACGAAGGCATCGTCAGGCCGCGGCTGTTACGGCGCCAGCGCAACAAGGCTTCCGCCCCTTCGATCACGCCGGTATCGAGATTCACTACCGGCTGATAGTGCAGGACGAACTCGCGTTCATTCAACGCCTGCCTCAGATTGGCTTCCATTTCCTGCCGTTCGACGACGCGGTCGTTCATGTCGCGGGTGAAGAACCGGTAGTTGTTCCGACCGTTGCGCTTGGCGTGATACATGGCGATGTCGGCATTGCGCATCATGGCTTCGGCGGTGGAACTGTCGTCCGGATAAATGCAGATACCGATGCTCAAGGTGATGTAAAGCTCACTGCCCTGGATCACATGCGGCTGAGTGAAGGCGGCGATCATCTTTTCGGCGGCGACGCAGGCGTCCTGCGCTTCCTCGATCTCGGCCAGGAGCACGACGAACTCGTCGCCACCTTGCCGGCTGACGGTGTCGGAGACGCGAACGCAACGCCCAAGGCGCTCCGCAACCGATTGCAGCAGCCTGTCGCCGATCTGATGCCCGAGCGAATCGTTGATGACTTTGAAATGATCGAGATCGGCGTAGAGCAAGGCGACCTTGCGCTGGTGGCGATGCGCCAAGACAATGGCCTGCGCTAGACGGTCCGCGAGCAGGCCGCGATTGGGCAGGCCGGTGAGCGCGTCGTGCTGGGCGAGATAGGCCATTTCCTGCGCGATGCCGTGCGCCTGGCCAACGTCGCGAAAAACCAGCGCCGCCCCCGCAATGCGCCCGTCGCAATCATGAATGGGCACGGCCGACTCCTCCACCAAGCGCTCGGAACCGTTGCGCGCGAGCAATAGCGCCGGGCCAATGGAATCGACGACCCGGTTCTCGCGCATGGCCGTCTCCACCGGATTGCGCACCACTTCGCGCGTCGTCTCATCGAGGAGATAGAACACGCTTTCCAGCGGCGAACCCAACGCTTCTTCGCGCGACCAGCCGGTCATGCATTCAGCGGCGGTATTGAGCCCGATAATATTGCTGGCGACATCCACCATCATCACCGCGTCCCCGACGTTGTCGAGCGTGACGATGGCGCGCGTCTTCTCCTCGTGCAGGGCTTCCTCGGCTTTGCGCAGCATCAAATCGAGCGTCTTGCGCTCGCTGATGTCCTCGAAGGTCCAGATATATCCGCCGCAGGTATCGCCCCGCAACGCCACCGCCCCGCCCCGCAGCCAGACGATCTGGTCGTCCGCAAGCCGGAAGCGAAACTCCGCCTGGAAAGGATGCCGGTGCGGCGCCACGTCGCGCCATCCCGAGAGAACGCGCTCGCGGTCGTCCGGGTGGATCACCGCGCACCACGAAACGCCTTGGATCTCGCTCGCCTCGAGACGGGCGAGGTTGCGGAACGTCGGGTTCGTATAGACGCAATTGCCGTCGACGTCAGTGACCAGTATCCCGAGCGGCGCGATATCGTTCATGGCACCGAAAATGTCGCCATAGGATTGAAAATCGGCGGGCGCTGCATCATCGACCATGCTGTAGTTACCGGTAAGGTGGAACGACAAAGCCCGGTCATCGCGTTACTTCCTGCCCTCAAGGGAGGAGTCGACCAAGCAGGAATCCAGCGGCAAGCGCGAAAGCGACCGTTCCCAGCGGATTACGGGAGAAACTGCTAGTTCGCCGGGGATAACCCGCGGGTGGCGCGCTTTCACGGGTATTCGCCGGCGCCGCGCCATTTTCCGGCAAATCCGCAGCGACCGGGGCCGCGCCATCCGGATGCGGAGTGCCGAACAGCAGGCGATCGCCTCCAGAATGGATGCCGGTCGCAGGCCCCTGCGCCGAAGCGCCGCTTTTGGCCTTATCAAGGGGATTGCCGGGCAGATCAATGAGGGCACCGGATTTCCGCACGGCCTCGTCCTGGTTTTCCATAGCTGACCTCTCTCGGAACGGCTGCCTGATTCGCCGGCATTGCCGAAAACCACGTCAAGAAAAATTTAGGGCCGTTAATGTGAGGGATGATTTATCGATCCACCCGATGCCTCTGTACGATGACGCACATTTGGCCGGTTTTTTCTGGATAATGGCGCTGTGGCGCCACCGGCGCGGGGTTTCCCTGGCGCGTGATGCGGCGAAGTTTTTACCGGGAGCAATACCGACTATGCGAGTACGCCTTGGCTAAAACGACTCCTTTATCGCGATCGGTCCGCGTTTCTTCTCAAAAAGGCGTGCCTTGACCGCCCATCAGATCCTTTCCGTGGCGGATATCGCGGTGTTGGCAACCAATGCCCGCGGTACGATCGTCGAGGCCAACCAGCACGTTTGCGACCTCTTCGGCTACGCCATGGAGGAAATGCTCGGCCTCTCGGTACATCAATTGTTACCCCCGGATTTCAGGGCCATGCACGCTGACATGCTCGATCTCTTCATCGCTGGCGAGGCGACGGAGCGCCGCATGGGCGAGCGCAGCGAGTTGGCCGGCTATCGCAAGGACGGGTCGCTTTTCCCTTTGCAGATTTCAATTGCCAAATTCAAGCAGGGCGACGAGTGGATTCTGGTCGCGACCATGAACGACATTACCGAACGCAAACGGGTGGATCAGGAACTGTTGCGCCGGGCGACCCACGACCCGCTGACCGGCCTGCCCAATCGCTCGCTGGTGCGTGAAAGACTGACCAGCGCCCTCCAGCGTTCGCGGCGGAAGGGAACGAACGTGGCGGTTCTGTTCGTCGATCTCGATGGTTTCAAGCAGATCAATGACACCTACGGCCACGCCGCCGGCGACACGCTGCTCAAGGCCATCGCCGCACGGCTGCTGGAGCAGGTGCGGCCGGGAGACACGGTGGGCCGCCTCGCCGGAGATGAATTCGTCATCCTCGGGGAGATGCTGCAGCAACCGGATTCCATCTGCGGACTGGCCGAACGCCTCAACGAAAGCTTGCGCCAGCCGGTCATGTTCTCCGAAATCCCGCTTTCCGTGACCGCCAGCATCGGCATCGCCATCGGCCATGGCGGCACCCATTCCGCCGATGACCTGCTGCGCTCGGCCGATACCGCCATGTATGCGGTCAAGGAAAAGGGGCGGGACGGCTGGCAGTTCTTCAGCGAGAATCTGCAGGATCAGGCACGGCAGCGTATCTCCGTTACCCGCGGCCTGCGCTCCGCCATCGAGCGCGACGAACTGTCAGTGCGTTTTCAGCCCATCTTCGCCACCGAGAGCGGGCGGATATCGGGCGCCGAATTGCTGCTGCGCTGGAACCCGCCGGAAGGCAGCGTTTCACCGGCGATCTTTGTTCCCATCGCCGAGATGACTGATTCCATTCTCCCGCTCGGCACCTGGGTATTCCGTCAGGGATGCCACGCCGAGATTGAATGGCGCGAACGTTGGGGAGATCAGGCGCCTTACGTCACACTGAACATTTCCGCCCGCCAATTGCAGGAAGGGATGCTTGAAAGCGAATTCGCCGCCATTCTGCAAGAAACCGGTGCCGACCCCAGCCGCATCCTGCTCGAAGTGAGCGAAGCGGCCATGATGGAGAATATCGCCGCGCATCTCGGCATCCTTAGACAACTGACCGACCTGGGGCTGCTTCTGGCCATCGACAATTTTGGCACCGGCTATTCCTCGCTTCCTCAACTCGCCCGCCTTCCACTCAGCTTCCTCAAAATCGATCAGGCGTTCGTCGGCGGGATCGGCATCGCGGGCGAGAGCACAGTGCTCATTCAGGCGTTCGTTGGGCTGGGCAAAGCCCTCGAGCTCGAGTTGATCGCCGAAGGCGTCGAAAACGAGGAGCAAATGCGTGAATTGCGGCAGCATGGATGCCACCTGATGCAGGGCTACCTCTTCGCCCCGCCGCTCAGCGCAAACGAGTTGATCGCCCTGGTGGACGAGAACACCCGCAAGACGACGCCAATCGGCCCCGCGTCCTAGCCGCTTTGTTCTATCTCAATTCGGACCGACGAACATCGGTTGCAGGCGTCTTCACTGAAGCCCATCTTCCCGCGTCACCGAGCACTTCATGTCGCGGTGATCAGCATCGAGCCTCCTCTTCTCCCTTCGCGGCGCGCCAAGCCCGTTCGCAATCGGTAGCCGCAGACACCCCTGCC
>JAPUEC010000201.1:21101-42503 GCA_027492775.1 Rhodocyclaceae bacterium
TCCTGCCTCCTGCCTCCTGCCTCCTGCCTCCTGCCTCCTGCCTCCTGCCTCCTGCCTCCTGCGCCCTGCACCCTGCACCCTGCACCCTGCACCCTGCACCCTGCACCCGGCGCCCGGCGCCCGGCATCCCGCCTCACACCCCACACCCCACACCCCACACGCCGCAGTCCGCAGTCCGCAGTCCGCAGTCCGCAGTCCGCAGTCCGCAGTCCGCAGTTCGCAGTTCGCAGTTCGCAGCCCACAGCCCCTCGAACACCGGCAGTCCAGAAACCCGTAGAACCCGTACAACCTGTACAACCTGTACAACCGGGCTTGAGAGCGTCCCAGCATTACAACATTGCGATTTGCTCTCGGCGGCTTGATCGTTTTCTTTTGCCGCTCCTTCATTTTGTCAATGCGAATACTTCTTATTTACACGCGCACAATAAGCCGTTATTCTGCTCCCATTTCATCTCACCGGGGTTTGCATGAAACGCTCCCTCAACCTGATCGCTACGTTCCTGATCGCCATGGCCGCCAGCGCGCAGGCCGATGAGAAGGTCCTTAACCTCTATTCGGCCCGCCATTACCAGACCGATGAGGCGCTCTATGCCAATTTCACCAAACAGACGGGGATCCGCATCAATCGGATCGAGGGCAAGGAGGACGAACTGCTCGAACGCATCCGCTCCGAAGGTGCGAATAGCCCCGCGGACGTGCTGCTGACGGTCGACGCCGCGCGTCTTGCCAAGGCGGATGCGCTCGGCCTGTTCGAACCGGTCTCGTCGAAAGTTTTGCGGACGGCCATTCCCGCTCATTTGCGGACCGATACGTGGTTCGCCTTCTCGACCCGCGCCCGCGTCATCGTCTATAACAAATCCGGCGTGGAGGCGGATGCCGTTCGCACTTACGAAGACCTGGCCAACCCGCGCCTCAAAGGCAAGATCTGCTCGCGTTCCGGGTCGCATCCTTACAATCTTTCCCTACTTGCCTCAATCATCGCGCACCAGGGTGAAGCCAAGGCGGAGGAATGGGCGCGCGGTGTCGTCGCCAATTTCGCCCGCGCGCCCAAAGGTGGCGATACCGACCAGATCAAGGCGGTTGCAGCCGGCGAATGCCAGGTGGCGGTTTCCAACACTTACTACATCGCCCGCCTGATGCGTTCGGACAAGCCCGAGGACCGCAAGATGATGGAACGGATCGGCGTCGTCTGGCCGAATCAGGGGACGACCGGCACCCATATCAATATCTCGGGCGGCGGCATGCTCAAGACCGCACCGCACAAGGAGGCTGCGGTCAAATTCCTCGAATATCTCGCCTCCGACGAAGCGCAACGCTATTTCGCCGACGGCAATAACGAATGGCCCGCGGTGGAATCGGCCAAGGTCTCTAATCCGGCACTCGAAGCGCTTGGCAAGTACAAAGCCGACAAGCTGCCGGTCAAGAGTTTGGCGGCCTACCAGGCGAAAGCGCAGATGATCTACGACCGTGCCGGCTATAAGTGAGGCTGCGGTCAGAACCGAAGGCCCCGCCAAAAGCGGGGCTTTTTTATCGGCGCGTGCGGGAGATCTGGCGGGATAGCGCGATCAGCGGGAGAAAGCCGACCGCAACGATGGTCAGTGCCGCCGTGGAAGCCTCGCCCAGACGTTCATCCGACGCCAGGATGTAGGCTTGCGTCGCCAAGGTGTCGAAATTGAAGGGGCGCATGACCAGCGTTGCCGGCAGCTCCTTCATGACGTCGACAAACACGAGCAAGCCGGCGGTGAGCAGACTGCCACGCAGCAAGGGCACATGGATGCGGCGCAACGTTACGCCTTGCCCCGCTCCCAGGCTGCGCGCGGCATCGTCCATACTGGCGGTGATTTTGCCGAGACTCGCCTCCACCGTTTGCAGCGCCACCGCGAGAAAGCGCACGAGGTAGGCGTAGACCAGGGCGGAAATTCCGCCTGTCAGCAACAGCCCTGGGTTGCTGCCGAACCACTCCATCCACTGACCGGCGAGAAAGGTGTCGAGTCGCGTTACCGGGATCAGGACGCCGACAGCGATGACGGCGCCGGGCACCGCATACCCTAAACTGACGAGCCGATTGAGGCTGCGCGATATAAGGCTGCCAGAGGTGCGTGCCGCGTACGCCAGCAGGATCGCGAGAAGAACCGCCAGGACGGCCGTTACCCCGGCCAGGATGAAACTGTTGCGCGTGAGCAGGAGGAAGCGCGCGCCGAACTGGGCATCGCCTTCAACCAGCGCCATCTTGAGCAGCAATCCAGCCGGCAGCAGGAAGCCAAGCAGCAACGGCATGAGGCAGGCTGCCACCGCCAAAGCCGCGCCGATACCGCGCAGGCGAACGCCGGCCAGCGGGCGGTTGCGCCCGGTCACGTTGTTGTATCGCGCCCGGCCACGGCTCAGGCGTTCGAGCGCAACCAGCAGCAGCACGAAGCCTAATAGCATGGCGGCAAGCTGGGCCGATGCAATGCGATCACCAAGGGAAAACCAGGCGCGGTAGATGCCGGTCGTGAAGGTATCCACCGCAAAATAGGCGACAGTGCCGTAATCCGCCAGGGTTTCCATGAGGGCCAACGCCACCCCGGCCGCGATGGCCGGACGGGCGAGCGGCAGCGAGACGGTGAAGAAAGCGCGCCAGGGACCTTTGCCCAACGAACGCGCCGCCTCAAGCATGCCGCTGGCGCGCTCGATGAAGGCGTTGCGCGCGAGCAGATAAACGTAGGGGTAGAGCACGAAGGTAAACATTGCAGTCGCGCCCGGCAGCGAGCGGATATCCGGGAACCAGTAGTCGCCGTGGCTCCAGTCGAAGGTCTCACGCAATCCCGCCTGCACCGGCCCGACGAATTGAAGAAAGTCGGTATAGACGTAGGCCATGACGTAGGCCGGCACGGCCAGAGGCAAGACCAGCGCCCATTCGAAGAAGCGCCGGCCCGGGAATTCGTGCATGGCCGTCAGCCAGGCGGTGGCCACGCCGATCATCATGACCCCGAAAGCGACGCCAAGGCAGAGGAGGAGCGAGTTCCTGATGTAATCGGCCAGCACGGTATCGACCAAATGCGTCCAGGTCGCGCTCGTCCCGCCGGCAAAGAGATTGAAACCGACGCTGGCGACTGGCAGCCCGACCAGTGCCGCGACGGCTAGGGAGGCAACGGCCAGGAAGGAGAAATGTCTGGAAGCGGTCATGGGAGAGAATGGGAATTATAATCGGCACTCATGGCCAAGCTCGAACTCACCGACGTCGCCCAGCGCTACGACACTCACCACGTCGTCCGCAATGTCGGATTCCAACTGGAACCCGGCACCATCGCCTGCCTTCTCGGCCCCTCGGGTTGCGGCAAGACCACCTTGCTGCGCTGCATCGCCGGATTTGAGGACATCATCTCGGGCGAGATCCGCATCCGCGATCAGTTGATGAGCCGCCCGGGCTACGCTGTTCCGCCCGAAAAGCGGCGCGTCGGCATGGTGTTCCAGGATTACGCCCTTTTCCCCCATCTCACCGTCGCCGGCAACATCGCCTTCGGTATCGCCGAACTGGCCGAAGCCGACCGTATGCGTCGCGTCGATGAATTGCTGGCCCGCGTCGGCCTGACCGGCCAGGAGCGGAAATATCCGCACGAGCTGTCCGGCGGGCAGCAGCAGCGCGTCGCCTTGGCGCGGGCACTGGCACCGCGGCCGGAGCTGGTGCTGCTCGATGAACCCTTCTCCAACCTCGATATCGACCTGCGCGAACGCCTCGCCATGGAGGTGCGCGAAATCCTCAAGAACCAGGGCGTGACGGCAGTGATGGTCACCCACGACCAGCATGAAGCCTTCACTATGGCCGATGAGATCGGGGTCATGTTCGACGGCGAGATCCAGCAGTGGGACACGCCCTACAACCTTTATCACCATCCGGCCAACCGCTTCGTTGCCGATTTCGTCGGACTGGGCGCCTTCGTTCCGGGCAAGGTAGTGGATGCCCAGCATGTCGCCATCCCGATCGGTATCGTCAAATCGGCGACGCCGCTGCCCTGGAATAAAGACAGCGCGGTCGAGGTGCTCTTGCGCCCGAACGAGGTGGTCCTCGACGACAACAGCACCATGCGCGCGGAGATTCTGCACAAGGCCTTCCGCGGCGCCGAGATTCTGTATTCCCTGCGCTTGCCGGACGGCAGCGAGTTGCTGTCGCTGGTTTCCGCGTGTCACAACCACGCCCTGGGCGAACAGATCGGCGTTTCGCTCAACGCCCACCGGGTGACGGCCTTCGCAACCGGCGACTAAGGCCGGCTGAGGGTCACTCCCACTCGATGGTCGCCGGCGGCTTGCCGGAGATGTCGTACACCACCCGGTTGATGCCGCGCACCTCGTTGATGATGCGGTTGGAGACCTTGCCCAGCAGCGCATGCGGCAACTCGGCCCAGTGCGCGGTCATGAAGTCCTGTGTCTGGACGGCGCGCAAGGCAACGACATATTCGTAAGTACGGCCATCGCCCATGACGCCGACGCTCTTGACCGGCAGGAAGACGGCGAAGGCCTGGCTGGTCTTCTCGTACCAATCGGCGGCGCGCAGTTCGTCGATGAAGATGGCGTCGGCACGGCGCAGCAGCTCGGCGAATTCCTGCTTGACCTCGCCCAAGATGCGCACGCCCAGGCCGGGACCGGGGAAGGGATGGCGATAGACCATCTCGTGCGCCAACCCGAGTGCCACGCCCAGTTCGCGCACTTCGTCCTTGAAGAGTTCGCGCAGCGGCTCGAGCAGCTTGAGATTGAGCGTTTCCGGCAGGCCGCCGACATTGTGGTGGCTCTTGATGGTGTGCGCCTTCTTGGTCTTGGCGCCGGCCGATTCGATCACGTCCGGATAGATGGTGCCCTGCGCCAGCCACTTGGCGGCCGGCAGCTTCTTGGCTTCTTCCTGGAAAACCTCGACGAATTCACGGCCGATGATCTTGCGCTTCTGTTCCGGGTCGGAAACGCCCTTGAGGTGGCCGAGGAACTGGTCGGCGGCATCGACATGGATGACTTTGACGCCGAGATTGCGGGCGAAGGTCTCCATCACCTGCTCCGCCTCGTTCAGGCGCAGCAGGCCGTTGTCGACGAAAACGCAGGTCAGCTGGTCGCCGATGGCGCGGTGGATGAGCGCCGCCGCCACCGAGGAATCGACACCGCCGGACAGGCCGAGAATGACTTCTTCCTTGCCGACCTGAGCACGGATTTTCGCCACCGCTTCGTCGATGTAGTTGGGCATGTTCCAGTCGCGACCGCAGCCGCAGATCTCATGCACGAAGCGACCGATCATGTCACGCCCCTTGAGGGTGTGCGTCACCTCGGGGTGAAACTGCACGGCGTAGAAACGGCGATCCTCGTCGGCCATGGCGGCGACAGGGCAGGATTCGGTGCTGGCGATGACCTTGAAGCCCTGCGGCAGCGCCGTGACCTTGTCGCCATGGCTCATCCAGACGTCCAGCAGGCCGTGCCCCTCGGCGTTGCTGCGGTCCTGAATACCTTCGAACAACTTGGAATGGCCGCGGGCGCGGATTTCCGCATAACCGAATTCGCGCTTGCCTGAGCTTTCCACCTTGCCGCCCAACTGCTCGGCCATGGTGTGCATGCCGTAGCAGATGCCCAGCACCGGCACGCCCAGCTCGAACACCACCTGCGGCGCCCGCCAGTCCTGCATCTCGTAGACCGAATTGGGGCCGCCCGAGAGGATGATGCCCTGCGGCGCGAATTCGCGGATGAACTCGGCCGAGACGTCGAAGGAGTGCAGTTCGCAGTAGACCTGCTGCTCGCGCACGCGGCGAGCGATCAGCTGTGCGACCTGGGAGCCGAAATCGAGGATGAGGATTTTCTGGTGAGCCATGACTGTGCAATCGCCAAGAAGTTGTATTAGAAGCAAAAAAACCCACGGCAGGCGTGGGTTTTTAAGCGGGGCTGGCGGAGACGAAGGGATTCGAACCCTTGATGCAGGTTTTGCCCGCATGCTCCCTTAGCAGGGGAGTGCCTTCGACCTCTCGGCCACGTCTCCATCCAGTGGGCGCGGATGTTATCCGTTTACCGCCCCACGGTCAAACCAAACTCTCGCCTGCTTTTTCAAGCCTGGTCGAGTTCAAAAGCCTTGTGCAGCACGCGTACCGCCAATTCCAGGTATTTCTCGTCGATGACAACGGAAATCTTGATCTCCGATGTTGAAATCATCTGGATGTTGATGCCTTCTTCGGCCAGCGTCTTGAACATCTTGCTGGCGACGCCCGGATGCGAACGCATGCCGACGCCGACGGCCGAAACCTTACAAATCTTGTTGTCGCCAATCACCGCACGGGCGCCGACCTGAGCCTTGACGCCTTCGAGGATTTCCTTGGCCTTGGCGTATTCGCCACGATTGACGGTGAAGGAGAAGTCGGTGGTGCCGTCCTGGCCGACGTTCTGGATGATCATGTCGATGTCGATATTGGCTTCCGAGATCGCACCGAGGATCTGATACGCCACACCTGGCTTGTCCTGCACGCCCAACACCGTGAGTTTGGCTTCGTCGCGGGCGAAGGCGATGCCGGAGATGATCGGTTGTTCCATATTGTTGTCTTCCTCAACGGTAATCAGCGTGCCCTCGCCTTCTTCCTCGAAGCTGGACAGCACGCGCAGTTTGACCTTGTACTTGCCGGCGAACTCGACCGAGCGGATCTGCAACACCTTCGACCCAAGGCTGGCCATTTCCAGCATTTCCTCGAAGGTGATGGTATCGAGCTTTTTCGCTTCCGGCACGACGCGCGGGTCGGTGGTGTAGACGCCATCCACGTCGGTGTAGATCTGGCATTCGTCGGCCTTCAGGGCCGCTGCCAGCGCCACGCCGGTGGTGTCGGAACCGCCGCGCCCGAGGGTAGTGATGCTGCCCTCCTCGTCCACGCCCTGGAAGCCGGCCACGACCAGCACATTGCCCTGCTCCAGGTCGCGCCGCATGTTCTGCTCGTCGATGGAGAGAATCCGGGCCTTGGTGAACACGCTGTCGGTCAGGATCTTGACCTGGGCACCCGTGTAGCTCTTTGCCTCGATGCCGATATCCTTGAGCGCCATGCAAAGTAGGCCGATGGTGACCTGTTCGCCGGTGGAAACCACCACGTCGAGTTCGCGGGGATCGGGGCTGGACTGAACTTCCTTGCAGAGTGCGATCAGACGGTTGGTCTCGCCGCTCATGGCGGAAACGACCACGACGACCTGATGACCCTGCGCCCGGAATTTGGCTACGCGCCTGGCGACGTTCTTGATGCGCTCGGGAGTCCCCACCGAGGTGCCGCCATATTTTTGAACAATCAACGCCATGAAATGATCTGAAAGAGGAGCCGGAAAAGCTGGCGATTTTACCCTAAACGTCCGCTCTCGTCGCCGCGCGCCTTTGCTAAAGGTACTAGGCTCATTTATTCTTCTGCCTCCCCCAACCTTTATTGAATGGATTTATGGGAATCATCATCAAGACGCCCGAAGAAATCGAAAAAATGCGCGTCGCCTGCCGCCTGGCGGCTGAAGTGCTCGATTTCATCGAGCCCCACGTCAAGGCCGGCATCACCACCGGCGAACTCGATCGCCTTTGTCACGACTACATGGTGGACGTTCAGGGTTGCATCCCGGCGCCGCTCAACTACGCGCCCAGCGGCTACAACCCTTATCCCAAGTCGATCTGCACCTCGGTGAACCACCAGATCTGCCATGGCGTCCCGGGCGACCGCGTTCTGCGCAACGGCGACATCCTGAACATCGACATCACCACCATCAAGGACGGCCTCCACGGCGACACCAGCCGCATGTTCTACGTCGGCGAACCCTCGATCCAGGCCAAGCGCCTGTGCGACATCACCTATGAATGCATGTGGCTGGGCATTGCCACGGTGAAAGCAGGTTCGCACTTGGGCGACATCGGTGCCGCCATCCAGGAGTATGCGGAAAAGAATGGCTATTCCGTGGTGCGCGAATTTTGCGGCCATGGCGTTGGCCGCAAATTCCATGAAGAGCCGCAGGTCTTGCACTACGGCAAACGCAATACCGGCGCCGAACTGAAATCCGGCATGATCTTCACCATCGAGCCGATGATCAACGCCGGCAAGGCCGCCATCCGCGAACTGGCTGACGGCTGGACCATCGTCACCAAGGACCATAGTCTCTCGGCGCAGTGGGAGCACACGGTGCTGGTCACGGAAACCGGTTACGAGGTGCTGACGGTATCCGCCGGCATGCCGGCGCCGCCCGCCTTCATTAAATGAACTCCCCCGGCTCGCTCCGCGCCGAAACCAAGGCGCAGGCGGAAATCCTGCGCCAGCATTACGCCCGCGATGGCGATGCCAAGAAATTGCTGCGCCAGCGTTGCCAACAGGTCGATTCGGTCCTGACGCGACTCTGGCAGAGCCTGGATTTTCCGGCGGACCTCGCCTTTGTGGCGGTTGGCGGCTACGGTCGCGGCGAATTGTTCCCCGCTTCCGACATCGACGTCCTGATTCTTTTGCCGGAAGCACCCGACGCCGCGCTGCAAGCGCAACTCGAAGCCCTGATCGGTCATTTCTGGGATATCGGCCTGGAAGTCGGGCACAGCGTCCGTACGCTCGACGAATGTATCGAGGAGGCCAGGAAGGACATCACCGTCCTGACCGCGCTGATCGAATCCCGGCCGCTCTGCGGGAGCGAAGCGCTCTACCGGCGCTTTCGCGAGCGCCTGGAAGAAAACTTCGATCCGCACGCCTTCTACGAAGCCAAGGTCCTGGAACAGCACGAACGCTACCTGCGCTTCAATGAAACACCCTACAGCCTGGAACCGAACTGCAAGGAAAGCCCGGGTGGCCTGCGCGACATTCATGTCATTTTCTGGATCGCCAGCGCTGCCGGCTATGGCACCTCCTGGGACGATCTTGCGCGCCATGGGCTCTTGACCCCGGAAGAGGCGCGCGATTTCGAAATCTGCGAAAACCTCCTCGACCACGTTCGCATCCGCCTGCATTTTCTGGTCGGGCGGCGCGAGGATCGCCTGCTTTTCGATTACCAAAACGTCCTGGCGGGACAATTCGGCTATCTTGACATCCCTGGCAAGCGCGCCTCCGAGCAGTTGATGCAGAAGTACTACCGCACCGCCAAGGCGGTGACGCTGCTCAATACCATCCTGCTGCAAAACATCGGCGCCGCGCTCTCGCCGGATCGCGAGAATCCGCCGGAGCCTATCGACGAGGATTTCCAGGCCATCGGCGGCCTGCTCGACGTGCGCGACGAACGGCTGTTCGAAAGAAAGCCGCTCGCCATTTTTCGCAGCTTCCGCGTCATGCAGGAGCATGCCGAACTGCAGAGCATGACAGCCCGCACCCTGCGCGCGCTCTGGCGGGCGCGGCGGCTGATCACACCGGAATTCCGCGCCGACCCAGCCGCGCAAGATATTTTTCTGGATTTGCTCAAAAACCAGCGCGGCATCGTCCACGAATTGCGCCGCCTCATCCAGCTCGACCTGCTCGGCGCCTATCTTCCGGCCTTCGGTCGGATTGTCGGCCAGATGCAACACGATCTTTTCCATGTCTATACGGTGGATCAGCACACGGTACAGGTGATGCGCAATCTGCGGCGCTTCACCATGAGCGAGTTTGCCCACGAATACCCGCTTTGCTCGCGGCTGGTCAGCGATTTCGACCGTCACTGGCTGCTTTACGTGGCCGCCCTCTTCCATGACATTGCCAAGGGACGTGGCGGCGACCATTCCGAATTGGGCATGGCGGATGCGCGGGAATTCTGCGAAACGCACCGTCTGAGTCCCGAGGATACGGAGTTGGTGGTCTGGCTGGTCGGCAACCACCGTGTCATGTCGCACGTCGCGCAGAAGGAAGACATCACCGACCCGGACGTGATTTCGCGCTTCGTCGCCCGCGTGCGGGACGAGCGCCATCTCACCGCGCTCTATCTCCTCACCGTCGCCGACATCCGCGGCACCAGCCCGAAGGTCTGGAACCACTGGAAAGGCAAGCTGCTCAACGATCTCTTCCAGGCCACCCGGCATCATCTCGAGCATGGCAAGGCGCCGGAGCGTCACGGTGTCGTGGCCGACCGCCAGGCGGAAGCCCTACGTCTGCTGCGCTTCTATGCGCTTTCAGAAACCGCCCACGAAGAACTCTGGACGCAACTCGACACGGTCTATTTCCTGCGCCACTCGGCCGAGGAAATCGCCTGGCACACCCGCGCGCTCTATCATCGCACCAACACGACCGAGCCGGTGGTCAAGGCCCGCGTCTCGCAACACGAAATCGGCGTCCAGGTCATGGTCTACACGCGCGATCAGGCCGACCTTTTCGCCCGCATCGTCGGCTTTTTTGGCCGCGCCGGATACAACATTGTCGATGCCAAGGTGCATACGACCCAGCACGGCTACGCACTCGACAGCTTCATGTTGCTCGACATGTTCGAGCGCGAAAGCGATCGCAACATGATTCCTTACATCGAGCACGAACTCACCGAGCGCCTGCACAAGCAAGGGCCGCCGGAAGCGCCGTCGGCGGGACGCCTGTCGCGCCAAGTCAAGCATTTTCCGATCAAGCCCAAGGTCGAGATCCGGCCGGACGAGAAAGGCGCGCACCATATCCTTTCGATCATTGCCGCCGACCGCCCGGGCCTGCTCTACCAGCTCGCCATGGCGCTCGCTCATCACGGTGCCAATCTCGAGACCGCCAAGATCGCGACCCTCGGCGAGCGCGCGGAAGACGTCTTTCTTCTGAGCGGCGGGGGGCTGGATAGCAGCGCCAAACGCATCCAGCTAGAACAGGAACTGCTCGAATTGCTCAAGGTTTGAAGCGGAAAAACGGGCAGCTTCCAACTCCGCTCCCCAAGCCGCTTCAGCAGAAAGCACGGGACATTCCCGGCCCTGCTCCATCAGCCCCGACAAGATGACAAAACTCCTGTAAATTTAGAGTTTTTGAGTCTATCGAGCAGCAAAACCGCCATGACAGTGACAGAACAGGACAAATTCGGGACGGAGTTGGCCGCCCAACGCTTCCAGATGCTGGAAGATATCGCCAAGGAATTGGCGGGAGAGGTGGTATTCCCCACCTGCTTCAATGTCGCGGTACGCATCCGGCAAGTCCTGGATGACCCCAACACCTCGATGGAAAAAATTGCCGTGGTGGTCGGCGGCGATCCTTTGGTCAGCACCAAACTGCTTGCGCTGGCGAATTCCGCCGCTTATGCCGCCAGTCAGCCCGTGCGCGATGTTCGCGGCGCCGTTCAGCGGCTCGGATTGCAATCGGTACGCAGCATCAGCCTCGCCATTGCCATGAAGCAACTGCTGCTCTCGCGCGAACTGGTCACTTTCGATGAATTGACGATCCGCCTCTGGCAGCATTCCCTGCTTTCCGCCTCCGCTTCCAGCGTCGTGGCGCGTCACATGACCCGCATCAACCCCGACGAAGCCTTTCTCGCCGGCATGGTCCACGACATCGGCGCCTTCTACATGCTGTATCGCGCCGCGCAGTACCCGGAACTCTCTTCCCGACCGGAAAGCGTCAAGTACCTCGTCGCCCAGTGGCACGACAGCATCGGCCAAAGCGTTCTCGGCGCCCTGGGCATGCCCGAGAGCATTGTCGAGGCGGCACGCGACCACGATCAACTGCGGGAAGCGCCGGTGCCGCCAAAAAACCTGTCCGACGTCGTTTATATCGGCAATTTTCTCGCCGGGGCGAATTTCGAGTGGCTATACCAGGATGTCGACAACGCCACCGTCCATCGTTTCGCGCTCGCGCCGCAATATCTCGAACTGAGCGCCGAAATTTCCGAGCACGCCAAAACGATGGGCGCGGTCTTCGCCTGACGGCATTCCGCGCCCTACGGCGTTTAAGCCGTTTGCGCGGTTCCCACCAGGCGTTCGATGATCAGGCGCACCCGTCCGAGCGCCTCCTGCAGGATCGGCTCGACGGTCGAGAAATGAATCCCGTGGCGGCTGTCCGCCCGGCCGGCGGCGTAGTTTGCCACGACATTGACCGCGGCATACGGTAGTCGCAGTTCCCGCGCCAGCACCGCTTCCGGCATGCCGGTCATGCCGACGACGTCGGCGCCATCGCGCTCCAGGCGATTGATTTCCGCCTTGCTTTCCAGGCGTGGCCCCTGCGTTGCCGCGTACACAGCGCCAATCTTGACGTCGATGGCGGCGCTCGTTGCGGCGGCGGCGATGCGATCGCGCAACTCGATATCGTAGGGTTCGGTGAAATCGACATGCGTCACCTGGCTGTTGCCGCCATCGAAATAGGTGGCGTCACGCCCCCAGGTGTAATCGATGATCTGGTCGGGAATGACGATATCACCCGGCTTGAGATCGGCGCGGATGCTGCCGACCGAAGCCACCGAAACGACGCCGTCGGCCCCGCTCTCCGCCAGCGCCCATAAATTGGCGCGGTAATTCACCCGGTGCGGTGGAATGGTATGGCCGTAGCCATGGCGCGCCAGGAACACGACCGGCCGGCCGCAGACGTTGCCGAAAGTCAGCGCGCCGGAAGGCTCGCCATAAGGCGTGCGAACGACCTCCTGATGCGTCTGGTCGAGGTTCGAGAGTTTGGTGAGGCCGCTGCCTCCGATGATTGCCAGCATTTTTTCAGGATTTCCTTTGAGCCACGAGCGACGCGAGGGTCGGCGTGACGCTTTTGAGCGAAGGGTGGGTACGGCGGATTTCCGCCAGGTTCACATTGGCACCCTGCAATTTACGATAGAGCGCCTGGCCCTTTTCGGCGGAAAAAGGCAGATCGAGCAGCGTCTTCCCGAGGTGATAACGCACCAGCGTATCCCGGCCGAGATCCTTGGCCTGCCAAGGGATGACGGTACGGTCGACGATGTGCAGGTTCTGCACCGAAGCCAAACCGGCCGCCAATTGGGCAACCGCGCGTTGCGCACTCTCCCGGTAAGCGGCAACCGCCTTGCCGGCGTCGGAGTGGCTGGCGCCCGTCGCCTCCGAAGGCGCCCCCATCAGCCAACAGACGAGGGTATCCGGCGCGAACGCGGTCATCGCCGCCATGGCTGCTTCGCCGGGGGCGGCGATATCCGCCTGCAAAAATTCGATCTCGGCGCCCGGCATGGCTGCGATGCGTTGGCGCGTTGCCTCGATGCACTCCGGCAGGTTATCGACCGCCAGTACCGTCAAATCACGATGCAACAGGGCGGCCGTGCCAAAGCCGGCGCCGCAGCCGATTTCCAGCACGCGCTTGCCGGGAACGAGCGAGGCCATCCAGTCGTAATCGCCGGCGCGGGTGTAGTGCTCGCCTTCGGTTTGCCAATAGGCGATGAAGTCTTCAGTGGTGACGCCGCTCATGAAAGCTCAGTTTTCCTCGTTGAGCGCGTAGATCGCGGGCAAATGGCGCCAGGCGCCGTGGACATCCATGCCGAAACCGAAAACGAAGCGGTCCGGAACCGTCAGGCCGACGAAATCCGCCTTGACCGGCTTGCTCTTGCCGTTGTCCTTGTCGGTGAACACCGCCGTGAACACTTCCGCAGCACCCAGGCGACGCAGGCTTTCACAGACCGCTGCCAGGGTCACGCCTTCATCGAGGATGTCGTCGATGACGAGCACGGTGCGGTCCTTGACCGGTGTCCATGGCGCACTGCGCCATGAAAGCTTGCCGCCCTGGATATCCTGCCCGTAACGGGTAACGTGCAGGTAGTCGAAGTCGAGCGGAAAATCGAGGCGTGGCAACAATTGCCCGGAAAAAATGACGCCACCGGTCATGACGCAGAGCACCAGCGGATATTTTTCCGCCAACGCCGCGGTGACCTCGCCGGCGACCCGTTCCAGAGCCGCCTGCACGACCTCCGGCGGATGAACGAGATCGGCCTTGGCCAGAATGTCGCGGGCTTGTTGCACTTCCATCGATTATTCCCCCTGATTTATGCGTAAGTATTCTTTGAAATCCGCACCGATTTCCGGATGGCGCTGCCCGAAAACAACGGTGGCTTGCAAGTAGCCGAGCTTGGAACCGCAATCGTACCTTGTTCCGTCGTAGCGGTAGGCCAGAACCTGTTCTTCCGCCATCAACGCGGCGATGCCGTCGGTCAATTGGATTTCGCCGCCAGCGCCCGGCTTGCCGTTTTCCAGGTAATGGAACAGGCGCGGCGTCAGCACGTAGCGACCGACGACGGCGAGCGTGGACGGCGCCTCTTCCGGCTTCGGCTTTTCAACCATGCCCGACACCTGTTCGATGCGCTCCGCCACCGGGCGCGTGGCGACGATGCCGTAGCTGCGAGTTTCCGAGCGCGGCACGTCCTGCACGCCGAGCACGGAACAACCGTAATAATCATAAACATCGACCATCTGCTTCATCACCGGCGGCCGACCGTCCAGCAGGTCGTCGGCCAAGAGCACGGCGAAGGGTTCGTCGCCAATGATCGGCTTGGCGCAGAGCACGGCATGGCCGAGTCCGAGCGGTTCGGCCTGACGGATATAAATGCAGTTGATGTGCTTGGGAATAATGTTGCGCACCAGCTCAAGCATGTCGTCCTTGCTCTTGCGCTCGAGTTCGGACTCCAACTCGCTGTTCTTGTCGAAATGATCCTCGATGGCGCGCTTGCTGCGTCCGGTCACGAACACCATATCGGTGATACCGGCGGCAATGGCTTCTTCCACCGCATATTGAATGAGCGGCTTGTCGACGATGGGCAGCATTTCCTTTGGGCTGGCCTTGGTGGCCGGAAGGAATCGGGTTCCCAGTCCGGCGACCGGGAAAACGGCCTTGGTCACTTTTTTCATTGTTTTCTCCTGACGTTTCTTCATTGGGGGGTCTGCAGCAAAGCCAGTAATTGTGCCTCATCGATGACCGGGACGGCCAGTTCGCGGGCTTTTTCGAGTTTGGAGCCCGCTTCCTCGCCGGCGACGACGTAATCGGTTTTCTTCGACACCGATCCGGCCACCTTGCCGCCCGCCGTCTCGATCAAGGCTTTAGCGTCGTCGCGCTTGAGCGTGGGCAGGGTGCCGGTGAGCACCAACGTTTTGCCGGACAGCGGACGCGGGCCAGATGCCAGCGGCTCACCTTCAGGCCAATGCACGCCGGCGGCGCGCAAGCCCTCGATGACACCAAGGTTATGCGGTTCGGCGAGGAAGGCGCGCATGCTTGTCGCCACCACCGGACCAACATCGGGCACGGTCTGCAGGGCAACTTCGTCGGCGGCAAGTAATGCATCGAGGCTGCCGAAATGGCGCGCCAGATCGCCCGCCGTCGCCTCGCCGATATTGCGGATGCCGAGCGCGTAGATGAAGCGTCCCAGCGTGGTCGTCTTGCTCTTTTCAATGCCGTCGAGCAGGTTGGCGGCCGATTTTTCGCCCATCCGCGCCAGGTTGGAGAGGGTCGGCAAATCCAGGCGGTAAAGATCGGCGGGGGTATGCACGAGATCGGCGTCGACCAGTTGATCGACCAGTTTCTCGCCCAATCCCTCGATATCCATGGCGCGCCGGCCGGCGAAATGCAGTAATGCCCGCTTGCGCTGCGCCGGGCAGAAAAGTCCGCCGGTGCAGCGGGCGATGGCCTCGTCGACCGGTCGCTCGACCGCCGAGCCGCAGACCGGGCAGGCCGTCGGCATGGAAAAGACCGGGTGGAGCGGCGCACGATCGAAAAGGTCTTTCCCCGGCCCCATCGGCCGCTGTTCCAGCACAACCGAAACCACCTCGGGAATGACGTCGCCCGCCCGCCGCACGATCACCGTGTCGCCAACGCGGACGTCCTTGCGCCGCACTTCGCTTTCGTTGTGCAGCGTGGCGTTGGTGACGGTGACGCCGCCGACGAAAATAGGCTCCAGCCGCGCCGCGGGCGTCAGGGCGCCGGTACGGCCGACGTTGATGGTTATGGCCTCGACCCGTGTCAGCGCTTCTTGCGCCGGAAACTTGTGGGCGATGGCGAAGCGCGGCGCCCGGGAGACGAAGCCGAGCCGGTCCTGCCAGGTGAGGCGATTGACCTTGTAGACAACGCCATCGATGTCGTAGGGCAAGTCGCGGCGCAGGCCGCCGATCTGGCCGTAATAATCCATGAGACCCGCCAGACCGGTCACGACGCGGCGCTCCGGCGCGATGGGAAAACCCCAGACGACCAATTGGTCGATCAACTCGCTTTGCGTCGTCACCGGGATTTGTGCCGCCCCAATCCCGACGCCGTAGGCAAAGAAGCTGAGGGGACGGCTGGCGGTGATGCGCGAATCGAGCTGGCGCAGGCTACCGGCGGCGGCATTGCGTGGGTTGGCGAATTCCTTCTCGCCCTTGGCGCCCTGCTCCCGTTTCTCGCGCTGGCGGGCGTTGAGGCGCTCGAAATCGCGGCGCAGCATGAGCACTTCGCCGCGCACTTCGAGTTCAGCCGGCCAGCCACTACCGGTCAGGCGCAGCGGCACGGCGCGTACCGTGCGCAGGTTTGGCGTGACATCCTCGCCGGTGGCGCCATCGCCGCGCGTGGCGCCGCGCACGAAGACGCCGTCGCGATAGGTGAGGCTGATGGCGAGGCCGTCGAACTTGGGCTCGGCGGCGTATTCCACTTCGCCGGGCACTTCCAGGCCGTCGCGCACGCGCTGGTCGAAGGCGGAAACCTCGGCCTCGCTGAAGGCATTGCCGAGCGAGAGCATGGGCACGCGATGGGCGACGGAGGGGAATTCCTTCTGCGGCGGCGCGCCGACGCGCAGGGTCGGCGAATCGGCGCGGCGCAGCTCGGGATGCGCTTCCTCGAGCGCCTGCAATTCGCGGAACAGACGGTCGTACTCGGCATCGGGAATGGTCGGCGCGTCGAGAACGTAATAGGCGTGGTTGTGACGCTCGATTTCAGTCCGCAGCCAAGCCGCGCGTTCGGCAACAGATCCTGAGGACATTACGAGAACAGGCGCAGGGTTTGCGGGCTTCCGGCAGGCAGGCCGAAGTTGGCCATGACCGCCTGGGTCTTGACGACATACTCGCGCTTGATGCGGTCGAGCTGCGCCTCGGCCAGCGGCTGGCGATTGTCATCCACCAGTTGTCCTTGCAAGGCATCGGCAAAGCGGCGGGCCAGATCGACCATGACGAAGAACACGCGCTCACCATGCGCCACCCTGGGCACATCGAGCAGGAAGGTCAGGCCATGGGTGGTGAGATTCTTGATCGACTCGCCGGAGAACGGCACGCTTTCGAAGTTCTGCAGACGGAACTGGGGGTTCCCGTCATCGTCGTGGCGCGTAAACATGCCATCGTCGCCCAGCACCATTCCCGCCGCTTCGGCGAGCGCCCGGATCTTGGTGCCGGCGAACGGCGTGCCGCGACTGACGAGATGGACGCCGATTTCGAGATCGACCTCGGCGCAGAAGCGGTCGATCTCGACCGCCTGCTCGACCAGGCTTTGATGCGGCGACATGTCGACCACGGCCATGAGTTCGTCGGCAAGCTGCTGCATGGCGGCGACGAAAACCGTGAAATCGGCTTCGCTCAGCGGCCCGCGCCGATCCGCCAGTTGGAGGCCAATACGCAGGCGGCGATAAGATTTTTCGCTGTTGGGAGGGATGATCTCCCACTCCCGCTGGCGGTCGTTGAAGCCTACCCAGGTCACCGGCTTGCTGATGCGCATCAGCGCGTCGCGTTGGGAATAAAGAATTTGCTCCGCCGGCACCGGCTCGACCAGTTCCATGACGGCGATGAAGTCGATTCGAGCATCGAGCAGCGCCAAGGGCACGTCCGCTGCGGGAGGCTCCGGAAACTCGCCACTCTCGTACGGGTCCTCGAACGCGGGCTCCGGATTGACGGGCATGAACTGTTCCGCCGGGGTCGCAGAGGAGGTCCACCCGGGGTCTAAAGCCTTGGCTGTCGGGCTTTCTTCCCAAGGCAAGTCATCGTCTTCGAACACCGGCTCGCGGCGCGCTTCCGCTGCCGGATCGAGCGCGGCCGCCAGCGCCGGTTCGCGGCGCTCGACGGCGGGAGTGAGCAGGACGTCGTCGTGATTCGACTTGATCACCTGCTCGGCCACCTTGCGATGCCGGTATTCCTGCCACTTGTTGTACGCCAGGACGCCGACCACGGCGGCGCTTCCCAATCCAATCAGCCCGATCTGCAATTCCGTCACGCCGCATCCCTCATCTTGAGCGCTTCCGCCATATCCACTTCAACCACCCGTGAGACGCCGGATTCCTGCATGGTGACACCGACCAGCTGCTCCGCCATCTCCATGGCGATTTTATTATGGGAAATGAATAGGAATTGCGTCTGCGCCGACATTTTCTTCACCATCTTGCAGAACCGCTCGGTATTGCTGTCATCGAGCGGCGCATCGACTTCATCCAGCAAGCAGAACGGTGCGGGATTCAACTGGAACATCGAGAACACCAGCGCAATGGCGGTGAGCGCCTTTTCGCCGCCGGAGAGGAGGTGGATGGACGAATTCTTCTTGCCCGGTGGCTGGGCGATGACCTGCACGCCGGCATCGAGGATTTCATCGCCCGTCATCACCAGTTCGGCGTGGCCGCCGCCGAATAGTTCCGGGAACAGCCGGCCGAAGTGGCCATTGACCGTATCGAAGGTGGCCTTCAAGAGATCGCGCGTTTCGCGGTCGATGCGGCGGATGGCGTTTTCCAACGTTTCCATGGCTTCATTCAGGTCCGCCGCCTGGGCATCGAGATAGCCCTTGCGCTCGCTGGCCGTCTCCAACTCCTGCAGTGCCGCCAGGTTGACCGCGCCGAGCTCGGCCAGGGAATTCTGCAACCGGGTGATTTCGCCTTGCAGGGCGCTTGCCCGCGCGGTGCCGAGTTCGGCGGTCAGCGCCATCTCGTCGGCGCCCGCCTCTGCAAGCTGGGTTGCCAGCTGCTCGGCATTGAGGGCGGCAGCCTGCTCCTTGAGACGCAATTCGCCGATGCGTTCGCGCAGCGGTTCCAGTCCCTGCTCTATGCGCAGGCGCTGCTCCTCTAGGCCGCGCAGAGCCTGAGTGGCTGCTTCGAGCGCATCGCGGCTGGTGGCGAGTGCTTTTTCCTTTTCCTGGCGCAGCCCGAGCGCTGCCTGGAGCTGGCCTTCGGTTTCATCCGGCGGTAGCGCCTGCGCTTGCTCGGCGCATTCGCCACGGTCAGCGGCGATGCGCTCCAATTGCCGTTCCGCCGTCGCCTGCTGGGCGTAGATGTCCTGCAACTTGCCTTCACATTCGCGCAAGGAGAATTGAGCTTCGCGCAGGGCGCGATCAAGTTCGCTGTGGCGCTCGCGCTCATGGCGCACCGCGCGTTCGGTCTCTTCCAGCCGGCCGCGGGCACCGGTGACCAGAACCTGGATGCGCGCCAGCGCCTCGCGGATTTCGCCGATGCGTTCCTCGGCCGCCATCGCCCGCTCGCGCTCGCCTTCTTCTTCGGCGGCGAGATCGGCCAACTGATCGCGGAGGCGTTCCTTCTGCTCGTGGTAGTGCTCCATCGCCTGAGAGAGCCGCAGCGTCTCCATCTGCAACGCATGCACCCGCTGCTGGCGGTCGGTGACGTAACGGCGGGCTTCCTGCACGGCGATTTGCTTGTCCTCGAGCAGCGATTCGAGTTCGGCAATCTTCTCCTGCGCCGCCATCAGGCGCATCTCGCCGTCCGCCAGCATCTCGGAGAGCGCTCCGATTTCGCGCTGACGTTCGAGTAGGCCGTGCTCGGCCTTGTCCGGGGCGAAGAAGGTGACGCTCGAACGGCTGACCAGATCGCCGCCCGGCGTAACCACGGCGGTGCCGGAAGCCAGCTCGTCCCGGCGACGCAAGGCCTCGTCCAGGGTCGGCGCGGTGAAAATGCCCGCCAGCCAGTCGGCGAGCGCGGCAGCAATCGCGGGGTTATCGGAACGCACGCGGTCGATAAGGCGGTCCGCCGAAGGGGCATCGTTGCCGGTGTTCACGGGCAACAGCACGGTCAGCTTGGCGCTCGGCCGATCCCGGAGCCATTCGGCCAATTTCGCGGGGTCGGCCGCTTCGATGGCGTTGAGATGCTCGCGCAGCACCGCCTCGACCGCATCCTCCCAGCCGGAGTCAACGCGGATCTCCTTCCAGAGCGGCTGGGCGTCCGCCAAGCCGTGGCGCTTCAGCCAGTCGGGCAAGGTGCTGTTCTGCTGGACCCGCGCCTGCATTTGTTCGAGCGCGGCGCGGCGCGCCTCGGCCGCCGCCATTTCCTTGGCCAGCTGCTGGGCTCCGGCCTGCGCTTCACGGCGCGCCATCTCGATTTGCGGGACTTCCGCCTGCAAGCCGGCGAGCGTTTCCTGATCAGCCGCCAGTTCCTCCCGTAGAAAGCCCAGCTCGTCTTCCTTTTCCGCCAGACCGTCGCTGTCGGGTTCGACCAGCGCCGAGATTTCCTCGCGCAGCTTTTCCCGGCGCTGGACGATGCCCTGAAGGCTGCGCTCGGCATGGCCCTGGTTGGTCATTTCGACCTGCAACCGCTGCTCGCCCTGGGCCGTGCGCGCCTTGAGGCGGTTGAGTTCTTCCTCGGCCTGGGCATGGGTTTCCTCCACCTGCGGCGCGATTTCCATCTGCTGTTCCAACCGCGCTTCCGATTGCTCTACCCGCAGCCGGGCAGCTTCCTGCGATTCTTCCCAGCGCTGACGATCCATGGCGAGCTTTTCCGCCAGTTGCTGCCAGTGCGCCAATTCGCCATCCAGCTGCACCAGCCGCGATTCCAGTTGGCGGTGCGATTCGCGCCGATGGCGGATTTCGGCTTCGAGCCTCGCCACTTCGGCATTGGCGGCGTACATGTCGCTTTGCGCCTGATGCAGGGCATCGCCGGCGCCGAAGTGCGCTTCCCGCGCCTCTTCCAGCCGCGCTTCGGTTTCGCGCAGGGCGGCAGATTGCGCCTCGAGATCGATGGTGGCGCGCTCGACGTCCTGCGCCACCCGGCGGCGCTCGTTGTCGGCCTCGGTCTTGCGCAGCAGCCACAGGAGCTGCTGCTTCTTGACCAGTTGATCGTTGAAGGCATGGTAACGCCGCGCCACTTCAGCCTGCGCTTCCAGCTTTTCCATCTGGCTGCCGAGTTCGAGGCGAATATCCTCGACGCGGGCGAGATTCTCGCGGGTGTCTTCCAGGCGCCCTTCGGTTTCGCGCCGCCGTTCCTTGTAGCGGGTGACTCCCGCGGCTTCTTCGAGGAAAACGCGAAGGTCGTCCGGGCGCGCCTCGATGATGCGGGAGATCATGCCCTGGCCGATGATGGCGTAGGCGCGCGGCCCAAGGCCAGTGCCGAGGAAGAGATCGGTGATGTCCTTGCGCCGGACCTTGAGGTTGTTGATGAAGTAATCCGACTGGCCGCTGCGTGTCAGCAGGCGCTTGACCGAGAGTTCCGTGTACTGGGACCACTGCCCAAGGGCGCGGCCCATGGTGTTCTCGAAGACCAGTTCGACCGAGGCCCGGGACACCGGCTTGCGCTCGCTGGTGCCGTTGAAGATGACGTCCTGCATCGATTCGCCGCGCAGTTCGGAAGCCTTGGATTCGCCCAGCACCCAGCGCACGGCGTCCATGATGTTGGACTTGCCGC
>JAPUEC010000202.1 GCA_027492775.1 Rhodocyclaceae bacterium
GGCGGCTTTGTGGGCGCCGGCATTCTGGAGCGCAACGTAGCTATCGAACAGATCGACTATATCGACCCGGGCGTGTATACCCGGGATAAACGACTCTGGAATCATTGAGGACCAAGGGGTGGTTGAAGCGGAAGCCGGCCGGGATTGCGGGCGGCCTCCCCGCTTCTGATCCTAGCCTGCCAACCGGCTTTTCACCAGTTTTGATACTTCCGCCATATCCGCCTTGCCGGCGAGACGCGGCTTCAGCACCGCCATCAGCTTGCCCATGTCGGCACCGCTCTTGGCGCCGGTCTCGGCGATGGCGGCATCCACGACCGCCGCCATTTCGTCGGCGCCCATTTTCTCGGGCAGGTAGGCGGCGATGACGGCGATCTCGGCTTTTTCGGCATCCGCCAGGTCGGCGCGGCCAGCGGCCTCGTATTGCGCGACGCTGTCCTTGCGCTGCTTGGTCAGCTTTTCGAGCACGGCGACGACCGCCGCATCGTCCATGACGATGCGCTCGTCGACTTCCTTCTGCTTGACCGCGGCCAGAATGAGGCGGATGGCGGCGAGCTTCGCCGTCTCGCGCGCCTTCATGGCAACCTTCATATCTTCGGTAATGCGTTCTTTCAGGCTCATTGCGCTTCCCGGGGCTGTTCTTAAAGATAAAAAGCCGCCAGCTTTTGGGCGGGCGGCTTCTCTTCCTGCATCGAAGTTGTCGATTAGTACATCTTCGGCGGCAGGGTCATACTGCGGATACGCTTGTGATGGCGTTTAACGGCGGCGGCCAGCTTGCGCTTGCGTTCGGCGGTAGGTTTTTCATAGAACTCACGGGCGCGCAACTCGGTCAGGAGACCGGTCTTCTCGATCGTGCGCTTGAAGCGACGGATCGCAACCTCAAACGGTTCATTTTCCTTGACACGAACGGTTGGCATAAAATCACCCCCTTCCGAAACGGGGGGCACGGTCAAGTGTGACGCCACCCGTAAAATTTTGGATTCCGCAAATGCGAAAGAGGCGGAATTCTACTGAAAAAGTCTTTGTGATTCAAGTATCAGCGTTCTCTCTGGCGATTGGCGAAATCATGAAAACCTGCCTTCATGCGTCTGACGCGCCTGCCTGCCCTGCCGTGAGCTCGATTGGCGGCGTAGACGCGCGGTTCGCCCATCCGGCGTTTTCATCTTGTTCACCCCCTTGCCAAGCACACCGCTAGAATCGCGCCCCATGCTCGTACTCGGCATCGAATCCTCCTGCGACGAAACCGGCGTGGCGTTTTACGACAGCGCCCGCGGCCTCCTCGCGCATGCACTGCACTCGCAGGTGGCAATGCACGCCGAATACGGCGGTGTCGTGCCCGAACTGGCTTCGCGCGACCACATCCGGCGCATCGTTCCGCTCCTGCGCGAGGCGCAGGCCAATGCCGGCGTGGCCTTGGCGGACATCGACGCCATCGCCTATACCCAAGGCCCCGGACTGGCGGGCGCGCTGCTCGTCGGCTGCGCCTTCGCCGAAGCGCTCGGCGTCGCGCTCGGCAAGCCGACCCTGCCGCTGCATCACCTCGAAGGGCATCTGCTCTCGCCGCTGCTCTCGGCCGACCCGCCGCAATTTCCCTTTGTCGGCTTGCTCGTTTCGGGGGGCCATACCCAATTGATGCGCGTCACCGGCGTCGGCGAATATGAAACGCTGGGGGAGACGGTCGACGATGCCGCCGGCGAAGCCTTCGACAAGAGCGCCAAGCTGCTCGGGCTACCTTATCCCGGCGGCGCTGCCCTGTCGCAACTGGCTGAGCGCGGAACGCCGGGCGTCTTCGAACTGCCACGGCCGATGCTGCATTCGGGCGATTTGAATTTCAGCTTTTCCGGCTTGAAGACCGCCGTGCTCAACCTGGTGCGCCAGCGCGCCGAACCGGGCGACACCTTCCGCGCCGACGTCGCCCGCGCCTTCCAGGATGCCATCGTCGAAGTGCTGGCCAAAAAATCATTGAAGGCGCTGAAGGAAACCGGCTTGAAACGGCTGGTGGTGGCCGGCGGCGTCGGCGCCAACCGGCAACTGCGGGCGCGGCTCAACGACGAAGCCAAACGCCGCGGCCTGCGTGTGCACTATCCCGAATTGGAGTTTTGCACCGACAACGGCGCCATGATTGCCTTGGCCGGCGCGCTGCGCCTGGAAGCCGGCGTTCCCTCGCGGCCCGCCGGCACCTTCGCGGTGCGGCCGCGCTGGCCGCTGGCGGAATTGATGCGCTGAAGCGCCGGGATCAGTGCGCCTGATCGGCGCCGATCTTGGGTTCCGTGCCGGCCATCAGACGCTGGATATTGGCCCAATGCTTGACGATCAGCGCCAGGGCGATGATGCCGACCACCAGCACGATAAACCCGCTGGTGCCGTGAATCATCCCGGCGAGAAGGAAGCCGACCACCGCCGCCGAAACCGCGGCCGCCGAGGAATAGCGGAAGGAATACGCCACCGCGACCCAGGTGCCGATCACCGCCACCGCCAGAATCGCATCCAGCCCGAGAATGACGCCCGCTGCGGTTGCCACACCCTTGCCGCCCTTGAACTTGAGGAAGACTGGGAACAAGTGGCCAAAGAACACCGCCAGGGCGACCAAGCCGATCACCCAAGTCGGCAACTGCAACTGGTCGGCCACGAAAACGGCAAGCCAGCCCTTGGCAGCATCGCCGAGCAGGGTCAGCGCCGCCGCCTGATGGTTGCCGCTGCGCAGCACATTGGTGGCGCCGGGATTCTTGGAACCGTATTGCCGGGGGTCGGCCAGGCCGTAAGCGCGTGAAACGATAATGGCGAACGGCACGGAACCCAGCAGGTAGGCGGCCAGGACGGCCAGAACGGCAATGGCTTCAATCGGCATGGTAGGCGCTCGTAAGTTACAATCTGCGACGCATTTTACTGCAAACTACTGTGAGCCCCTACTAACGGCATGGACGTCATTTTCATTGAAGAACTGCGCCTCGAAACCTGGATCGGAATTTATCCGCGTGAAAAGGCTGCCCCACAATCCGTGGAGATGACCCTGCACATCGGGGTTTCCACCGCCTCGGCCGGCGCCAGCGATGACATCAGGGACACCGTCGATTACGCCGTCGTCGTCGAGCGCCTGCGCCGCGAGTTATCCGAGCGGCATTTCAATCTGCTGGAAAAGCTGGCAGAACACGTCGCCACCCTGCTGCTCGAAGATTTCGCCGCCCAGTGGGTGCGCGTCTCCGTCGCCAAGTTGGGCATGATGCCGAGGGTGCGGCGCGTCGGCGTAGTGATTGAGCGGTCGGTCTAGCAACTTATCGATTCGAATCACGCCCGTGGGGCCTTGCAATGGCGATGGCTGCGGCAGAGGCCGTGGCTTTGCTCGAGGCCGCGCGGCGGGCGACACCACATTCATTGCCGCCTTGAAAAACGCTCGACGCGCATTTGAACCCACGCCTTAAAACGTCTCCAAACGCCCCGGCTTTTCCTGGTGACCGACCTCGATGCCAGGCGCTCGCCGCCGCTTCCCGAACGACCAGAAAAACGGCACCTCCTTCGTATAGCGGCTATAGGCATGGCCATAAGCGCTTCTGAGCCTGGCTTCTTCGTGCAGGGAACCGGCAAATAAGTACGCGGTGCCGACGAGATTGAAGGCAAGCCGGCGCGAGGTGAGATGGGGTGTCAACCACAAGGCCGGAATCCCCGAGAAATTGAGCGGGTGGCGACTATGGCGGAAAGGGCCGCCGGTGGTGAGCCGATTGTCTTCGGCCATCTCCGGTCCTTGCGCGGCGGGCCCTTGGGGGATGGTTCGCCCTCGCCGGCCCGCGAGAAGATTGCGCAGTCCCGACCAGCGCATGAAACCCACTTCGCGCAAACCGGCCAGGAGCTGAAAGGCACCGATCGCCTGCCCCAGGCGCAGCAGCCAGGCGCCGGGGCCACGCACCCGGTAAAGCGTGCGCCGCGGCAAACAGGCGCCGTAGGCCGCCAAGGCGGCGAACCCGAGTGTCGCCTGGGCCACGAAGAATACCCGGTAGCCCGCATCACGCCGGCGTTCGCCGACCAGCCTGGCGGCGACATCCTTGGTTTTCCGGGTGGCGAGGGCACTGTGGATGGCGGCAAAAGCCACCGTCGCCAACGCCATTTTCAACATTGTCCGCATTGCGCCTCCTTGAACCGATGCCGGAAAGGTTGAGGATGTCGGAGAGCGCTCACGCCTTCCGGCTTCTCCTGCTTGCCTCCGCCGGCTCAAGAATGGTGCGGATGAGAGTCCAAGCTGTCCTTGCGCGGCGGTTACGGGTTAAGTACTCGGAATACTTTCCGCTTCCCTGACTTGGGCGTGGATGCAAGCCATGTGCCTGAATCGAGAAGTGCCGCCCGGAATGGGCCGTCGAGTCAGCGTAGCCTATTTCTCGAGGGCGACTTCGACCACGCTGGGTTGGAGCAACCGTGCAAGTTGGCTCGGGTCGAGGCCGACCAAAAAGCCCCGTTTGCCGCCGTTGATGTAGATGCGCGGCAGATCGAGAATGGTCTTTTCAACATAGACCGGCATGGTCTTGCGCGTGCCGAAAGGGCTGGTGCCGCCGACCAGGAAGCCGGTGTGGCGCTGGGCGACTTCCGGCTTGCAGGGCTCGACCTTCTTGCAGCCCGCCTGGCGCGCCAGCTCCTTGGCCGAGACCTTGCAATCGCCATGCATGAGGACGATAAGCGGTTGCGCCGCCTCGTTCTCGAAGACCAGGGTCTTCACCACCGCGTGTTCATCGACGCCCAATTCCCGCGCCGAAACCGCCGTCCCCCCGTGCGCCTCGTAAGCGTAGAGATGCGACGAGAACTCGACCTTGGCGGCGCGCAGAAATTTGGTCGCCGGCGTTTCCGGCGCATGTTCATGTTTGGCCATGGCGGAATTTTAGCCGCTGTCGATTTGCCGGCGAACGGCTCACAGCGAGACGCGCCGAAAATCCCCGAGCAGCGCCGCCAGATGCCGGTTGAAGCGGGCCGCCGCCACGCCATCGACCACCCGATGGTCCCAGGAGAGGCAGAGCGGAAGCACCCGGCGCGGCACGAACTGCTGGTCGTCCCAAACCGGCTTCATCGTGGCTTGGGCGACGCCGAGCACCGCGACCTCGGGCGCATTGATGATGGGGGTGAAGCCGGTGCCACCGATGCCGCCGAGGCTGGAGATGGTGAAGGTCCCGCCCTGCATCTGTTCCGCCGCCAGCATCCCCTGCCGGGCCTGCTGCGCAAGCGCCTCCAGTTCGCCGGCGATCTGCCGGATGCCCTTCTTATCGGCGTCGCGAATCACCGGCACCATCAGGCCTTGCGGCGTATCGACGGCGAAACCGATGTGCCAGTAGAGCTTCTCGACCACCGTCTCGCCGTCGAGCGAGCAGTTGAAGGCGGGGAAGGCCTTGAGTGCATGCACCGCCGCCTTGATCAGGAAGGCGAGCAGCGTCACGCGGGGCTCGCCCTGTTCGGCGTTGATCTGCTGACGGAAGGCTTCGAGGTCGGTGATGTCGGCCTCGTCGAAGCTGGTGACGTGCGGAATCCGCACCCAGTTGCGCGCCAGATTGGCGGCGGAAATGGTCTGGATGCGATTGCGCTCCCGCCGCTCGACCGGGCCGAATTTTTCGAAATCGACCTTCGGCCAGGGCAGCAGGTCGAAACCCGCGTCAAGACCGGCCGCCTGGGGCGGATGGCGCAGGCTGGCGCTAACGTAAGCGACGACGTCTTCCTTAAGCAAGCGGCCGCGTGGGCCGGTGCCGCTCACCCGCGCAAGATCGACCCCCAGTTCGCGCGCCAGCTTGCGCACCGAAGGACCACAGCGAAGCGCCCCGCCAAGCGGGACGGCAAACACCGGCGACGTTGCCGGCGCCATGAGCGACTGAGATGCCGGTTCGGCCGGAATCGGCGCATTTGCGACCGCCAAGGTTTGGGGGGCGACTGCGATGGCAGCTTCGGCTTCGGTTCCAGCCTCGGTCTCCGGCGCCAGCATCAATAGAATATCGCCCGCCGAAACGCGCTGGCCGAGCTTGACCCGCAGTTCGACCACCGTCCCGGCTGCGCTGGCGGGAATGTCCATGGTCGCCTTGTCCGATTCCAGCGTCACCAGCGGCGACTCCGCCGCGATGCGCTGGCCGGGGCTGACCAGGATTTCGATCACTGGCACTTCGTGGTAATCGCCGATGTCCGGCACTTTCAAGGGAATGAGTTGCGACATGGCGTCCCTTTCAGTAGCAGAGCGGCGAGGGTTTTTCGGGATCGATGCCCAGACTCGTCATGGCGGCGGTCAGGCGCTCGCGCGGAAAGGCGCCGTCCTCCGCCAAACTCCGTAGCGCCGCCAGGACAATATAGCGGTCGTCGATTTCGAAGAAGTCGCGCAGTGCGGTGCGGGTGTCGGAGCGCCCGAAGCCGTCGGTGCCGAGCACGGTGTAGCGGCGTGGCACCCAGGGCCGGATGAG
>JAPUEC010000203.1 GCA_027492775.1 Rhodocyclaceae bacterium
CAAGATTGTCCGGCACCTGCCCAAGATCGCGGACCTCGCAATCCAGCCCTTCGAGCAAGGCCCGCAGCGCGAACCGGTTGGAGTTGTAGATGGCTCCCGGCGGCAGCGGCTCGCCGGGCAGCCGCAATTCATCGCCTGTAAAAAACACCGCCACCCGCAGCCGTCGATAGACTGGCAACTTCGGCAAGCCGGCGGAGGCTGCCAGGGCCAGCTCCTGTGGACGCAGCCGCACGCCCGTCGCCAGCACTTCCGAGCCGGCGCGGATATCCTCCCCCACACGACGAATGTTCTCCCCCGATTTGGGAACCTGGAGCACCCTGACACCATCCGGCGTGGATTCGCAGCGTTCCTGCATCACCACCGCATCCGCTCCTGGCGGAATGGGCGCGCCGGTGAAGATGCGGGCGGCGGCGCCCGCCTGCAGCGGCGTCCCAACTGAACCGGCGGCAATGCGTTGGCTAACGGGCAATAGCGTTCCCGGCGCGACAAGGTCGGCAACCCGCACGGCGTAGCCATCCATCGCGGAATTGTCGAGCGAGGGCACGTCCACCAGGGCCCGTTGCGGCGCAGCCAGCACCCGCCCGCCGGTCGCCTCCAGCGGCAGCACCCGGGTTTCATCCACCGGCACGGCAGCCGCCAGCAATTTTTCCAGCGCTTCTTCAAAGCTCAACATGTCGTCTCGATCTCCAGATAGCGGATGATGAAAGCCGCGATGCCATCCACGTCGCCGAGCGGCAACACGGGCAAGTCGGTTGTAGGCGAACCGTCGCTCGCCACCGCGACGATATCCGGGCGGTCGGGATAGAGCGGCGGCTTGCCATTGGCTTGGCGAAAAACCTCCACCTTCGGCACCGGCTCCTGCTTGAAGCCCTCGACCAGCACGAGATCGCACGGTGAAAGACGGGAAACCAGTTGCTGTAAGGTCGGCTCCGCTTCGGCGCGCACTTCATGCATCAACGCCCAGCGGGAATCGCAGGTGAGCAGCACCTCGGTCGCGCCGGCTTCTCGGTGGCGATACGAATCCTTGCCTGGCCGGTCGATGTCGAAGCCATGGTGCGCGTGCTTGATCACAGATACCTTGAGGCCACGCGCGGTCAGGCGTGGAATCAGCAGTTCAAGCAAGGTCGTCTTGCCCGAACCGGAATAGCCGGCGATGCCGAAGATTTTCATGGAAGTCGGCGTTTCATCGAAGAATCAGCGGGCGCCGGGCACGGCCAGAACGGAGGCGAAGCCGCCGCCCGGCGTGCGGAAGTTGGTGGTTTGCCCCTGGTAAAGGCGGGCAGCGACGAGTTGCACCTTGGCGGCATAGACGTAATTGCGCAGATCCAGCTTCATATCGCGCGGGCCTTCGGGGTCGGCGATGCGCCGCTCCGAGGGCGGAACGATCTCCTGGGCGATATAGCCCCCTTGAAGGATTTCCTCGAAGACGCGCTTGGTCAGCTTGTCACCGCGGTAGGCCGCACGTCCGCCAAAGCCGCTCGCGGGCTTGAAGAACCAGCGCCGCCGTTCGCGCCAGAAATCGTCACCGGCTTCCCGGCGCACCAAGCGCGTCGGCGGCACGCCGGACAACAGGAGGTCACGCATCTCGACCGGGACGCCGAGACCTTCCAGTTCGCTTGGATCGGAAAGCAGTACCAGATTGCGCTTGTCGGCGTAGAGCGCATGGGCATGCGGATGGGGCGTCACCACCACGCCTTCGGCCTCGTAAGCCGCGCGTAAGGCGGCGCTTTCGGGCTCTTCGAGATAGAAATCGGTGAGGCGGTTGTACACCAGGTCGATTCTCTCGCCCCGGCAACGCAATTCCGTGCCGTTCCATTGCAGTTCGGCCACGTCGGCGATGATGGTCGCGATGCCATTCGCCTCGAAGAGCTGCCGGAAGAGCTCGAATTCTGGCGCCATATACTGCTTTTCTGGCTCGCGATCGACAATCGCCAGCCGAACCAGCGGTTGATCGCCGCGCGCCAGTCGCCATTCCTCGCGGAACATGGCGACAAACATCGCCTCGACTCTGGTGGCGGTATTCGGCAACATGCTCGCCACCGGCCCGCAGCAGGCGCGCTGTGCCAGCGCCAGCCGGGTGTTGAGCAAGCCGCCGCCCGCATTAGTGTTGATTTCGATCAAGCGCGGGCCATCGGGGTCGAGGTGAAAATCATAGCCGAGGAAGGCGCCGAGCATCGGCACCGGCCGCCGGGCGATCTCCGGCGCTTGCGCCAACACCCGCTCGCGGTAGGCTGGCAGGGCGATCACCGATTCCAGCGCGGCGATCAGCTCCGCCATGCGTTGCAGACGGAGTTCGCTGACGAATACGACGGTATCGGAAAAAAGATGGGGGCGGGTTTCGAGGATTTCGCCATAGAGCCCCGGACCGCCCCGCTCCAATGCCTGCTTCAACACCAGGCGGTCCACCGAGAGGCAGGCGCAATCGCGGTTGAGCTTTTCGGCGGCGGCGCAACCATTGGCGGGAAGGACGGGGACGAAATCGTTCATCGCTGGGCAAAAAAGTCGAGGACCGTGGCCAATTCGCGTGTCCGCTTCATCGGCGGCAGGCTCTGCCAGACGCGGCGACCGTAAGGTTTGCCGATCAGCCGGGGGTCGCAGATCATCAGCACGCCGCGATCCGTCTCGTCGCGGATCAGCCGGCCCGCGCCCTGTTTGACGTTGATGACGGCGCGCGGCAGCTGGTATTCCATGAAGGCATTTCGTCCTTCCTTGTTCATGCGTTCGATGCGGGCGGAAAGCACCGGATCGTCGGGCGGCGCGAAAGGCAGTTTGTCGATGACCACCAGCGACAGGGCCTCGCCGCGCACATCCACACCTTCCCAAAAACTCTGGCTGCCGACCAGTACCGCGTTGCCCAGCCGGCGGAATCGTTCCAGCAATTCGTTCTTGCTGCCCTCGCCCTGGAGCAGCAGCGTCACGTCCAGCCCTTCGTCATCCAGCCGCTCGCGCAACAGCTCATGCGTGCGGCGCATGGCCCGCAGGCTGGTACAGAGGAAAAAAGCGCCGCCCTGGCAGGCCTTGAGCGCAGGAAACGCGGCATCGACGACGGCCTCCGTGTACCCCAAGGAATTCGGTTCCGGCATGCCCAGCGGCGAGTACAGCACCGCCTGGCGATCGTATTCGAAGGGACTTTGCCAACAGGCGGAATCGGCCTCGCCCAAACCGAGTTCGCTGCAGTAATGGGCGAAGTTGCCCTGCACCGCTAGCGTCGCCGAGGTGAATATCCAGGCGCGCGGATGGCCACCCATCTGCTTCTTGAAGATTTCGGCGACGTCGAGCGGCGTCAGGTTGAGTTGCAGCGAGTGCGTGAAAGCCTCGGCCCAATGCACATAACCGGCCTCGCTGGCGCTCTGCCAGCGTTTGAGGCGCTCTCGCAATTCCCCGGCGCGCTGCCAGCACTTCTCCAGCCCTTCCGAACGCGCAGCCTGGGTTTCGAGGACTGCGGCGAAGGCGTGCAACTCGTCCTGCAGGGTCGCCAGCGCCGCATCAAAACCGGATTTCTCGCGCAATTGGGCTGCCGAGAACCGCCCAGCCTCGACGCCGACCGTCAGACGCAAATCCTTGGCGACTTTCTCCAGCTTTCGCGCCGCTTCCTGCAGGTCAATGCAATCCCGGGCGGCGGACAAACCCTCGGCCCGCGTATCCCGGGCAAGATCGAGCACCTGCGCCGAGGTCACCGATTCGCCGAAGAAGAGCGTCGCCACTTCCGGCAGCAAATGGGCCTCATCGAAAATTACGGTATTGCAGGCCGGCAGCAGTTCGGCCGTGCCTTCGTCGCGCAACATCACATCGGCAAAGAAAAGATGGTGATTCACCACCACCAGATCCGCTTCCATGGCCTCGCGCCGGGCCGCCATGACGAAACATTCGCGGGCGTGCGGACACTCCTGCCCTAGGCAATTGTCGCGGTTTGAAGTCACCGCATTCCAAACCGGCGAAGTCTCGGGCACATCGAAGCATTCCGCCTTGTCGCCGCTCTGCGTGGTCTTGGCAAAGGTGGCGATGCGACGGGCGTGAAGGGCGTCCTCCCGGGACAGGAATCGGCCATCCTCCATGCTGCGCTCGAGGTGGTAATGGCAGACGTAATTGGCGCGACCCTTCAACAAAGCCACCGTGATCGGCGCCTTGAGCACCTTGCGCACCGTGGGGATGTCCTTGTTGAACAACTGGTCCTGCAAGGTCTTGGTGCCGGTCGAGACGATCACCTTGCCACCGGAAAGCATCGCGGGCACCAGATAGGCAAAGGTCTTCCCCGTACCGGTGCCGGCCTCGGCAACCAGGATGGCGTGGTTATCGATGGCGGCGGCGATACGCTCGGCCATCTCGACCTGTTGGGGCCGCGTCCGGTAGCCGGGAATGGCTTCGGCAAACGGCCCGTCGGGAGAGAAAATGGTTTGGAGGGAAGACAAGAGGTAGGCCCGTGGAAACGCCGGTTATGGTAGCAGAAACGCGCCCCGGGCCATTCCCGGAAGTCTTTTCCTCCTGCCAAAAAGCGCTTCGCCGCAGTAAGGCTGCGGCGAAGCATGGGCGGAACCCCGGTAGCACGCTAGAAGGACAAGACTCCTTTATAGGCGCTGACGCCACCAAAGCCGAAGGCTTGCTGAGTTTGCGATCTGGCCTGCTCGACCTGCTGGTTCCGTTGATCGACGGCCCGCTGCGCCGATTCGAGGCGGGCCTGGTTATCCGCTTGATTCTGTTGGACCGTGCGAAGCTGCTCCTTCATCCGCTCGGCCGCGGCGCTGACGCCATCGTTGTTGGCAACCTGCGCGGCTGAAGCCTCCTTTGCCGTTCTGCCAAGGGTCTCCGCAACTTTCGCTGGATTGGCGTCAAAAGCCTTCTCCAACTGCTTTGCGTCGAATTTGAGCGTGTCATCCTTGGCAACCGTAATGCCGACTTCTTTCAAAGCAGCAGTACGCGCTCCGCCGTTCCCCTCCGCAGGCCGGGTCTCCGCGGTTGGAGGATGCAGGCGGGAATCGCTCGCCTGCGTCCTTTCGCGGATATTCCGGTCGTCGATGGAACCCTGATTAGCGCTTCTTTGCTTATTGACGGCATCGACAAAGTCCTGCGTCGCCTTCTTGACGGTTTCGAATGAAGTCTGGCCGGCCGCGTTCTGCAGGGCTTCGGCAGCTTGCTGCACCCGCTCCTCGGCTGCTTTTCTCTGCCCCTGGGCACTGAGTTGCACCGTGCTGCTTTCGGGTTTGGGTTCGAGCCGTTCCGGCTGCTGTTTGACCACCTCGCTGATGCGATCCGCCTGCGCGCTATTGGCGTAAAACGATGCACCCGCGGTAACTTGAGAGACTTCCATGATGCCCCCTGTGAGATATTTCCAGTCTAGCCCAATCAAATCGCAGCGCAACCTGACACAGCGGCCAAAACGTGGTAAATCTCTACCCGGGTGGATTATTTGAGGGAAGGCAAGCCATGAGTTTTATCCGGTCATTATTCAATAAAACCATTACACCGGAACCGCAACCCCAAGAAGCGCCAAAGGCAGCTCCTGAAGCTGTCGAAGATTCCGGCGCTCCGGTTGAAAGGCGCAGCCGGCGCCGCGTTAATGCCCGTGAAGGTGTTCGGGTGCTCATCATCGACGACTCCCCTACCATCGTGGCGGCGCTAGCCAAGACGCTGCGTTCGGCGGGCTATATCACGCTGGAAGCGCTGGATGCAGAAGCCGGCCTGAAGGTGGCGCGCCGGGAAAAGCCCGAGCTGATCTTTCTCGACATCGTTCTCCCCGGGATGAGCGGCTTCGCCGCATTGCGGCTGATGCGGCGTGATCCGGTGACGCAGCACATTCCGGTGATCATGATCAGTGGCAATGAGCAGGCGGTGGAACAGTTCTACGCCAACCGTATCGGCGCCGACGATTTCATGAAAAAGCCGTTCTCCCGCGCCGAAGTTTTCGCCCGCATCGAGCCCCTGCTCGACGCCAATCTGGTACCCCGCCGCAAAAACGCTTCGACAGAAGATTCGCCGACGAGCCCGTCCGCAACCCCGGCTGCCAATGCAATGCCGGCGCCCTCGACGCCCGCCCAAGTGCCGTCCAGCGCGGCACCATCCTCGGCGCCAATCGCACGATCCGCCGCTCCAGTTGCCGAGGCTTCCCCTTCCAGCCCACAGCCGCTGTCACCGCCGCCAAACAATTTGGTGACAGCCGTTCAGACGACCCCGGTCGAGAGCATCCAGCCATCCCCGGCGTTCGCCGCCCAACCCGCGGCGCCGACCCTGCAGACCGTCACCTCCCTGCCCGCAGCCGCCCCGCCGGTCAGTGGCCCGTCCAGCCTTTCCCCTTTGGAAGCGCGCAAGGAATTGACCTCCATGGGCCTCCAATATTTGACCAAGGGCAATTTATCGCGGCGATTCAAC
>JAPUEC010000204.1:0-353 GCA_027492775.1 Rhodocyclaceae bacterium
GATGCGCTCAAGCGCAAGCAACCGGAGCGCCCCGAGGTCAAGGCGCTGATCGAACGGCTCGGCCGCTGAACCATGCGGCCCGTTTTCCTGCCGCTTCTCGCAGCGCTTCTCTTCGGCGCCGCCGGCACCGGTTTGGCGGCCGAGGCCGGCGACGAGGGGCGCATCGGCCGCCTGGAAGCGGAGCAGATAGCGGCGAAGCTGCAGGGCCAGAGCGACCGCGCGCTCGAACTGCTGCGCGAACTGGTCGACGCCACCAGCGGCCAGCCGCGCCAACCTAACCTGCTGCTCTCGCTCCTCACCGCCGAACGCGATGCCGGCAATTTCGTCCGCGCCGACCGGGCACGCCAGCGGCT
>JAPUEC010000204.1:363-6336 GCA_027492775.1 Rhodocyclaceae bacterium
CCCCGGCCTCGACGACGGCGTGCGACTTTCGCTGTTCTTCGTCGATGCCCAATACCGCGCCATGGCCGGCGATGCGATCAAGGCCCGCGAGTTTTTCGAGGCGGGCAAGAAACTCCTTCTCCGCCTGTCGCCGGATACGAAGGCGATGGCGGTTCATGGCGCCCGCTACCGTTTTCGCCAGAACGTGGCGGAAGCCACCCTGCTGCGCATGGAAGGCCAGGGCAGCGCGGCCGACGCCGCCTTGAAGCGGGCCCGGCAGGCCAATGAAGAAGACCGCCGCTATTTCCGCGAAGGCGCCGGGCGGCTCCATCCTCAGGCCGAGCGCGAGCGCCAGGTTGCCGAATCCGATCGCGCCAATCTGTATGGCGAGATGATCAGCAATCACCTGGAAACGGGTTATCTCGGCGCCGCGGAACTGGTCGCGCTCGACTGGATCGCCGCCAGCGAACAGCCGGAACAGCGGGCTTTCCGTCTCAACGCCCTCAAGCGTTACGGCGACGTCCTGCTTTCCAGCCGGCGCTTCGCCAAGGCGCTCGAAATCTTCGACCGTCTCCTGACCGAGCATCGCCAAGCCGGTCGGGACAGCCTTGCCCGACCGGTCCTGCTCACCAACCGCAGCCGGGCGCAGGCCCTGATGGGATTGCAACGCTGGGGTGACGCGCTGGCGGCGTTCGAAAACCTCGAACGCCAGGTCCGCGGCAACCCCAATGCGCGCGAGATTCTGCGCGGCGGCATCGATCGTGCCCTGACCCGCGCCATGGCCGGTCGCGCGCTCGAAGCCGAGAAGGTGATCGACAACACCCTGGACAACCTGAGACGCAGCTATGCGGACAGCCACCCGCTGGTCATCGCCGCCCAAGGCGCGCGGGCGCTGGTTCTCGGCCGGCTGGGAAGGGACGCACTGGCCTTGCCGCTGTTCGAAGCCTACGTGAAGGCGCATGGCCTCGGCGCTGGCGGCGACGGCGAGCAGGAGGAAGCGGCGGTGAACCAGCTACGGCACCGCCTGGTGCTCGAAGCCTACCTCGCCCTCCTCGCCCGCCAACCGCAAAACCCCGAAACGCTGGCCCAGGCGTTCCGCATCGCCGACGCGCTACGCGGCGGCCGGGTGCAGCAGGCCATCGCCGCCAGCGCCGCACGGGGCGGCATCCGCGATCCGGAACTGGCGCGCCTGATCCGCGAGGAGCAAAACCTTGGCGCCGAAATCGCCAATCTCTACCGCTCCCTCAACCAGCGCAGCGGCGAGGCGGAAGAAGTCAGCCAGGGGCGCGCCCGGCTGGAGACCGCCGAGAAGCGGCGCGCCGAAATACTAGCGACCTTGCGCCGCAGTTATCCGGAATACGATCGCCTGGTCCGGCCAACGCCCCCGGCACCGGAAGACATCGCCCGCCTGCTGACTCCCGAAGAGGTCTTCGTCAGCATCTATACGACCCCGGCGCAAAGCTATGTTTTCACCGTCGATGCCGGGGGCAAAACCGGCATGCAGGTTGCGCCGGTGGGAACAGCGGCGTTGGCGGAGGCCGTCAAGCGCCTGCGCGCCGCCCTCGATGTCGGCGACACCCCGCTCGAACGCCTGCCCGCCTTCGACGTCGCCACCGCCCACCAGCTTTACCTGCAACTGCTGGCGCCGGTGCGCCCCGCCTGGCAAGGCGCCCGCCACCTCATCATCAGCGCCAGCGGCGCGCTCGGGGAATTGCCCTTTTCGCTGCTGGTCGAACGGCCGGGAACCGTGGCCGACACGCCCATCCCCTTTGCCGGCCTCGCCGATATCGCCTGGCTGGTGCGGGACCGCGCTATTTCCCATGTGCCATCGGCTGCGGCGCTCATGGCGCTGCGACGCCTGCCGCCACCCGCCGCCAACCGCCAGCCGTTCATCGGCTTCGGCGACCCCGATTTCGGCGCGCCGACCGGCAGCAGCGGAAAGTTTCGCAATCTTGCCCGCCGCGGAGCGGGCGAGACCATGACTTCCGCTACCCTGCGCAACGCCTATCGATCCCTGCCGCCGCTACCCGACACGCGGGCGGAAGTGCTGGCGCTGGCTCAGGCCCTCGGCGCGCGCTCCCCGGAAGCCACCCTTCTGGGCACCGCGGCACTGCGCGACAACGTCCTCAATCGCGACCTTTCCCGCCATGCCGTCGTGGCCTTCGCCACCCACGGGTTGCAACCGGGCGACCTGCCCGGGCTGGACGAACCGGCACTGGCCATGAGCTTGCCGGGAAACGAGGCGCAGTCACCCTTACTGACGCTCTCCGACGTCCTCGGTTTGAAGCTGGACGCCGACTGGGTCGTGCTTTCGGCCTGCAACACCGCCAGCGGCGACGGTGATGCCACGGAAGCGCTTTCCGGGCTGGGGCGAGGATTCTTCTTCGCCGGCGCCCGCGCCCTGCTGGTGACGCACTGGCCGGTGGAGAGCGCCTCCGCCCGCAGCCTGGTCAGCGCCATCTTCGCCCGCCAAAGCCAGGCACCGGATGGCATGCGGGCAGAGGCATTGCGGGCGGCGCAATTGGAACTCATGCGCACCGCGGCCGGTCAGCAATACAGCTACGCCCACCCCTTGTTCTGGGCACCTTTTGCGCTGGTCGGGGACGGGGGCGGCAGAAAGGCTCGATGAATACCCGCATCACCGCATTGGAAAAACTGCTCGACGGCCCGCGCGACAGCGCTTTGCTTCGCTACTCGCTTGGCAATGAATGGCTGCACGCCGGCGAACCGGCGAAAGCGGCCGAATGCTTCAGGAGTGCAATTGCCCTGGATCGGAAATACTCGGCCGCCTGGAAATTGCTGGGCAAGGCTTTGACCGCGGCCGACCGGCCGAAGGAAGCGATCGAGGCCTACAACCAGGGAATCGTGATCGCCGAGGAAAGAGGCGATGTGCAGGCAGCCAGAGAAATGCTGGCATTCACCCGACGTCTCAAGAAATCGCTGGGAGAAGAAGCCGGCTGACCGGCGACACGCCAAAGCGTCGTCGTCCGCGCTTGCAGAAACGATGTTTGGCTCAATCCTGGTACGACTCGGCGGCTTTTGTAATCACACTCGTCCCACACTGCAGTGGCAGCACCGTGTGGCGGCGCACCTTACTGGCGACGCGCCCCGGTCGGCGGGATGAGGATGCCACTGATGCCGAGCGCCTTCATTTTTTCCCGCGCCGCATCCGCTTCGGCCTTGGTCTTGAAGGGCCCGACCTGGACCCGCGCCTCGAGTGTTGAGGGAATGCCGTTGAGTGCCAGCTTGGCGTGAAGCTCTTCCGCAGTTCTGGCATTGTTGAACACGCCGGCTTGAACGACGTAACCGGAAAGCAGCCTTGCCAACGGTGGCGGTGCGATGGTCACCGGCTGCGAAACCGCGACCGGCGGCTGCGTCGCGGAGGGGGTTTGGGCCGGCTGAGCCGGTTGTACCGGCGGCGTCGCCGGCCCCGTCGGCGCAGCCGGAGAGCCGGGGCTCACCGGCGCCGAAGTCCCCTCTGGAACCGGGCGTTGGGCGTTGCGCGTAGGTGTTGCCGGCGCCGCCTCGGCAGCGGGGGGCGCAGCGCGTTGCGGCTGAATCTTGCCGGCAGCTTTGTTGTCGGGAGGTGTGACAGGCGCCGGCTGGGCAGCGACTTCCGGTTTTGGCGGCGCCTCGGGGGCGGGCGGCGCCGGCAAGGCAGGCTTTTCCGCTTCCTTCGGTGCCTCGGTTTTCGGCGCTTCAGCCAGATCGGGGTTGGGACGTACCGGCTGCGTCACTTCCTTTTTCGGCGGCACCGGCACCGGCTTGGTGAATACAGGGGCGGAAGGCTCCGGCGGCGCGGCCAGGTAATCGAAGAATGCCAGGACTCCGAGCAGCAGCGCCACCATGACGCCGGCGACCGCCAGCCGCTTCATAAGCTTGCCGCGCAACTCGGTCTCGTGTTCTTCGCTGTCGTATCGTTCCGCCATCGCCCGCCTCACCGTTCCTGGTTCTTGACCAATGCCGCGACCAGTTCCGCCTCGGCCCGGGAAATCCCGCAGCGCTCGGCGATAACATCGGTCTCATAGCCGGTCATCGCCATCTGCATGGCGTCGCTATATTGCGGGGAAACCGTCTGGCTGGCGCGCAGTTGCGCCGCCTCGTGCCGGAGTTCTTCGCGCAGGGCGGCGAACTCGCCACGCAGCGCATCGAGTTCCTCGCGCATCTGCGACAGTTCGCTTTCGACACCGTGCATGAAAGCCTCTTCCGCCAAATGGGGTGGCGGCTCGAGATTGGCGTCGTCCGCATCGTCCGCACCATCGCTGCCTCCCGCCGGATGGGGATCGGTGTCATAGGCGGCCTGCAAGACGGAGGGTTCGATCGCCGTGCGGCGCTGGCCTTCCGCGCGTTTGCGGCGCAACCGCCGCACCCGCCAAAGCTCGACCAGCATGTACAACGCCAGGACAACGACGAGGGCGAGCAGGCCCTCGCGCCAGCCGATGGAGATGTCGGATAATTCGAGTCGCAAGCCGCGCTCCCCGCCCGGAGCGTAGCGTCAGAAACCCTGGGTGTATTGCACGCCCAGGATATGAGCGCTGGCGTCGTACTTGCCTCGCAAGGTCGCGGTAACGCCCGGCGCAAACGTCTTGGTCTGAGCGATCGACGGATCCTTGACGTAGAGGTAGGCATAACCGACGTCAATTGCCGAATCCTTAGCCGGTCTCCACTGCGTCCCCAACGACAGCCAGATGCGGTTGTTGTCAGGCACACGCGCTGAACGAGTGGAATCGCGAACCGGGGTACGGTCATAGCCGATCCCGAACTTGAGCTTCAAGGCGTCCGAATATTTATAGGTGGCACCCCAGGCGAAGCGCCAGGAATCCTTGTAGCCAAAGCTCTCGGTGGTGATAAGCGTGCCCGCGTTGCGATCCATGATCCGCAATTGGTCGACTGTGCTCCAATTCGTATAGGAGAGGTCGCCCATGGCTTCCCAGCGGTCGGAGACTTGTTCCCAAACCGATAGGGTAAAGGTGTCGGGCAATTCCAACTTCGCGGAAGCAGGTGTAATCAAGGGCCCGCGGGTCGAGTTACCCTCGAGCGTATATTTGATCGAAGAGCGATAGCCGATGCCGACTCGCATCGAAGGCGACAAAGTGAATAGCGCGCCGGCGTTCCAGCCCCAGGCGGAATCGTCACCCTTCAAACCGGCGATTGGGCTACCGGCCAAGGGCAAGACGCTGGTCATTTCTGCATCGATGCGTTGGTAATTGACGCCAAAACCGAGCGAGACCTTATCGTTCAGCCGATAGGCCACCGAAGGATTGATGTTGACGGTCTGAATTTCTGATTTGAGAGAGTGGTAGCGCCCACGCCAGGCGTTGTCGTCATACTTGGTCGAGAGGCCGAATGGCGCGGAAATGCCAAGGCCAACGAACCATTGTGGTGCCACCTGCCAAGAGGCATATGCGTTGGGGACCCCGGCCCACCCGCCCGCGTCGCCGCCATTGCCACCGATGGACATCGCACCCGCCAAAGGTCCAGTACCGCTCGAGCCTTCGTTACGAAACTTGTAGCTCGGTCTGATGGCAGTGACGCCCAACGAAACTTGCCGTCCGGGCAACAACGTCATGCCGGCCGGATTGTAGAAAATGGTGCTGGCGTTTTCGGCAACGGCCGCCGATCCCGCGTATGAAACACCGATGCCGCTGGCGTTTTGCTCCAGCAACTGGAAAGCGGCGGCCGAGGCAACGCCCGAAAAAAGGGCCAGCAGCGTTGCCGGCAAAACACGCAGAATAGGTTTGGTCATCAGTTTTCGCTCCATACATGAGCTATGGGTCATAAGTTACGGATTCTACTCAATCTCCGCGGGTACGTCCCGTTTTTTCCCGTTCGCATCGATGGCAACAAAAGTTAGTTGCGCTTCTGTCACTTTGACAACGTGATGGTCGGCAAAATTACGTTCCGCGAAGACTTCGACCTTGATGGCGATGGAAGTTCGCCCAATTCGCACTACATCGGCGTAAAGACTCACAACGTCGCCAACAGAAACGGGTT
>JAPUEC010000205.1 GCA_027492775.1 Rhodocyclaceae bacterium
ATCTTGTTGGCGACGGCGTCGTCGTAGAAGATCTTGACCGTGTCGGTGTTGTCCATGTCCGACGACAGGGTCGCCGCCATGAAGGCCGAGCAGTGGTGCGCCTTGAGCCAGGCGGTCTGGTAGGTGACGACGGCATAGGCAGCGGTGTGCGACTTGTTGAACCCGTATTCCGCGAACTTGGTCATCAGGTCGAAAAGGTGCTCGGCCACCTTGGGGTCGTAGCCCTTTTCGGCGGCGCCGGCGGCGATGGTCTCGCGGTGCTTGGCCATTTCCTCCGGCTTCTTCTTGCCCATCGCCCGGCGCAGCATGTCGGCGCCGCCCAGGGTGTAGCCGCCGATGATCTGCGAGATCTGCATCACCTGTTCCTGGTAGACAATGACACCGTAGGTCGGCGACAGGCAGGCGGTGAGGTCCGGGTGGAAATAATCGATCTTCTGCTGGCCCTTCTTCCGGAGAATGAAGTCGTCCACCATGCCCGAACCGAGCGGGCCAGGACGGTAGAGCGCCAGCACGGCGATGATGTCCTCGAAACGGTCGGGCGCGAGCTTTTTGAGGAGCTTCTTCATCCCTTCCGATTCCACCTGGAAGATAGCGGTGGTGTTGGCGTCCCTGAGAATCTGGTAGGCGGCGGGGTCGTTGAACCCGAGGCTCATGAGGTCGAGCTTCTCGCCGGTCAGGCGCTCGACGTATTCGAGCGCGAGCTGAATGATGGTGAGATTTCGCAGGCCCAAGAAGTCGAATTTCACCAGGCCGGCCTTCTCGACGTCGTCCTTGTCGAATTGAGAGACGGGCGAAGCGTCGTTACCGGCGGCTTGATAGATGGGGCAGAAATCGGTGATGCGGCCGGGCGCAATGAGCACGCCGCCGGCGTGCATGCCGACGTTGCGGGTCAAGTCCTCCAGCTTTTGCGCGAGCGTGAAGAGCTGGCGGATGGATTCACCGTCCTGCTCGTCGTCCATCATCTCCTTCAAGGCCGGTTCCTGCTCCAGCGCCTCGGCGAGCGACACCGGCTTGTTCTGGACCACCGGAATCAGCTTCGATAGCCGATCGCACATCGAGTAGGGCAGATCGAGCACGCGGCCGACATCGCGGATGACCGCCTTGGAAGACATGGTGCCGAAGGTGGCGATCTGCGAAACCGCCTCGGCGCCGTAGCGCCCGCGCACATACTCGATGACGCGCCAGCGGTTGTCCTGGCAGAAGTCCACGTCGAAGTCGGGCATGGACACCCGCTCCGGATTCAGGAAGCGCTCGAAGAGCAGCGCGTAGGCGAGCGGGTCGAGGTCGGTGATGCCGAGGCTATAGGCGACCAGCGAGCCGGCGCCGGAACCCCGGCCGGGGCCGACCGGAACGCCGTTGTTCTTGGCCCAGTTGATGAAGTCGGCAACGATCAGGAAGTAACCGGGAAAGCCCATCTGGATGATGGTCTTGCACTCGAACTCCAGGCGCTCTTCGTATTCGGCGCGGCGTTCCTCGCGCTTGGCCGGGTCGGGATAGAGCTCGGCAAGACGGCGCTCCAGCCCGGTCTTCGCCTCCTGCACCAGAAAGTCGTCGAGCCCCATGCCGGCGGGCGTGGGAAAGTCGGGCAGGAAATTCTTGCCCAGCGTCAGCTCGATATTGCAGCGGCGGGCAATCTCGACGGCGTTCTGCAAGGCTTCGGGCAGATCGGCGAAAAGCTCCGTCATCTCCGCCTGGCTCTTGAAATATTGCTGCTCGGTGAAGACGCGCGGCCGGCGCATGTCGCCCAGCACATAGCCCTCGGCGATGCAGACGCGGGCCTCATGGGCGCGGTAATCGTCGGGGTCCAGGAATTGCACCGGATGCGTCGCGACCAGCGGTAAGCCGAGTTCGCCCGCCAGAGTGGCGGTCGCCTGCACCACGGCCTCTTGCTGCGGCTGACCGTAGCGCTGCACTTCGAGATAGAAGGCGTCGGGGAAGAGCCCCGCCCACTCGGTGGCACGCTGGGCGGCGAGCTTGAGATTGCCATTGACCAGCGCTTCGCCCACATCGCCGAGATGGGCGCCGGAAAGGGCGATCAGCCCATCGCTTCCAATTTCACGCAGCCACTCACGGCGGATGATCGCCTTGTCGTGGCGGTCGGGCGCGAGATAAGCGCGGGTCAGCAGTTCGCAGAGTTGCTGGTAGCCGGCGCGATTCTTCACCAGGAGCAGCAGGCGGCAAGGATCGTCCGGCGCATCGGGATTCGCGAACCAGCAATCGGCGCCGGCGATGGGCTTCACTCCCTTGCCGCGGGCGCCGGTATAGAACTTGACGAGACCGAACAAATTGCCGAGATCGGTCAGCGCCAAGGCCGGCATGCCATCCGCAGCCGCCCGCTTGACCGCGTCCCCGACCCGAACGATACCGTCGGTAATCGAGTATTCGGAATGGAGGCGAAGGTGGACGAATCGGGGCTGCGACCTGGGCGCAATTTTACTCCCGACGACCCCCGACTCGGGATGAAAAATGCCCCCTTAGAGGACCGGCAAATCGATCTCGACCCGCAACCCGTATCGGCGCGTTTGCCGGCCCGGATGCTGCCCCCCGCCGCATAGCGCCGCTCGTTATTCTCTCCTTCTCTCATCTTTTCGTTCCGAGGTTTTGTGAACTTCCGCCCGCCTCGCCCGTCGATTAGACGAGCACCGGCCACGGCAATCTTCGGTTTCTTTAGCCGACCGAATCTTGGCCGCCCCCAAACCGAGAAGGAACCGCATGATGCAAAAAAAGCTAGCCGCGATTTTCTGTACCGCCGTCGCCGCCCTTCTTCTGGGATGCGATGCCATCGATCGCAACGAACTCAAACCCGGCGTCTCGACCGCCTTCGAGGTCAGAGACCGCATGGGGGCGCCAACCATGGAATGGAAGGAAAGCGACGGCAGCGTCACCTGGGAATATCCGCGCACGCCCAACGGCGTCGAAAACTACATGCTGGTGATCGGCCCGGACAACATCCTGCGCGAAATCCGGCAGGTGCTCACCGAAGCCAACTTCGCCCGCGTCCAGCCGGGCATGGACAAGGCGCAAATCCGGCGTCTCCTCGGCAAGCCGGCGCAGGAAATGTTCTTTCCGCTCAAGAAGGAATGGGTGTGGGACTGGAAGGTGAAATCGGAATCCAGTACCGAATCCTTTTTCAATGTGCATTTCGACGAAAGCGGCCGCGTCGTGCGCACCAGCACGAGCCAGACGTCTCCCGGCGGTTGATTTCGGCGCTTTTCAATCCACGGCACGCGGATCGATCGCGCCCCTTCAACAATTGGTCACCATCCATTGCACTGGCACCACACCGGGATCGCGCCAGGACGGCACATGCGCGGGAACGCGCAGGCAAGTGTTGCCCTTGAAGCGGACGAAACGGGTGCCGTCGGCCAGGGTGGTCTCGCTGAGGATCGGCTGGTGAGCGAGGGCACGCTCCAGCGGGCTTGCAACCGGAGTTTTTTGGCCGATCGCGCCGGCCGTTCTGGCGTTGCCGTTGACCGCCATCCCTTGCCCGACCTCGCGCGCCTGCTGGCGGATGGCGTCCATGTCGAGCGTTGGCGTGGGTGCGGGCGCCGGCATGACGGAAGCGCCTTCCCTGGGCGGCCTTGAGACGGCGAGCGCACTCGGCTTAGGCAACGCGCGACCCCGAACAGGGAGGGCAGCCACGGGCTCAAGCGGCGGCGTCACTGAAAGCTTCTCGGGCGATGCGCGCAGTGTGATCTTCAACCGCAGGAGCGACGACGAAACCGGATTCGGCCCGCCGAAGCAGAAGACTAACGCGTGCAGCAGCACGGAAGCCATCAGGGCGATGGCGAAAGCCCGACCGCCGAAGCGCCCGCCGAGCATGTCAGGACTCGGGCGGTGCTACGCGCTCCGCATCGCTCGCCACGTATTCGAGCAGATCGCCCGGCTGGCATTGCAGGATGGTGCAAATCCTTTCCAGCGTCTCGAAACGCACGCCCCGCACCTTGCCCGACTTGAGCAGCGAAAGATTCTGTTCGGTGATGCCGACCTGCTGGGCGAGATCGCGGGAGCGCATCTTGCGCCGGGCGAGCATGACATCGAGGGTAACGACGATGGCCATGTCAGACGAACCCGCTGTTTTCTTCGGCCAGCCGCGCCGCTTCGACCATGACCCAGGCAATCACGAGCAGCAGCCCGCCGACGATGCCCATGAAATAGTCGTTGAACGAGAAGCCGATGCTGAGCAGGCGCTGCCCCGGTGGATTGTTGAAGGTCAGCACCAGAATCAAGAGCGTGCGCGTCAGCGGCCCGACAACGGCAAGGGAGCAGATCACCAGCGCGATCCGGCGTAAGCGGCGCGCCGCCGACCAACTGAACTGGCCGCCCTCGGCATACTCGGCCAGGAGGCGCCGGCTCTGCAGCAACGCAAAGACGAACAGGCCCACCGGCACGGCCGTCACCAACAGGCCGGCGGCACGCACGGCGAGCGTCGGCGACGGGCTGGCGATCTTGTCGGCCACACCGAGATCGGCCAGCAACCAGCGCGGTAGCTCCGGGCTGCCCCAGATCAGAAGCGTGCCGCCCACCGCGATGACCACGCCGAGCAGCACCAGCAGGCGCATGCGTTGCGAAATCACGCGGACGCGCTGCCGGGCAGCGTCAAAAGCCATTTCCATTTCAGCTCCCGATTGGTTTTTTCAAAAAGTTTATCGTTTTACGATAATTTGTAAACACAATTCGATAATTTTTTGGCAGCAAGGCGCCGCACGATTACCGAACCGGCGACGCATGCGCCTTGACCAAGCCGTCCTGCGGGCATCACCCCAAGCGGGTAGAATTCGCCTCCATGCCTGCCCTGCTTACCCGCTTCCCCCTTCTCGTGCTCGCCGCGCTGACCCTGCTGCTGGTCGCGCCCGGCATCTGGGAGCCGACCGGCATCACCGGCAAGGACGAATTCTTCCTCGGCCTGCGCACGCCAATGGAAATGATGGCGGGCGACCACTGGCTGGTGCCTTTTCTCGATGCCGTGCCGCGCATCCGCAAGCCGCCGCTGCTCTATTGGTTGGGGCGGGGCAGTTTCGAACTCTTCGGTGTCTCGCTGGTGAACGCCCGTCTCATCGCCGTCGCCTTCTCCGCCCTGCTGGTGCTTTCCGCCGCCGGCATCGCCCGCCGCCTGACCCAGGAGGCCCGTACCGGTTTCATCGCCGGCTGTATCCTGCTCGGCTGCCTGGGCCTGCATACCGAGGGCCGGCGCTTCATGCTCGACGTGCCGGTCGCCGCCCTCTCCGCCGCCGCCTTCTGGACGCTGCTGGTCGGCCTCGACAAGCGCCGCTGGTTCTGGCCGGGGCTGGCGGCGGTGCTGCTCGCCGCCGGTTTCCTGGTCAAGGGGCCGATCGTTTTTCTGGTGTTCGGCGGCGGCGTGGCAGGGCTTTTCGTCAGCGGACGTCTGACCCTGGCCGATGCCCGCGCCGGCTGGCGGTACTGGCTGCCGCCGGTCGTGCTTTTTGCCGCGCTGGCGCTGCCCTGGTTCGCGGTGGTGCGGATGCGCTACCCGGAAGCGGCGGCGCTGGTCTTCGCCGATGAAATCGAATCCCGCCGCTTTTTGGTCTTGAGTCCGCAAATCCTGCTCGGCCTGCTCAATGTCGCGCTCCCCTGGGTGTTCGTCTTCGCCGTCGCCGCTTGGCAGGCGCGCCGTGCGGGCGGCGTCTCGCGGCTGCTGCTGGTCTGGTTCCTGGTCACTTTCGTGCCTTTCCTCTTCCTCCGTAGTTTCGACCGCTACCTCATCGGTTCATTGGTGCCGCTCGCCATTTTCACCGCCGTCGCCCTGCCCACGCTCCGCGCGCGCTGGCCCTTCCGTCTCGGGCTGATCGTGGCGCTGCTGCTCGGCGGCGCGATCGCCGTCTTCGCCTGGCGATTCAAACTCGGCGGCTGGGTTTGGCTGCTGCCGGCTGGCGTTTACTTGGCCTGGAGCTGGTGGCGGGAGCGGGCACTCGCCCATACCCTGGCCGCACCTGCTGTTTATGCGCTGGCGCTGCTCTGGGGGCTTTTCCCGGCGCTAGGCGTCAACGCCGTGCCGGCCGAGGTCGTCGAACTCGGCAAGACGCGCACCATCGCCTTTTACAACGGCCCGCAGCCGGCCATGCTGCCCATCCTGAGCCAACAGGCGCACCGGCTCTACAGCCGCCTCACCGCCGCCGATGCTGCCGAATTGAACGCCCGCCGGGCGCTGGTTTTTGCCGAATCCGGCGATGCGCCGCGGCTGCGTGCCGAATTGGCGGCACTGGGCTACCGCGCCGATCCGGCCGGCACCTATTCGGCGCTGGCGAGCCACGGCTCGGGGCTGCGTTTCGCCCGCATTGGCGCCACAAGCCAGGACTGGCGCACCGCCTGGGAG
>JAPUEC010000206.1 GCA_027492775.1 Rhodocyclaceae bacterium
ATGCCAACCATCAGTCCCTTGCCGCGAATATCCACCACGCCGGCGCAGCCCGCCAGGGCTTCGCCGAAACGCCGGCGCAGGGTCTCGCCCACCTTCTCCGCCTGCGCCATCAGCCCGTCGCGCTCGATCACCTCGATGGTGGTCAATGCGGCCGTACAGGCGAGCGGGTTGCCGCCGAAGGTCGATCCGTGATTACCAGGACCGAAGAGGCCAGCCGCCTTCCCACCTGCCAGGCAGGCGCCGATGGGAACGCCGGAGCCCAAACCCTTGGCCAAGGTGGCGATGTCGGGCTTAATGCCGGCGTGCTGGAAACCGAACCACTTGCCGGTTCGCGCCATGCCGCACTGCACTTCGTCGCAAATCAACAGCCAGCCTTTTTCGTCGCACAACTGGCGCAGTTGGCGTTGATATTCCAGAGGCGCAAGATTGATGCCGCCCTCGCCTTGAATGATCTCGACCATGACGGCAACGACGCTGTGATTGTGCTCTGCAACGGCCTTGATGGCTTCGATGTCATTGAAAGGAACGCGCACGAAACCCGAAACGAGCGGCTCGAAACCCGCTTGCGTCTTGCGGTTGCCGGTTGCGGACAGGGTTGCCATGGTGCGGCCGTGAAAAGCCTTTTCCATGACGATGATGGAAGGCGATTCGATACCCTTCTTGTGGCCGTAGAAGCGCGCCAGCTTGATGGCCGCCTCGTTGGCTTCGCAACCGGAATTGCAAAAGAAGATTTCATCGAGCCCGGATAGGGCGGCCAGCTTGTCGGAAAGCAGTTCCTGTTCGCGAACCCGGAATAAATTGGAGGTATGCAACAAGCGCCCGGCCTGGCCGGCAATAGCGGCCACCAAGGCGGGATGGGCGTGGCCCAGCGTTGATACGGCGATCCCCGACAGGCCATCGAGATATTCACGGCCGCCGATATCGGTAACCCGGCAGCCTTGTCCATGGCTGAACGCCACCGGCAACCGGGAATAGGTGTTCATCAAGTGCGACATATGAATATGAGCCCGCAATAAATGAAAACGGCGGCCAATGCCGCCGGAACAACCACGTTTAAAAAAATATATATTCATTCGCGGTTGCGGAAAATGGCATGTTAAGTGAAAAATAGCGCTTTGTACATAAGACACCCTCACCGGCCAAAACCCATGCGTCTTGCCATCTTCAACCAGAAGGGCGGCGTCGGAAAAACGACAACCACGCTCAATCTTGCCGCCGCAGTCGCGCGTCATGGAGAAACTCCGCTACTCCTCGATCTCGACCCGCAGGGGCATCTTTCCAGCATCCACGGCGGTATGCCGCAGGAGGCCAATCGCAGCCTGTTCGCCTATTACCAGGACGCCAAGCCGCTGGCGGAGCTTGAGATGCTCTGGGAACACCTGGGTTATCTGGTGCCCTCCCATCAGCAATTGATCAAGGTCGACTCCATCTTCGGCAAGGGCCCGACCATTCTCAACAAATTGCGCACCGGCCTCGAAGCGATGGAAAGCACGCGGGGCGTTCGCCCGGTGCTGATCGATTGCTGCCCCTATATCGGCGTGTTGGCGCTCAACGCCATTTTCGCCTGCGACCATCTGCTCATCCCGATTTCCACCGACTATTTATCGCTGCAGGCTTCGGAACACATCACCCGAACCTTGCAGGTGCTCGAGCCGGTTCTAAAGCGCCGGGTCGAACGCCGCTACCTGTTGACGCGCTTCGACCGTCGTCGCCGCATGAGTAACGACGTCCGTGACCGGCTATGCGAACGCTATGGGGATGAAGTTTGCGAGACGGTGATTTCGGAGAATGTCGCCGTCGCCGAAAGCCCTTCACTCAACCGCGACATCTTCAGGCACAACGCTTCCAGCACGGGCGCCAGGGATTATCTGGCACTCTACGAAGAGCTGAAGGCGGAAGGATTCCTGTAACTTCGGCGCAATTACTGCGAGATCGCAGTAATCATGTTCATGACTTCTTCGTAGCTCGCCTGCCCAGTGCGGGTGGGCGGCATACTGCAAGCGCCGAGAATTTCGCAGCCGTGATACATCTGCATCAGTTTGCGTTGCGCATCCTGAGCGTCGCGGCCGGCAATCAGCAAGTTATCCACGATAGCTCCATTCCGCGTCCGGATGCGGAAGCCATATTTCGGAACGACGGGATTTCTCATTAAATCACCTTTGGATCAAGCCAATAGCATCAGTATATTGAGTGAATTATTCAAATGCAATGCATCCGCTTATTCGTAAAGGGTTTTTCTCGGGTAATACCGGTTCGTCGCCACAGACCCGCCCTCTGATAGAATGCGTCGAAATAGAACCAACCTTTCCCCCGGAGCGGATTCATGCCCCTTCCCGAATCAGCCCCCTTCGTCATTATCGGCCTGACCACTGAAGGCAAGCGCTTTCGGCCCAGCGATTGGGCGGAACGACTGTGCGGCGTGATGTCCGCCTTTGGCGCCGAACGCAGGATGAAGTATTCCCCTTACGTCGGCCCCGGCGACTACGACGGCGAAAAAGCGGTTTTCGTGGATGGGCGGCTGAACGACGTGGAACCGATGATTTATCGCTTCGTGCTCAACTTCGCCAAGGATAACGACTTGCAGATCATGGCCGGGCTTTGCCCAATCGAAACACCGGCCGGCGAAAAAAGCGAGCGTTGAAACAAAAATGGCGCCCAAGGCGCCATTTCATCAATTCATGTGCTCGAGGATCAGGCAGCCAGCGCCTTGATCTGGGCCGACAGGCGGCTCTTATGACGGGATGCCTTGTTCTTGTGAATGATCTTCTTGTCGGCGATGCGGTCAACCACAGCGACGGATTGCTGGAAAACGGTTTGGGCAGCTGCCTTGTCACCGGCTTCGATCGCCTGACGCACGCGCTTGATGGCGGTGCGCAGCGTCGAACGCAGGCTGGTGTTATGTGCACGCTGCTTGATTGCTTGACGGGCGCGCTTGCGGGCTTGTGCGCTATTGGCCATGAAGAATTCCTGTGTAGATAAACCAAAGCGGCGGATTATCGCAAAGTTCTCCGCCGATGGCAATAGGAACTCCGCTTTCCCGCAAATGGATTCTGCAGTTGCAATTCCGATCAAATCAGTAGGATAATCATTATTCCAATTTTAGGACCCATACCATGCCCCGCCTTGGCGACGCCTTTCTGACTTTTGCTGTGGTTTCAGCTTCGGTTGTCGCGCCGACGGTGGTCGTACCGGTAGTCGTCGTTAAGAACGCACGGCGGGCTCCGAGGTAAAAAGCAGCAAGCAGCAAATTCCACAAACCCCGCCGGCGTCAAGCCAGGCGGGGTTTTGCGTTAACGTCTCTCGCCGGCAGCGCCCAAACCCGAAAGGAGAAAACCGTGTCTGAAACTTGCCCTCCGAACTCCGAATATCTCACCGGAGCCGAGATTGTCGTGCGCTTGCTTGAACGACAGGGAGTTACCGTCGTTGCCGGCATTCCTGGCGGCGCCATCCTGCCGTTTTACGACGCGCTGTCGCAATCGCAAAAAATCCATCACGTGCTTGCCCGCCATGAGCAGGGTGCGGGCTTCATCGCCCAGGGAATTGCCCGCGCCAAGGGTGTTCCCGGCGTTTGCATCGCCTCCTCCGGGCCCGGCGCAACCAATCTGCTGACCGCGATTGCCGACGCGAAGCTCGATTCCATCCCGCTCGTGGCCATCACCGGCCAGGTGCCGAAGGCGATGATCGGCACCGACGCCTTTCAGGAAGTCGACACCTACGGCCTGACCGTTCCCATCACCAAGCACAATTTCATGGCGGGTTCGGCGGAAGAATTGCTCGAAATGATTCCTCAGGCATTCCGCATCGCCATGTCCGGCCGTCCGGGGCCGGTGCTGGTCGACATTCCCAAGGATGTGCAGACCCAGCGCATCGAGGTTACCGCCTGGCCTGCACCCGCCGTGCCGGATACCCCCCCGGTCGCGGATGATTCTGCCCTTTCCCTGGCGATTGACATGATCGCTTCCGCCGAGCGGCCCATCCTCTATCTTGGCGGCGGCGTGGTTCATTCCGGTGCCGGCGAAGAAGTTATCGAGTTGGCCGAGAAAGCATCGCTTCCGACAGTGATGACCCTCATGGCGCTGGGTGCCATGCCCACCGACCATCCGCTGGTGCTGGGCATGCTTGGCATGCATGGCGCCCGCTGCACGAATTTGGCGCTCGATGAATGCGATTTGCTCATCGCGGTGGGCGCTCGATTCGACGACCGGGCGACCGGCAAGGTCGCCGCCTTTTGTTCGCAGGCGAAAATCATCCATATCGATATCGACCCCTCCGAACTGGACAAGATCAAGAACGCGCACGTCGGCATCACCGGCGATGTCCGGGAAGTCCTTCGCCAGCTCCTGCCCCGAATCGCAGCCACACCCAGGACTGAATGGCTATCCCGTGTCGCGGATCTCAAGCAGGCGCACCCGCTGATGCTGCCGGGACGCCAGAATCCCCGCACGCACTATGGCTTGATTCAGGCGGTCGCCGATGCTCTGGATGACGACGCAATCATCGCCACCGATGTTGGCCAACATCAAATGTGGGTGGCTCAGGCCTATCCGCTGCGGCGACCGCGCCAATGGCTGACTTCCGGCGGTCTCGGAACCATGGGATTCGGGCTGCCGGCCGCCATTGGCGCCGCCCTCGCCGAGCCTGAGCGCACCGTCGTCTGCTTTTCGGGAGACGGGTCCATCCTCATGAACGTGCAGGAATTCGTCACCGCCGCCCAGGAACGGGCGAATGTCAAGATCGTGTTGATGAACAACGCTTCCCTGGGGCTGGTCAATCAGCAGCAAACGCTTTTTTACGGGGAGCGCATTTACGCCTCGCGCTTCACGCTCGTCCCGGATTTCCCGCAGCTCGCAGCAGCTTGTGGCGTGCGGGCCGTCGATCTCGACGACGCCGCCGATCCGCGGGCCGTACTTCGGGATGCGCTCAATACGAGAGGCCCCTGCCTGATCCACGCCAGCATCGATGTTCAGGAAATGGTCTATCCCATGGTGCCGCCCGGTGCCGCCAACAAGGAAATGATCGGAGGCTGAGATGAACGCAAGCACACTTCCCGAAAGCAAGGCGCTATCCCGCACGGTGCTCGAACTTTCCGTCAATAACCACCCTGGGGTCATGTCGCACGTGGTCGGACTGTTTTCACGCCGCGCCTACAACGTCGAGGGCATCCTTTGCATGCCGGTCGGCAATGGCTCGACCAGCCGCATCTGGCTGCTGGTCAATGAAGACGTGCGTCTGCCGCAGATGATCAAGCAGGTGGAAAAGCTGGAAGATGTCATGGATGTCCGGCGCCACGGCGCCGATCATGCCATTTTCGAACGGCTGGAGGAATATTTCCGGTCGGAATGACCGGAAAACTCAATCGAACAGGGCGTCGATGTCGAAATCGTCGTTGGCGGTGGCTTCCGGCGCGGCGGCTTTCGCAATGGCGCCCTGTGCGACCAGGGCTTCGTAGCAATGCACCTGATTGCGGCCATGTTCCTTGGCGAAGTACAAGGCCTCGTCCGCCCGTCCAACCACGTCCGTGGGCACGTCGGTATTTGCAACGCCGGTGATGCCAACGCTGCAGGTCACCTTGCCGACCTGCGGAAACTCATAAGCCTCCACCGCCTCCCGAAAACGGTCGAATCCCTTGGCGGCGAGGTCGTCGCTGTTGGCGTTGAGGATGACGATGAACTCTTCGCCACCAAAGCGGAAGAGGCGATCGCCGGTACGGAAGGTCTTGCGCATCAATTCCGCCACCCGCAGCAGTACCTCGTCGCCGAAAAGGTGACCGAAGTTGTCGTTGATGCGCTTGAAATGATCGATGTCGATGACGCCCAACCAGGGGTCGCCATCCTCGGTGGCGCGGCGGTCTTCCTGATCGTCATCGAGGTTGTCGGCACCGCTGGCCATCAATAAGCGATCGAAGGTCTCGTCGAAGGTCTTGCGGTTCAAGAGGCGGGTCAGCGAATCGAGTTCGCTGTAGTCAAGGAGCTTGACGTGATTGCCATAGAGCCGGGCGATGCAAAGCAGATTGTCGACGTTGTCGGTGGCAACCTGGGCATCGACGGCGAAAGCGAGCAAGGTTTTTGCCGAACTGACCTCGGAAGACTGGAGCGGAAGCACGCCATAGGTCCGCCCGTCGATGGTGTTGATGGCGATTCCTTCGGGGAAAAACGGTGTTTCGAGGAGTTGCGGCCAGGGGCCCAATGCCGCAGCAATCACCGTCGTGCCGCGCGACAATGACAGGTTGACGTCTTCCTGCTCCTTGCGAAAAATGGCGACATCGGCTACTTCGACCAACAG
>JAPUEC010000207.1 GCA_027492775.1 Rhodocyclaceae bacterium
CATGCGTATCTGTTCACTGGCACGCGCGGTGTCGGGAAAACCACGCTGGCCAGAATCCTGGCCAAATCGTTCAACTGCGAGACGGGTATCACGGCGACCCCGTGCGGCGTCTGTTCGGCGTGCAGCGAAATCGATTCGGGCCGCTTTGTCGATCTGCTCGAAGTCGATGCGGCGACCAATACCCCGCTCGGGTGGCGGGTCATCGTTCGGCAGCCGGTTGCCCGGGCCTTGGCGCCGGTGACCGACCTTCATCGCAACCTCATTTTGCTCGGCGCCGCGGCCGTCTTGCTGTTCATGCTGCTGGCTTACGGTATTGCAGCCACTTTCAGCCGCCCGATCGAATATCTGGCGAGCGCGGCCCAGGACGTCCAGCGCGGAAACGAAGCGACCGTATTCTCGGTTCGCAGCAACTTGCAAGAGGTGCTCGCGCTGGCCGATGCGCTCGACGCCATGACCGGGACCTTGCTGGAACGCAAGAAAGGACTCCAGGAAATCAACGCCACGCTCGAAGCGCGAGTGAAGGAACGAACTTCCGCCCTCGAAGCGGCGAACGAGGAATTGGGACGGCTGGCGCATCACGATGCGCTGACCGGTCTTCACAATCGCTTCGCCGCCAATCTCACCCTGGAGGCGGAGTTCCTGCGCATGCGGCGCACGGGTCAGGCGTACGCCGTGTTGTTGATGGACGTCGATTACTTCAAGCGGGTGAACGACATGCATGGCCATGAGGTCGGCGACCGCGTCCTGATCCACGTCGCCCAACTGCTGCAGGCAACCGCGCGTGCCACGGATTTCGTCGCGCGCTTCGGCGGTGAGGAATTCATCGCCCTACTGCCGGCGACGGATCTTGAAGGCGCGGCGGTCCTCGGGGAGAAGTTCCGGGTGGGCTCGCCGGGTCGGTGGCGCCTACTGTCGGCCAAGTGACCATCAGCATCGGGGTCGCCATTGCCTCGTCCGCCGACCAGAACGAGGATGTGGCCGTAAACTCCGCCGACCGGGCGTTGTATCGCGCCAAGGCAGAAGGCCGCAACCGCGTCATTCTCGCGGCTGCCGACCAACGGTAAAGCCCCGGCCTGGGCTGCCTTGGGATCGCGCCGACCGTGATGATGGCGGTTATCGGCGCTGTTCGGCCGCCGACCGCCTGCAACGGATACGCCGCTGCCGGACGCTGCGCATGGGCTGGAGGACATCCGCACCATCCTGCGTTATCTCGATGCACCCGAGGCCGATTGCGCCGAGGTGGACGAATTGTTGGAGGCCAGATCGAAGCCATCCGCATCCAGTCGAATCGCTGACGGCGCTCGACGCCGAGCTCCAGCAGCTTCGCGCGCTGCGGCGGTCATAACAGCCGGTGAAAGCGGCATTTGCGCGCCATCGCCGGCGGAATTTCAGCTCGAAGTAACTGAGGTGTCCGTCCGCGGAGAGCGCCGTTTATGGTCTGCGGCACCACAATCAGCGGCCGAATCCTGGCGATTGATATTGGCATGGAATTCGGTCACCATTGCCCGCATCCAAATGGCAAGCACCAGGGAGGCGCGCCGTGAAAACATTTTCTATTTCAGTCCTCGGAGCCATTCTCTTTATTCTCGCGGAAGGCGCCTCTGCCGCGAGCGTTGCACCAGTCACTGCAGTGACCTTGTATCCCGGGAGCGCGACAATTGTACGGACGGCACAGGTCGAGGCCGGCGCAACTCAATTGATCATTCCGGATTTGACGGCCAGTTTCAGTACCGAAACCATGCGCATCGATGCCGATCATGGCATCCGTGTCGGACAGGTGGTGATGCAGGATGCGGGACGTACAGAATCGGCCAATTCCGCCGAGGTCACCCTCGCGAACAAAATACAGGCGCTGAAAGACCAGATGGCTGCCCTCGATGCCGAAGCCGGCGCGGCTGAAATTGTGAAGGGGTATCTGGAACGCCTCGGCGATGGGGCTTCCGGGAAATCGAACGTCCCTGCCGACGCCAAATCCCTTACCGCCATGCTGGGTGCCATTGGGCATGGCGCCAGCGATGCCCTGGGCAAGAAACAGCGCGCTGCGGCGCAAAAACGTGAACTCGAGAAGAAGGTCGCCGCCCTGGAGCGCGACTTGGATAGATTGCGTAGCGACGCGCGCGACGGCCGCAAGATCACCATCAATCTGCGGGCGGATCGCGCCGGAAAAATCCGGCTTTCCTATCAGTTGCAGAGCGCGGGATGGAAGCCTTCCTATCGCGTCGAACTTGATTCGGCGACCTCCACGGTCAACCTGGAACGACTGGCGCAGGTCTCACAGAAGACCGGCGAAGACTGGAAGGATGTCAAAGTTTCACTGTCCACCAGCCAGCCACGCCTTTACTCGTCTGCGTCGACGCCCTCACCCTGGCTGCTTAGCTATGCGGCGCCGCGGCTGGCATCCACTGGTTCAGCGGCCTATGCGGGAAAGCCGGCAGCACCGGCGAAGCTTGACGTTCGATTGCCGCCCGTGGAAAGCCGTAGTTCTGGCGGCAACGATTATTCCGCGCCAACGTTCTGGACCGACGGCACTTTTACCACTGAATTCCACGTCCCCGCGTTGGCCACCATTCCTGCCGATGGCCGCGAAGTGGTGTTAAGCCTCGGCAAGCAATCGCTGCCGGCGAAGCAGCGCGTCCAGGTCAGTCCGCGCCTCGATACGACGGCGATCGTCACTGTCCAGGCTGAGCGGCCTAGCGGCGTTTGGCCGGGCGGTAATCTGCAGACTTACCGGGATGGGAATTACGTCGGCGCCGCCTATTGGAACCCGCAGGGCTTGGATAAGTTTTTCTTCTCCTTCGGACGGGACGATCTGATGCGCGTGACCCTGGATCACGTCAAGGGCAATTCGGGAAGCGTCGGTGTTTTCGAGAAACGCAACCAGCGCCGGATCACCGACCGCATCACGGTGAAGAGCCTGCATACGACGCCGGTCAACGTGCTGGTCGTCGAAGCTTCTCCGGTGAGCACCTCCGACGAAATCAAGGTTGAAACCTCCTTTGATCCGAAACCGACGGCCGAAACCTGGGAACAACAGCGCGGTGTGCTTGCCTGGGAAAGAACCCTTGCCCCCAACGAAGCGCTGGTCGTCGCTATCGATTACCTGATCGAGTATCCGAAGGAAGGCAGCGTTTCGGGCCTTTAATAGCGGGCTGTGGGCTGTTGGGCGGCCCGCCGCCCCGGGTAAATGAGTCTCCGCAAGCTTGCGGCGCGACTCTCTTGCGTAGTCGTTGACCGAGGTGATAGCAGCCGGGATACTTGCTGCACCTAGCGGTCGACTGCTTCTCGGGATCGGGGAGCCAAGCAGCGACGCGGGATGAATCAATAATTAAATCAGGGAACCTTTATGCAGGTCTTTCTCGACATTCTTTTGCCGGCCGGCAAAAAAGGCTTTGAACTGGCATTTTTCATCCTCATGCCGATCATGGTCTTCATGATGGCGACGATGCGAGTGCTGGACGCCTTCGGCGTATTGCGCCGCATTGCCATCGTCGCGGCGCCGGCGCTCGTGCTCTTCGGTATTCCCGGGCTGGGCGTCTTCGCCATCGTGCAGATTCTCACGGTGAGTTTCGCCGCGCCAGTGTCGACGTTCCGCATCATGGATCAGGACATCGAGATCTCGGATCGCAAAGTGGCGGCGGGCTTTGCTGCCATCCTCGGCATGTCGCAGGCCAACGCCACCTTTCCGCTGGCGGTGTTCGGCCTGAATTTGCCGGTGGTGATGCTGACCTCAGTGCTGGGCGGCCTGCTGGCGGCCTTCCTGACTTACCGCTACTTTGGGCGCCACTTGCCGGACAGCGTCGAAAAGAGCGCGGAAGAGGAGATCAAGACCGAAAAGCGGCAACAGAAACTGGTTCAGATCATCATGGTCGGCGCCGAGGAGGGGTTCCAGCTAGTGCTTAAAGCGCTGCCCCTGCTGGTGCTGGCGGTTTTCATGGTCAATGTCCTCAAGGCGATTGGCGCCATCGATTTCCTCGGGCAAGTATTCGGCCCGGTGCTGGCGCTGGTCGGGGTTTCGCCGTCGGCGGTGCTTTCCATCGTCACCAAGTACATCGCTGGCGGCACGGCGATGATGGGTGCCACCATCCCCATGATTCAGGACAAGGCGATGACGGCGCTCGAACTCAACAAGATCGCTGGTTTCACTATCAACACCTTCGACCCGGTGGGGCTTGCCGTCCTCGCGTCCGCGGGGCCACGGATCGCCCGCATCGCCGTCGTGGCGGTCAAGGGCGCGATCATCGGTATCCTGTTCCGCGGCATCCTGCACCTGATCATCTTTTAAGCGCCGGGCGAGCGGCGGCGGATGAACCTTCCGCCGCCCCGCCGCCTCTATTGATCTGTTTGCTATTGCCAGACAGGTCAAATGACTTCCCAAAATTCAACGCGGCGCCCCGAAACCCTGGCGGCCCATGGCGCCTACGGCCCGGAGCAACCCTTTCGGGACATCGCGCCGCCCCTGCACCTTTCCACCACTTTCGAGCGAGACACCGATGGCGGCCTGCCCGGCGGCCGCATGTATTCGCGCGCTTCCAGCCCCGCCTACGATGCGGCCGAAGCCCTGCTGACGCAGCTCGAAGGCGGCGCGGCGGCGGTGTTGTTCAGCTCCGGCATGGCGGCCGCTTCGGCGGTGTTCATGACGCTCCGCCCGGGCGCACGGGTGGTGGCGCCCACGGATATGTACTGGGGCTTGCGCAACTGGCTGATCGAATTCGCCGGCAACTGGAAGATGACGCTCGATTTCTACGATCCGCTCGAAGGCGATCTGGCGGAAAAGCTGCGCACGCCGGCCGACATCGTCTGGGTGGAAACGCCGGCCAATCCAACTTGGGAAATCACCGACATCGCGGCGGCGGCGGAACTTGCCCATGCCGCCGGCGCGCGGCTGGTAACGGATTCCACGGTGGCGACGCCGGTACTGACCCGCCCGCTTGAGTTGGGCGCGGACATCGTCATGCACTCGGGCACCAAGTATCTCAACGGGCATTCGGACGTGATCGCCGGGGCGCTGGTGACGAAGGCGGAAGATGATTTCTGGGCGCGCATCAAGCGTGTTCGCGTGGATGGCGGGGCGGTGCTCGGTCCCTTCGAGGCCTGGCTACTGGCGCGGGGTATGCGGACCTTGTTTCCCCGGGTACGCACGGCCTCGGTTTCAGCGCTCGCCATCGCCAGGCATTTCGAACGCCACGATTGCGTCGCGAAGGTCCTCTACCCTGGGTTGCCAGGGCATGCCGGCCACGAGATCGCCGCCCGTCAGATGCAGGGCGGTTTCGGGGGGATGCTGTCGTTGCGGAACACGGGGGGGAGGGCCGCGGCGAGCGCGTTCGCTTCCCGCCTCAAGGTATTTCGCCGCGCCACCTCGCTCGGGTCGGTCGAAAGCCTGGTCGAGCACCGTGTCTGCATCGAGGGGCCGGGGACGCGCTGCCCCGAGGATTTGTTGCGCCTCTCCGTCGGCATCGAGCATCCCCAGGACCTGATTGACGATATCGAATCGGCGCTGACAGGCGGTTAGAGCGCCCGCCGCCCTGCGTAAGCGGCGCTTCCGCCGCATTGCAGGCTTATCCAGGCGTTTGAAAAAGCTCGGCCGTAAGGCTGTTCGGCACCGCCGAGAGCGCTTTCGAAACCGGGCAAGTGGCCTTGGCGGTTTGGGCCAGCTCCTGAAACTTGGTCGGGTCGATGTTGGCGATCTTCGCCTGCAGCTTGAGGGCGATGGCGGTGATTTCGAAGCCTTCGCCCTTTTTCTCGATTTCCACTTCGGCGGTGGTCAGCAATTCCTCTGGTTCATGGCCGGCGCCGGCCAGGATGAAGGAAAGCGCCATGGAAAAACAGCCGGCATGCGCCGCGGCGATCAATTCTTCGGGATTGGTGCCGGCGCGTCCGTCCTGGCTTTCGAAGCGGGTCTTGAACGAATACGGCTGCTGGTCGAAGGTGCCGCTTTGCGTCGAGATCATGCCGGTGCCCGTCAGGCCATCGCCGCTCCAGGCGGCTGTCGCAGTGCGTTTCATGAAGGTACTCCCAAGTCGTCTTGACGGACGTCGGGGCGACGCCTGTCCTCTCTCCGATGGACTTGGCCGAAGGGCGCTAAGTTCAGCGTTGATGCGCGAAAAAACAAGGGGAATGGGCGATGCGAGACTGGTCCCCTCGACAGGAATCGAACCTGTATCTGGCGCTTAGGAGGCGCCCGTTCTATCCATTGAACTACG
>JAPUEC010000208.1 GCA_027492775.1 Rhodocyclaceae bacterium
TGCAGCCTGCCTACCCCTCGCGCAACCGTCGCCTGATTGTGAACACGCCCTAGGGGCCGTCCTCGCGGACAGGCCCCGTTTCGAGGTGAGCTCAGCGCCAGGCGGCGGCGTTTTCTTTCGCGAAGTCGGCGAATCGGCGCGGCGGGTGTCCGGTGAGGGTGCGGACAACGTCGGTCGTCCCGGCGGCCTAGCCGGCCTTGATCACCGCGTTGAGGCTCATCAGCCAATCGATAACCGCCGCCGGCACGCCATGGCCGGCCATGGCTTCGCGCGCCGCCTCGTCGGGAACATCGACGTAGCGCTTCTCCTCGCCGGTAGCCGAGGAAACGAGCGCCAGCTGCTGGACGTTGGTCAGCGCTTCGCCGCCGGTCAGCGTGTAGGTGCGGCCCGCATGCTGGGCCGGGTCGGCGAGGATGGCGGCGGCGCTTTCGGCGATGTCGCGCACATCGACCAGGGCGATGGCGCCGTCACCTTGCGGTGCGTAGAAGGTGCCGCCCTTGATCTGGTCGCGGTAGTAGGTGAGCAGGTTTTGCATGAACGAGGTCGGACGCAGGATGGTCCAGGCCATGCCGCTCTCCTGCAGCCATTGGTCGACCTCGCCGTGGATGCGGGCGATGCCGAAGGGGCTGTTGGCATCGGCGCCGGCACCGGAGCTGCGAACGACATGGCGGACGCCGGCCGCCTTGGCCGCTTCGATGGCATTCCTGCCGAAGCTCAGGAAGTCCGGCACGAGCGGCAGCAGCAGGAAGACGACATCGAAACCGGCGAAGGCCTGCCTCAGCGATTCGGGCTTGGCGAAGTCGCCGACGATGCTCGGCACGCCGTCCAGGCTTTGCCCGGCTTTCGAACTCATGACCGAGAATTCGATGCTGCGGGCCTTGAGCGCCCGGACGAGTTCCTGGCCGATGTTGCCGGTGGCGCCGGTGATGAGGATGCGTTGTTTCATTTGTTTTCTCCTTGCGTGGGTTGGGGGATTAAACGGTCAGCGCCTCGATGCGGCGGCGGTATTCCGCGACATCGCTGGCGAATTGTTCGGGCGTGAGACGCAGCACGCCGGAAGAGACGAACGGCGGCAGCCAGTGCATGCCGGTGAGGTTGGCGATGGCATGCAGCGGTGAAAGCAGTTCGTCGAAGCTGTAGTGGTTGTAGCCGCCGTGCTGATAGGACTCGGCCGGCCCGCCGGTGGTCATGGCGATCATCATCGACTTGCCCTTGAGCTTGTCGCCGCCGGGACCGTAGGCGAAGCCGAAAGCCAGTACCTCGTCCTGCCATTCCTTGAGGATGGCGGGCGTGTGGTACCAGTGGAAAGGGAATTGCAGAACGACGACATCGTGCGCCAGCAGCAGCGCCCGTTCATGTTCGCCGTCGATCTGGAAGTCGGGGTAGCGCTCGGACAGGTCGTTGAAGGTGACGCCGGGCAGATCGCGCACGGCGGCGGCCAGCTTGGCATTGAACTGCGAGGCCTGCGGCCGGCGGTGGCCGTAATTGATGAGCACTTTTGCCATTTCCATTTCCATCTCCATATTGCTGTGTTGATGGAGCGTACTTTAGGCCTTATGTGCTTCAACCGAAACGCAGTAATATTTGATAGATATTCAACTAAAAATTGAAGGTCGGCCGATGCGAAACATTCAAGGCTTACTGGCATTCGTGGAATCCGCTCGACTGGGCAGCCTTTCGGCGGCAGCGCGCAAGCTCGATTTGACGCCCGCGGCGGTGAGCAAGGGCGTCATGCGGCTGGAGGAGGAATTGGGCGTTCGCCTCTTCAATCGCAGCACCCGGCGCTTGCGGCTGACGGTGGAGGGCGAAGTGTTTTTCGGCCGGGCCGAGGCGGTGCTGCGCGAACTGGATGGCGCGGTGGCCGAGGTCGCCCAGACGACGCAGGTGCCTCTGGGCAAGGTCCGCATCTCGGTGGGCGCCTCCTTTGGGCGCAACTGGGTGGTACCGGCGCTGCCGGAATTGCTGGCGCGCCACTCCGGCCTGCAGGTGGAGCTCGATCTCGAAAACCGTCAGGTCGACCTGGTGGCGGAGGGCTTTGACATCAGCATTCGCGGCGGCATCATCCGCGATTCCAGCCTGATCGCGCGCCGCATCTGCGCGCTGCCGCTCGTACTGGTGGCGAGCCCGGATTATCTCCGACGCAAGGGCGTTCCTGATGATGTCGCGGCGCTGGAACGGCACGACTGCATCGTCGTCCGCTTCGCCACCGGCGCCACGCCGCCGTGGCAGTTCAATCTGGCAAGCGGCGTCATCGACTGGCTGCCTTCCGCCCGGTTGCAAGTGAGCGAACCCGAGGCTGCGGTCGATCTCGCGGTAGGCGGAGCCGGCATCATCCAGGCCGGACTGCATCATGCCATGCCGTATTTGCGGAGCGGCCGGCTTAAAGTGCTGTTATCGAAAACCCACATGCCCGGCGATCGGGAAATCGTCCTGCACTACCCACATCGCCAATACCTTGCGCCCCGGGTGCGTGTGACGGCGGACCACCTCCTGGACCATTTTTCCCAGGCGGCCGATTTGCATTTGGGGGTCGAGGCGGCCGCGCAATACGCGGCTTAGGCGGACCTCCGCCCACGTCCGCGGTTGCTTCAAGTAGCGCTCTTGTGTGCCCTCGAAAAGCGATCCTCAGCCACTCGACACCGGCTGGGGATCGCCTTTACGCGTCCGCTCAGAAGGCGAGGGCGGCGCAGTTTGATTTGTTGGTCCAGGTCGTGCCCGTGTAATAGAGCGTGACCGAGTTGAGGTAGCCGACTTGCTGCCGCATGCCAGGTACTGGTTGAGATTGAGACGTCTGGCGGGTTTAGATGCTCGGTGTGGGGCGCGGCTCCCTGCAGCACTCGATTCCATTGATTCAAGGGAAAACATGCCACGCGCCGTAGACGAAAAAAACCCCGGCGCGAGGCCGGGGTTTTTAGCGAGGCGAGAAGACTTACTTGCTCTTCTTGGCGGCAGCGGCGGTTGCCGTCACGGCCTTGGCGGTCGCGTTGGAAGCGGCTTGCACATTGGCTTCGGCAATGTTCGCCAATTGCTTGGCCATACCGGTCATGTTGTCGAAGGCCTTGGTCGAGGCGGTGAGCATGGAGTTCATCGCCGCGGCGAAAACGTCGCCACCGACCGGGGTGGAAGCGGTGGTCTTCTGGATGGCGCTGGAAGCGTTCTTGGTGAAGCTGTTGTACTGGGCTTCCATGACCGAGGTCACTTCCTTCTGCATCTGGGAGGTAAGGTCGTACAGGCTGCGCGAGTACTCGATCCACTTGTCCATGTTGGGCTGGGCCAGGGACGTGTTGATCTTGGTCAGTTCGCTCGGGTCCTTGATGCTCAGGACTTGCTGGGCGTTGGCGATGACGTTGTTCACCAGTTCGCGGGAAGCGGCGATATTCAGGGTCGTCAGACGCTCGACGCCACCGAAGGCGGTACGCACCAGGGCCATCATTACTTCAGCACTTGCTTTTTGCGCAGCGGTCAGTTGTTCGAAATTGCTCATTACTCTCTCCTTTTTGTGGGTAAAAAAAGTCCCCCGCCGAAGCGGGGGGCTTAGATCAATTAAGCGCCCTTCTTCTTGCTCGGAGCGGAGGCGCTGACAGCCTTGACGGTCGCGTTGGTCGCGGCAGCCACGTTGGCTTCGGCGATGGAGGCGACTTGCTTGGCGGCCTTGTTCATGTTGTCGAAGGCGCTGTTCGCGGCGGCGATGGCGCTCTTGACGGCGGCAACGGCGACATCGGAACCGGCCGGGGCGGACTTGGCGGCCTTGTCCAGCAGACCGGCGACTTGCTTCTGGAAGTCACCGAACTGGGTTTCCAGCATCTTGGAAAACTCTTCCTGGGTCTGGGCAGAGATTTCATAAACGCTGCGGGAGTAGGCAACAGCCTTCTCGACGTTCGGCTGGGCCAGGGAAGCCTGGATGGACAGGGCTTCTTGAACGTCCTTGGCACCCATCACGGCCTTGGCGCCGGAGACGCTGTCTTCCAGAACGGAACGGGCGGTGTTGAGGTTGAGGGCAGCGATGCGCTCGGCGGAAGCCAGGGCGGTGTTGGCGAGGGACAGCAGGGAATCGATGGTGGCCTTATTGGCGGAAGCGAAATGCTCGGGCGTGGTGAACATGGTTATTTCTCCTGGAGTTCTTTGGCAAAAAAATTCGGTGGTTCGTAAAATGTTGCACTGCAACATGAACGAATTATAAGAGGACTTTTGCTAATGTCAACCATGTGCGAAACATTTTTTTTGCACTTGTTCGGACGGTTTTGTTCGATGGCAAAAGACAGCGTCCGGTTTTTTTCCGAAAGCGAAATTCTACACCCGTAATAGGGGTTTTGTGCAGTGCGAAAAAAACGGCGCCAAGGCGCCGTTGCTGTCTTTTTGCCGCAGTGCGGCGAAAATGGTTTATTCCCGATCCGGCTTGCCGATTTCCGGGGCGCCCTTGAGCAGGAGGTTGTCCCCCTTCCTGGCCGGCGGCTCGGCCGGCGGCGGGGTCTTGCTCTTGGGCTGGATGATGGCGCGGACGCGTGCTGGCGGCCCCTTGGGATCGCGCGTCTCGCCCGCAGTGACGAGATACTTCTCGGCGATGGAGTCGTACCAGATGTAATCGCCCTTCACCTGATCCTCACCGCTTTTCACCCAGGCGCGGTGAAAGAGTTCGGCGATCTCGTCCTTGGTGTTGTATTCGATGCGCTCCGCCTCGCCTTCGACGTACTCCTCCTTGCCCTCGCGCTTCTGGCGAAAGCGGGCGAGACCTTGCGGTCCGCCGAAAGCCGTGCCTTTCTGAAAGCCGTATTTGTCCTCGCTGATGACGATGCGGTCGGACTGGATGGTGATGGTGCCCTTGGTCATGACGACGTTGCCTTCAAGCACCTGGACTTTCTTGGCGTCGTCGACGGTGATCTTCTGCGCCTCGACCTGAATCGGCTTTTCGCGGTCCGCCTTTTCGGCGTGCACCGGCAAAGCGGCGCACAGGATGACGAGGGAAATGGGTAAATGCGCTCTCATGGCTGCTGCTTGGTCCTGTAGATGAGGCCGGTGACTTGCGATTGAAGCGCGAAGGTCGCCTGGTTATTGTCGATGTTCATCCCCACGCCCTTGAGCCAGGTCTTGCCCTCGGTGATCTCGACCGGGCTCTTGGTGAAGCCGATGCCCTCATCCGGCCGCACCGTCAGGTCCGGCATGCGGGCGACCATTTCCGGTCGCTCTGGCGTGGCGAGGCGCGTGGCCACCACGTTGTCCCAGATGTACACGTTGTCGCCGTTTTCCGTCACCAGCGCCTGCTTGCCGGTCAGGATCATGTCCGGCACATCGGGGCGGTAGTAAGTGAGGCGCGGCTTTTGGATGAGCGAACTGTCGTCGTCGGCGAAATGGAGCATGTGCGGCGACTGCAAGCGGTATTGCAGGACGCCTTCGGCATTGAGGTGGCGCACCATGAAGCGCTCGACGATGGTGTCGGGATCGTGCCGCAGCTTGCCGTCGTGGCGCGATTCGGGCAAATCGACGACGCGCTGTAACCAAAAGCTCAGCGCCGCCAGGAGGGCGAGGAGAACAAGCGGAAAAATCTGGCCGGACCAGCGTTTCATCGATTCGTTTACTTATTGAGCGTCGAGATAGACCGCGAAAGCGCCTTCGAGTTTGCCCTGGGCGGAAAGAATGAACTCGATGGCTTCGCGCACGGCGCTGTGGCCGCCGCGGGCTTCGGTCACCAGATGAGCCTTGTCCTTGATCTGCGGTCGCGCGTTGGCCGGCGCGATCGCCATGCCGCAACGCATCATGGCGGGCAGATCGATGATGTCGTCACCCATGAAAGCGACCGCCGGCCAGCCGAAGCCGAGCTTTTCCAAGAGGTCGCCGAGCAGGGCGCGCTTGTTTTCGACGCCCTGGTAAACATAATCGATGCCGAGATCGTCCGCGCGCGCGGCGACGATGCCGGAGGTGCGGCCGGGGATGATGATGGTCTGGATACCGGCGAGTTTCGCGAGCTTGATCCCGAGGCCGTCCTGGACACAGAAGGCTTTGTATTCCTCGCCATTGTCGCCATAGATGAGACTGCCATCGGTCATCACGCCATCAACGTCGAGAGCGAGCAGTTTGATACGTGCCGCGCGGGAGGATGCGTCCATCAGATCACCTTTGCCTTGAACAGGTCGTGCATATTGAGGGCACCGATCAATCGGCCCTCCGCGTCGGTGACGAGGAGGGCGTTGA
>JAPUEC010000209.1 GCA_027492775.1 Rhodocyclaceae bacterium
CCTGCAGCCTGCCTGCCCCTCGCGCAACCGTCGCCTGATTGTGAACACGCCCTAAGAGCCGTTCCGAGAGCAGCTTGATGCGCAACCTGGCGCTCGGTTGGCCCTGGCTCATCAAGGCGACCGCCGCAACACCCCGTAAATCAGCACATGGCGCTGCAAGCGCTCGTCGAAGAAAGCCGGAACGATGGCGAGGTGATGTTCTCCCGGCGAAATGCCCTTGCTTCGAATCCATTCACTCGCTGCCGCGTGGGCGGCATCGAAAGTATCGAACAGCGCCTTGAGTGCTGGGTCGCGCACTGGCAGAAAATCGCCGCGGCAGCGGTCGAGCAAGGTGTCGGTGTCCAATTGCTGCACGGCGTAGCCGCTTCCCGGGCGCGGCAGGGACAGGCGGTCGAGGGCAAAGCGATCGCCGAAGGCGTCGTCACCAAGCGTAAAAGGAGGAGGGGCGGTGTCTTTATTCACGGGGCAAGCGCAGCTACCCGGTCATCGCGACTGAAAAGCGCGATGGCGGGATCACCGAGCCCGCGCGCTGCGGCTCGGTGCGATATCTTCTTCAGGCTGGAACGTCTGGGACCAGCAATCGTTCCAAGTGCTGGATGCGATCCTTGAGGGAAAGTTTTCGCTTTTTCAAACGGCGGACCAACAGTTCGTCGGGCGGTGGTGAAAGCGCGAGATGGTTGATGACCTTGTCAAGGTCGCGGTGTTCTACTTGCAGGTCATGCAATTGCGCCTGGAGTTCGGCGATTTCGCCTTGGGTAAGTGGCAGGTTGGGCATCGAGTGTTCCTGAGGGAGAGCCTACTTGATAGAATACCCAGAATTGATCGGCATTAGGAGAGAAAAATGGATTATCACGTCATTGTGTCCTTCCACAAGGATAAGCAATATGAATACAAGTTCGGTACCAGCACCATCGGTACGACCCAGGAAGGGGCACGCCAGTGGTTCAACCAGCAGTTCGAGACCCTGGGCTGTGACGTGGTGACGCCAACCGGCAAAGTGCTGATCGTCGACCGTATTCTCTCCGTGGCCAAATATGCGGGCGAAGAGCGTTTCCAGAACGACGCCGCCTGGGCCGATACTTTTGCCAAGAACGCCGCCATGATTCTCGGGCGCGATGTCATTCGCGTCGACGTTGCGGCTTACGCCATCGGCTATTGATGAGTCGGGCGTTCGTCCGGGAGAGCGATGATGACGACGACGACCTCGAAGTCACGCCGCGGCTGCCGGTCGGAACCCACAATTACATCACCCCGGCCGGCCATGCCCGGCTGAAGGACGAACTCGAGGAACTCGTCAAGCGCGAGCGTCCGCGCATCGTCGAAATCGTCGCCTGGGCCGCATCCAACGGCGACCGCTCGGAGAATGGCGACTACATCTACGGCAAGCGTCGCCTTCGCGAAATCGACCGTCGCATCCGTTTTCTCTCCAAACGGCTCGACATCGCCCAAGTCGTCGATCCCGCGGCCCGCCAGGGCGTCGACCAGGTCTTCTTCGGCGCCACCGTCACCATTGCCGATAGCGAAGGCAAGGAAAACACCTATTCCATCGTCGGCATCGACGAAACCGATGCCTCGCGCGGCCGCATCAGCTGGATTTCGCCGCTCGCCCGCGCGCTGCTGAAAGCCCGCGAAGGCGATACTGTGCGTTTCCAGAGCCCAGCCGGCATGCGCGAAATCGAGATTATCGAAGTGCGTTACGAATCGCTGGATTGAGGGCTTGAATTCGGGCTGCGCGTCCCCACCTTGACTCCCATCATTCGTACCCACGGGAGTTCACCGCATGTCCGACCACAAGGAAACACTCGGTTTCCAGGCCGAAGTCAAACAACTTCTCCAGCTCATGATTCACTCCTTGTACAGCAACAAGGAGATTTTCCTGCGCGAGCTCGTCTCCAACGCTTCTGACGCTTGCGACAAGCTGCGCTTCGAGGCGCTCAATAACACCGGCCTCTATGGCGACGATTCGGAGTTGAAGATCCGCATCGCCTACGACAAGGCGGCGCGCACGCTGACCATTTCGGATAACGGCATCGGCCTTTCGCGTGAGGAAGCGGTGACCCATCTCGGCACCATCGCCAAGTCCGGCACGCGCGAATTCTTCGCCGCCCTGACCGGCGATCAGGCCAAGGACGCCAATCTCATCGGCCAATTCGGCGTCGGTTTCTATTCTTCCTTCATCGTCGCCGACAAGGTCACGGTCATCACCCGCCGCGCCGGCATGGAAGCCAGCCAGGCGGTGAAGTGGGAATCGGCCGGCGAGGGCGATTTTTCGGTCGAGCCGGCGGAAAAATCCGGCCGCGGCACCGACGTCATCCTCCATCTGCGCGAAGGCGAGGACGATTTCCTCAACGGCTGGAAGCTGAAATCCATCATCCGCAAATACTCCGATCACATCACTTTGCCCATCGTGATGAAGAAGGAGGAGTGGAAAGATAGCGAGCAGGTGATCACCGACGAAGATGAGACGGTGAACCAGGCTAACGCCCTCTGGGCGCGCCCGAAGAGCGATATCACCGAAGAGCAGTACAAGGAGTTTTACAAGCACGTCGCCCATGATTTCGACGATCCGCTGGCCTGGACGCACGCCCGCGTCGAGGGTAAGCAGGAATATACGCAACTGCTATACGTACCGGCCCGCGCGCCCTTCGACCTCTGGGACCGCAACGCCCGCCACGGCATCAAGCTTTACGTCCGCCGCGTCTTCATCATGGACGACGCCGAGCAGCTCATGCCGCTCTACCTGCGCTTTATTCGCGGCGTGGTCGATTCCAGCGATTTGCCGCTCAATGTCTCACGTGAAATTCTGCAAGAGAGCAAGGATATCGAATCCATCCGCAACGGCTGCGCTCGCAAGGTGCTGGCGATGCTGGAAGACCTGGCCGAGAACGACAAGGAGAAGTACGCCAAATTCTGGGAAGCTTTCGGTAATGTGCTGAAGGAAGGCGTCGGCGAGGATTTCGCCAACAAGGAAAAGATCGCCAAGCTGCTGCGCTTCGCTTCCACCGCCGGCGAAGGCGAGGCCCAGACGGTCTCGCTCGACGACTACATCGGCCGCATGAAGGAAGGTCAGGAAAAGATCTACTACGTCACCGCCGAGACCTTCAACGCTGCCAAGAACAGCCCGCATCTCGAAATCTTCAAGAAGAAGGGCATCGAGGTGCTGCTGCTTTCCGACCGCGTCGATGAGTGGGTAGTGGGCAATCTCACCGAGTACGCCAGCAAGTCGCTGCAATCGGTCGCCAAGGGCGGTCTCGACCTCGGCAAGCTGGAAGACGAAGCCGAGAAGAAAGAGGCCGAGAAGGCCGCCGACGACTTCAAGGAATTGCTCGACAAGGTGAAGAAATCGCTGGGTGAACGCATCAAGGATGTGCGCGTCACCCATCGCCTGACCGATTCGCCCTCCTGCCTGGTGGCGGACGAGCACGACGTTTCCGGCAATCTCGCCCGCATCCTCAAGGCAGCCGGACAGAAGGCGCCGAACGCCCAGCCCATCCTCGAAATCAACCCCAGTCACCCGGCGGTGCAGCGCCTCAAATACGAGGAAGCCCGCTTCGACGATTGGGCGGCTTTACTGTTCGAGCAGGCCCTGCTGGCCGAAGGCGGCCATCTCGATGATCCGGCCGGCTTCGTCAAACGCATCAACGACCTCATGCTGGCCCTGTCGCTCGGCGTAAAGTAAGCCCGGGTTCGCTGTTCCAGTAAAGCGCCGTCGGAGAAATCCAGCGGCGCTTTTCCTTTCTCGGGCCTACACAAAAAGCGCTACATTAGCGGTTGAACCGGACTTCCAGCGGCAACAAAATGGACGAAAACAATAGCGAGGGGGGCACGGCGCACTATGTTGCGCCCGATCAGTTGCGCCCGGGGCTTTTCATTTACATCGACCTGCCCTGGTTCCGGCATCCCTTCACGCTCAACAGTTTCAAGATCAAGGGCGAAGAACAGATTCGCGAATTGCGCGCGCTCAAGCAGCAGCGTTTCCGCTACGACCCGGATCGCAGCGATACCCAGGTCACCGGTACTTCGGCGCCTGTGCCTGATTTGCCGGCGGCGACAGCGCAATCGGGCGGGGCGAAAAACCTGGAAGAAGCCGGCAGCGGCGATCCGGTGGTGGCCGAAAAGGCCGCCCGCATGCAACAAGTGACGGAATTCCGAGAGCGTGTCGACCACGTCGAAAAGACCTTCGTCAAGGCGGCCTCGGTCATGCGCAACCTCAATCGCAACCTGCTCGCCAGCCCACGCGAGACGCTGGAGGAAATGCACAGTCTGGTCGGCCAGATGGTGTCGGCCTTCCTCGATCATCCCGAGGTGGCGCTTCACGTCATGGGTGAAAAATGCGGCGGCGAGGACGTCTATTACCACAGCCTCAATACCTCCATCCTTTCCATGATGCTGGCCAAGGCGCTGGGTTTCAGCGGCGACGAGGGACAACTGCTCGGCGTTGGCGCCCTCATGCACGACATCGGCCTCTCCGAAGTGCCCGACCGCGTCCTGAAAAAGCGCCCCGACGAATACACCAAGCCCGAGCGCGAATTGCGGGCCATGCATGTCGAGTACGGCATCAAGCTGGGCAAGCAGATTGGCTTGCCGAAGGAAGTGCTGGCCGTCATCGCCCAGCACCATGAAATGGCCGACGGGTCCGGTTTTCCGCTGGGCCTGAAGTTGGACAAGATTTCCCCTTTGGCCCGCGTCGTTTCCCTGGTCAACTTCTACGACAACCTTTGCAATCCGGTGGACGTCAATCAGGCCATGACGCCGCATGAGGCGCTGTCCTTCATGTTCGCCCAGCGCCGCACCAAGTTCGACCCGCAGATGCTGCAACTGATGATCCGCTGTCTCGGCGTTTATCCGCCGGGCTCCATCGTCAAATTGTCGAACGAGGCAATCGCCATGGTGGTGTCCGTCAATACGCTAAAACCGCTGCGTCCCTGGGTCATGCTCTACGACCCCTCGGTGCCGAAGGAAGAAGCGATCGTTCTCGATCTCGAGAAAGAGGCTGATATCCAGATCGGCAAGGCTATCCGCCCGGCGCTGCTGCCGACGCCGATTGCCGCCTATCTCAACCCGAGGAAGCGCGTCACCTATTTCTTCGACGGCAAGGCAACCCCCAGGGGGAATGGCGGATGAACGCCTCGCTCGACGCGCTGCTGCTTGAGCATGCCAGCGAAATCCTGCTGCTTGTCCACCCGCAGACACTCGAGATCGCCGCCGCCGACGCCGCCGCCCTGCGGCGGCTCGGCTATCGCCGCGAGGAACTCGTCGGCCGGCTGATCACCGACATCGAATGCGCCCTTTCCGACGTTTTTTTCTGGGAAGAGGTGCGTCAGGGCGGCAATGTCCAGACCCAGGAAACCGAGGGCAGTTATCTCTGCGCCAACGGTGACATTCTTGCGGCTACCAAGACCGTTTCCCAGATCGTCGGCGATCCCGCCTGGCTGGTCATCCGCGCCGAGCCGACCGGCAACCGGCAACGCGCGGAAGACGAACTCGCCTACGTCACCTCGCATCTGCGCGCCACCTTGGAAGCCTCGGCGGATGGCGTGCTGCTGATCAATCGCGACGGCGCCATTCTCAACATGAACCGCGGTTTCTCGCGTATGTGGGGCTTGCCCGACGAACTCCTGCGCCAGCATGACGACATGGCCATCGTGCGCTTCATGTCTGAATGTTTCGACGACCCAGAAGCCTATCTCTCCAAGGCCATGAAGGTCATGCCGGATACGGAGAAGGAAACCTTCGGCACGCTCCACCTCAAGGATGGCCGCGTCTTCGAATGCAAGTCGCGCCCGGCCCGGCATGGCGAGCAAATCATCGGCCGCGTCTATACCTATGCCGACGTGACGGAACGATCGCGCACCCAGCAGGAGTTGATCAACGCCCGCGACCAGGCCAAGGCCGCCAGCCATGCCAAGGGCGAATTCCTGGCGATGATGTCGCACGAAATCCGTACCCCCATGAATGGCATCATCGGCATGTCGCAACTGCTGTCCATGACACAGCTCGACGCGGAACAGGCCGAGTGCGTGCGCACCATCCGCGCCAGCAGCGAAGCGCTGCTCGCCATCATTAACGACATCCTTGACTACTCGAAGATTGAAGCCGGAAAACTCCGGCTGGAAACGACCCCCTTCAATATCGCCAATCTCCTGCGCGACGTGGAGCAGCTTTTCATC
>JAPUEC010000210.1 GCA_027492775.1 Rhodocyclaceae bacterium
GCGCAGCATGATCATCTCGGCCGGGCAGAAGCGGGTGAAGCCGCTTTGCAACAGGTTGAAGCCGACGAAGGCGGTGAAGGCGAGCCACCACTTCGACAGGAAGATCGGGCTGCCTTCGACGCCGAGCGCGAGGGAAATCAGGATGAAGCTGCCAGCCATGATGCGGATGAGACGTTCGACGTTCATTGTGCAAACTCCTTCTTGAAAGCGGCGTAGTAGAGCACCGGGATCACCACCAGGGTCAGCAGGGTGGACACCAGGATGCCGAAAATGAGGCTGATCGCCAGCCCGTTGAAAATCGGGTCGTCGAGGATGAACAGGGCGCCGAGCATGGCCGCCAGGGCGGTGAGCGCGATGGGCTTGGCGCGCACGGCGGCGGACTGGATGATGGCTTCCTTGAACGCTAGGCCGCCCGCCGCCTGTTCGCGGACGAAATCCACCAGCAGGATGGAGTTGCGGACGATGATGCCGGCCAGGGCGATCATGCCGATCATCGAGGTGGCGGTAAATTGGGCACCCAAGAGCGCATGCCCGGGCATGACGCCGATGATGGTGAGCGGAATGGGCGCCATGATCACCAGCGGTACGCTGTAGGAGCCGAAGTGGGCGACCACCAGCAGGTAGATGAGGATGAGCCCGACGCCGTAGGCCAGGCCCATGTCGCGGAAGGTTTCGTAGGTGATCTGCCACTCGCCGTCCCATTTCAGGCTGAAGCCGGCGTAAGGGTCCTGCGGCTGCGAGAGAAAATGGTCGTGCAGGACCCCGCCCTGCGCCAGCGCCTTGCCTTCGATGCGGCTGCGGATGTCGAACATGCCGTAGAGCGGCGAGTCGAGCTTGCCGCCCATGTCGCCGATCACATAGACCACCGGCAGCAGGTCCTTGTGGTAGATGGCCTTTTCGCGCGCCTGGCGGCGTACTTCCACCAATTCCGAAACCGGCACCAGTTGGCCGTCGCGGCTCTTCACCCGCAGTTGCAGCAAATTGTCGAGACTGGCCTGCTTCTCCGCCGGCAGGGTTATGCGCACGGGAATCTGGAATTTGCTGTCGGCGTTATGCACCGGCGTCACATCCTCGCCCGCCAGCCCCATGCGCACCACGGCGACGATGTCGCTCTGGGCCACGCCGAGCAGCGCCGCCTTGCTCTGCAGCACGTGCAGCACGGTCTTGTCGGCATCGGCATCGACGCTGTCGTCGATGGCATTGATGTCCTTGGTCGCGGCAAAGGCGGCGCGCACGGTTTTCGCCACCGCCTGCTGGCCGGCGTAATCCGGGCCGTAGATTTCGGCGACGATGGGCGAGAGCACCGGCGGCCCAGGCGGGACCTCGACCACCTTGGCGACGCCTCCGTGCTTTTTGCCGATGGCCTCGACCGTCTCGCGCACGGCGATGGCGATAGCGTGGCTCGAACGCGAGCGGTCGGCCTTGTCGGCCAGATTGACCTGAAGGTCGCCGCGGTGAGGTTCGGCGCGCAAATAATACTGTCGCACCAAGCCGTTGAAATTGATCGGGCTGGCGGTGCCGGCATAGGCCTGCGTATGAGTTACTTCCGGCACCTTGGCGATTTCGCCGGCGATTTCCGCCAACACCTGCGCGGTTCCCTCCAGCGGCGTGCCGACCGGCATGTCGACCACCACCTGGAATTCGCTCTTGTTGTCGAAGGGCAGCATTTTCAGGACGACCAGTTGCACCCCCACCAGCGCCACCGAGCCCAGGATCAGCAGGATGACGGCGAGGCCCAGCCGGCGGCGCGCCTTCGCCCCGCCGGTATCGGCGAGAAAGGGCGCGAGCAGGCGGCGGAAGCTGCGGTCGAGCCAGGCATCGAGCTTGGAAGGCCCGTGGACGGGGGTTTCAGCGGCCCCGTCGGCCGAGGCCCGACCGGCGGTCGCCTTGGGCCGCATCAACCGAAGCGCCAGCCAAGGCGTAACGACAAAGGCGACGGCCAGCGAGATCGCCATGCCCATGGACGAATTGATCGGGATGGGGCTCATGTACGGTCCCATCAGGCCGCTGACGAAGGCCATCGGCAGCAGGGCCGCGATGACGGTCAGGGTCGCCAGAATGGTCGGGCCGCCGACTTCGTCCACCGCCGGCGGGATGATTTCGGCCAGCGACTTTTCCGGATGCAGTGCCTGCCAGCGGTGGATGTTCTCGACCACGACGATGGCGTCGTCGACCAGGATGCCAATGGAAAAGATGAGGGCGAAGAGCGAAACCCGGTTGAGGGTGAATCCCCAGGCCCAGGAGGCGAACAAGGTGGCGGCCAGGGTCAGGGTGACGGCAACGCCGACGATGACGGCCTCGCGCCGGCCGAGGGCGAAGAACACCAGCAGGACGACGAAGGCGGTGGCGAAGACGAGCTTGCCGATGAGCTTCTGCGCCTTGTCGGTGGCGGTTTCGCCGTAATTGCGGGTGACCGTGACCTCGACCCCTTCCGGGATGACCGTGCCCTTGAGCGTCTCAATGCGCTGCAAGGCGGCGTTGGCGACATCGGCGGCATTGACGCCCGGCTGCTTGGACAGCTGCAGCGTCACCGCCGGGTAGCGGCCTTCCGGCGTGCTATGCCAGACATAGCGCCGGGGCTGGTCGGGACCGTCCTCGATCTTGGCGACATCGGCCATGAAGACCGGCTTCTTGTCGCGCACGGCGATCACCAGCTGCTTCACATCGGCCGCCGACTCCAGGAAGGCGCCGGTGTGCACCAACACCTCACGGTTGCCGGCGGTAAGGCTGCCCGAGGTCTGTTCGGCGTTGCCCACCTTGAGCGCCGCCGCCAGGTCCTGCGGCGTGACGCCGTAGGCATTCATGCGCTCGGCGTCCATCTGGACACGGATGACGTGACCCGGCCCGCCCAGGGTGGAAACGTCGCGCGTGCCCTTGATGCGCTTGAGCTCGATCTCCATCGCCTGCGCCACCTGCTGCAGCTCGTAGGCGGAACGGGCTTGATCTCGGGTCCAGAAGGTCAGCGCGACAATCGGCACGTCGTCGATGCCGCGCGGCTTGACCACCGGCTCGCCGACGCCGAGTTGGGGCGGCAGCCAGTCCTTATGCGAGAGCACCGTATCGTGTAATCGGAGCACCGCGTCGTTATAGGGAATCCCGACCTTGAACTGGACAGTGACCACCGCTCCATCCGGCCGCGAGATGGAGTAGACGTGCTCGACGCCATGCATGCGGGAAAACACCTGCTCCGCCGGCCGCGCCACCAGATTTTCAACATCCTTGGCCGAAGCGCCGGGCCAAGGCACCAGCACATCGGCCATGGTGACGTCGATCTGCGGCTCCTCCTCGCGCGGCGTCACCAGGGTGGCGAAGACGCCGAGCAGGAAAGCCACCAGCGCCAGCAGCGGCGTCATGCGGGAATTCTGGAAGGCGCGGGCGATACGCCCGGAGATGCCGAGTTCGCCGGCTGGGCGCATGGCTATTTCCCCGCTTTGAGACTGATCGCCGCCTTGACCGGATCGGCCGCCACCTTCTCGCCGGCGGAAAGCCCCGCCAGCACCTCGATTTCGCCCTCGCCGACGCTCTCACCCAGACGCAGCTGGCGCAACGCCAACTTGCCGTCCGGCGCCTGGACATAGACGGCGGTGACCTCACCACGGCGCACCACGGCTGAAGCCGGAACGGTCAGCTTGACCGCCTCGCCGACGATGAAATGCACCCGCGCGAACATGCCGGGCGTCAGCCCTGCCGTCGCTTCCGGCTGAGCCGGCAAGCCGGCGCGCGCTTCCAGCACATGGGTGCCGGCATCGGCCATGGGCAGCACGCTCAGGCTGCTGGCGGCGACCCATCGGTTCAATTCGGGAAACTGGATTTTCGCCGCCTTGACGCCGCTGACTTCACGCAGCCGGTATTGCGGCACGCTGGCGGTGACGCGCAAACCGCCCGGCGCAAACAGCGTAAACAGCGGCTTGCCGGGCGCGGCCATTTCGCCGAGTTCGGCATGACGCCGGGCGATGACGCCGGAAATGGGCGCGACGATGGTGGCGTGGCTCTGCGCCGCCCCGGCGGCGCCGCGATTGGCCGCGGCGGCGTCGAAATCGGCTTTCGCCTTGTCCAGCGCCGCCTGGCTCATGAATTTCTGCTGCACCAGGTTGCGCGTGCGCTCATAGGCGACCTTGGCGTTGCGGTACTGGGCCTCGGCGGCGGCGGCCGATTCCGCCGCCTCGCGTGCGTCGATGCGCATGAGGAGGTCGCCCTTCTTGACGACAGCGCCGGCATCGGCCCGCACTTCGACGATCCGCCCCGGCACCTGTGCGGCCACTACCGCCTGCTGCACGGCTTCGACGACGCCATCGGCCGGAAAGGTCAGCGCGACGGCGTGCGGTCGGATTTCGACCAGCGCCGGTGCGTCGCCGGCAATAGCGCCGGAGAGGTGAAAAAGGAGGAGAAAAGCAATGTAAGGTCTCATATAAATAAGAATACTCTAATATTCCATTGGCCGCAATAATGCTCCGCCATCGAGGCAGACTATGCCCTGCGCGACAAGTGAGGTCTGCCGCCCAGCAACCTCTACGGAAGTTCGCTTGTGGCCATCAGCATAGCCCGTGGGAATGTCGTTTGCTGGAAATCCCGGCGCGATGCCCCTCCGTCCGCGCCATATCGCGAAACACTCCGTTAACATCGAGAGCCGCAATGTTCGAAAAAACCGCAATTCTTGCCGCTGTGACAACCCTCGCAACCCGCGCCGCCCATGCTTGCGCGCCCTGCCGGGAGGCGGTCGAAGCCGGCGTCTACGACCAGCACTTCGGCGCCAACCTGCTGCTTTTGCTGGCACCATTCGCCACCCTCCTGCTCATCGTCACCGCCATTCATTTTTCCGACGATCTCCGGAAGGTCCGGCGATACAAGGGAGGCCGACCATGAACGCGCCATCGCGACCCGGCCCATTGATCGCCGCCGGCCTGACGCTCGGCATCGGCCTCGGCGGTTTCCTGGATGGCATCGTTTTCCATCAAATCCTGCAATGGCACAACATGCTGTCCGCCCGCATTCCGCCCAACGATCTCATATCCACCAAGATCAACATGACCTGGGACGGTTATTTCCACCTGGCGGTCTGGGTGGTCACCCTGCTCGGCATTTATTTGCTGTTCCGGGCCGGCAGGCGGCGCGACGTCCCTTGGTCGGGCAAGGGCCTCGCCGGCGCGATGATCGCCGGATGGGGCTTATTTAATCTCGTCGAAGGCATCATCGACCACCAAATCCTTGGCATTCATCACGTCATGGAATACGCGGCTGACAAGTGGCCCCATGACTTGCTCTTTCTCGCCTCGGGCGTGCTTCTGCTGCTCATTGGCGGCCTTCTCTTGCGCGGGGTCGGCAACGCTCCGGGTCGAGGGAGCGCAGAGGGTCTTTAGGGCCGTTCACGTTCAGCGGACGGTGGCGCAAGGGGCTGCCTTGCATATCTGCTCGCGATCCCCCCGTCGAACGTGATCAGGTCCGAGGACAAGTTTTGCTTTACGGGGATACACAGGTAAATTGGCGGCTCTCCCCCTCACGACTGGTTAGCTCATGGAAAGAAGCCGCGCCACGCCGCCCAATTGGCAAATCGACAGCCTCGTCGCCGAACTCCGGCAATCGCGCGAGGTTACGCACAGCGTCCGCCACAAGGGCCGCATCCGTGAACTGCCTTCGCGCGAGGCGCTGGCCGGCATCGTCAAGGGGCTTTCGGCGGCGCTCTTCCCTACCCATTACGGCGACCGCGACCTGACCGACGAGAGTGTCGATTATTTCGTTGGCGATACCCTCAACACCGCCTTGAACGACCTGGTGGAAGCGGTTCGGCGCGGCCTGCATTTCGTTCCGGCGCTGGAAGAGCAGAGCGACGCGGCCCTCCGCGAACGCGCGATCGACATCACGCGCCGTTTCGCCGCCGGCCTTCCCGCCATCCGCGCGCTTCTGGTCAGCGACCTGCAAGCGGCCTATCAGGGCGACCCGGCCGCCACCAGCTACTCGGAAATCCTGCTCTGCTATCCGGGGACCATCGCCATCATCCATCACCGGCTGGCGCATGCATTGCACGTGCTCGGCGCGCCTTTCGTCGCCCGGCTGATCGCCGACATTGCTCATTCGGCCACCGGCATCGACATCCATCCAGGCGCCCATATCGGCGCCAGTTTTT
>JAPUEC010000211.1 GCA_027492775.1 Rhodocyclaceae bacterium
TTCAGGCATTTTGCATGGATTTTTCGCGGGAATATTGCTACAATCCGACGCTGGTCGAATATACGACCGCCAAAAAATTTTTGGTTTTAGTTTCTTTATCGATAAGGAAATTCGAATGAACAAGTCTCTTCTCGTTGCCGCCATGCTGGCTGTTGCTCTGACCGCCTGCTCCAAGCCTGCTGAACCCAAGAAGGAAGTCACCACGACGACCGCCGCCGTGACCACGACGACCGCCGCCGCTGCTACCACGACGACCGTTGCTGGTGTTACCACGACGACCGTTGCCGCTGCCCCGGCTGTCGAAATGAAGAAGGAAGAGCCGAAGAAGTAATTCGGCGCTGGCTCACGCCAGACGAAAAAGCGAGGCTCTTAGCCTCGCTTTTTTTACGTCCGGAAATCGCTCATTCTTCCAAAGAGCGCCAGTCGAAACCAAGCTTGGGGCAGGCCACACCGATCCATTCGGGCGCGCATCCCAGCACTGACGCCAACGAACTGACGGCCAACTCCGGCAGGTTGTTGCGCTCGCTCAAATGCGCCGCCACCAGATGCCTTAGGCGAGAGGTGTCGATGCGCGCCAGCAGCGACGCGGCAGCCCCATTTTCCAGGTGCCCCAATCGCCCGCCGATGCGCCGCTTGAGTGCCGCCGGATAGCTCGAATTGGCCAGCATCATGGCGTCGTGGTTGCATTCGAGGATCAAGGCATCGCAACCGGAAAGCATGGCACACATATGCGGCGTCACCTCACCGGCATCAGTGAGGAGCCCAAGGCGCTTATCGCTATTTGAAAAGACGAATTGAACCGGTTCGCGCGCATCATGCGGCACCGGAAAGGGGAAAATGTCGATCTCGCCGACGGTCAAGGTGGAATGGCTATCGATGATGCGGCAATCGGCTCCGGCGGCCTCATCGCCGCAGGCCTTGAACGTCCCGCCGCTCAGCCATACCGGGAGGCCGTACTGGCGTGCACAGCGGAATACGCCGCCAGCGTGGTCGCCGTGTTCGTGGGTGACGAGAATTCCCGTCAGATTGTCGAGGCGCAGACCGAGTCGCGCCAACCGGCATGAGACTTCGCGGACGCTGAAGCCGCAATCGACGAGCAAACGGGTAGCCCCGCATTCCACCAGCAGCGCATTGCCTGTGCTGCCGCTGCCGAGTGAGGCGAAACGAATCATGCGGGCATCCTGCAGTTGTAGGTGAGAAAAAGCAAAAAGCCCGGCAAGCCGGGCTTTTTTTGAAGCAGCTCGCCGTTTATTCCGGACGGATGTTAGCGGCTTGCTTGCCCTTGGGGCCATTGACCACGTCGAAGGTCACCTTCTGGTTCTCGGCCAGGGACTTGAAACCGTTGCCCTGAATCGCGGAGAAATGTGCGAAAAGATCTTCACCGCCATCGGACGGGGAAATGAAACCGAAACCCTTGGCGTCGTTGAACCACTTAACAGTACCAGTTGCCATGCTCTATAACTTCCTTAAAAAATTTTGAATGGGCCTAAGCCCGGAAAGACGAGAATCAAGAAAGGTACTGACGAACTTGGTACCACTAGGAAGGGCACTACAGAAGGCGCTCATGCACTACTTGGAAATCCCGCAGACGCAGTATGCCGCGCCCCTTGGGCAATTGCAACTGTTTTCGCCAGGTTGGCAAAAGGCCGTCGCGCACTGTGCAACAGAGACCCAGGCCGCGCTCTGCAACTTGATCAGTAAATGGCGCGAATGAGCGATTCAATTTCGGTTCGGCACGCCAGTATCGGGGGTCAATGCAAATGAAAGGTGGGCAAGCGCCAGCCCCTGAAAATGGCGTTGACTCGCAAGGCGACGACAACGGCAAGTCCAATTCCAAACGCCCAGGCTCGTGGCAGACCCAGCGCCTGAGCCGCCAGATAAGTCGACGCCCCGGCAATCGCGGCCGTCGCATAGATATCTCGGCGCAGCACCAAGGGAATTTCAGCGCTTAGGACATCGCGCAGAACCCCGCCCGCGGCACCGGTGATCGTCCCCATCAGCACGATGATGATCGGCGAGAGCGTCCGTTCCTCCGCCACCTGCGCGCCCATGAGCGTGAATAGCGCCAGGCCGGCTGCATCGGCAAGGAGCAGCAGGTTCCCGGGCGGCGCTCGCCAGCGTACATAGAGCAAAGTCAGGAGTGCGGCGGCCAAGATGACCAACAGGTAGACCGGGTCGGAAATCCAGAAAATCGGATGCCGGTCGAGCAACACATCGCGGACCGTTCCCCCGCCGATAGCAGTCAAGGCGGCGATGACAACGACGCCCAGCAGGTCCATGCCCTTGCGACCGGCGGCCAATGCTCCGCTGATGGCGAAGACGGCTACGCCCAGTAAATCGAGCAGGTAGAGGATCATGTAGAACTCCGGGAGCGGCACGCTCTGCCGCTCCCGGACTTGAGGGTTATTTCAGTTGCTCGTAGAGCAGGTTCAAGATCTTGCGGGCGGTATCCGATTTATCGACACCACCTTCGCGCGACAACACCTGGACCAGAGTCGCGTTACCCGCGTCCTTGACATGAATGCGGTACTGGATCTTGCTGTCCGCCGACTTGGAGCGTTCCCAGAAGGCGAATTTCGACAACCAGCCCTTGCTCTCTTTCTTATTGTCGATTTCCGGATCGACGTAGCGAACGAAGTAGATGCCGTTCGAGCGATCACGGTCCTCGACCGTGAATCCAATGCGGTCGAGCGTCAAGCCGACGCGTCGCCAGGCGCGATCGAAGCTTTCCTGCACTTCCACCGCACCCGAGCCATCGGCCGCTTGCGACAGCTTGGCGCGGGGCTCCGACTTGACCGAGGCAATCGCCGCTTCCGCCCGCTTCTCTTCGGTTCCCAGACGGACCATCAGCCGGCGCAGCATTTCCGCCTCCAACTCCGGATCTGGAGGACGCGGTTGCCAACGTGTCTCTTCCTTGCCGCCAGAGGTGTAAACCTCTTCCATACCGCGGTGGCTGATGAAAATGTCGGTCGTTCCCGGCTCCTTACCCGGCTCGAGGCGGGTGCGGAACTTGTCGCGCTCCCCGGATGAATACAGCGAGTCGAGCAACTTGCCCAAGGTGTTGCGAATGAGGTCTGATGGAATCTTGGCCCGGTTTTCGGCCCAATCCGTTTCCATGATGCCGGCTTCCGGGGATTCGATCTTGACGATGAATCCCATCTCCTGCCAAAAATCCTTAACCGTCACCCAGACTTTGTCGGCGGGCAGCGAAACCACCAACCAACGCTCACTGCCGACACGTTCGACACGAACATTGTCGATCTTCGGCAGCACCGACGTCTGGTCGCTCTTGACGGCGGCACGGTCGGTACTGTAGCCCGAGTAGGTCGCCGTTCCCTTGCCGCCGGCATCGGGCACTGAAAAACGCTCATCGCGGGCAACTTGCGAAAGGTCGGGTGGAACCTCAAGCGATGGCACCTTGCCCGCCGATTTGTACTCGATTTTTTTGGTGTCGGGCAGGATGTCAAAGCCGCTACAACCCGGGAGAACCCCGGAAATCACGACCACGGAAAGGGCAAGCAGGCACTTCTTCATACAGTCTCCGTCAGGCAACGCCGGCTTGGCGCATGGCGGCGCGCACGCGCGCCTGGTTTGGTTCGGACAATGGCGTCAGCGGCAGGCGGATGCCCGACGGCGCCAGTCCCATTTGTTGTACAGCCCACTTAACGGGAATCGGATTGGCTTCGCAGAAGAGATCGCGGTGCAAGCCGAGCAACTGGAAATGAAGTTCGCGCGCGCGGCAGCCATCGCCAGCGGCGGCGGCAACGCACATCTCATGCATCAGGCGTGGCGCCACATTGGCCGTCACCGAAATCGTGCCATGGAAGCCGAGCAGGATCGTGGCCATGCAGGTCATGTCGTCGCCGCTGTAAAGGGCGAAGTCCTTGGGCGCACGCGCGATGAGATCGGAGGCGCGATCGATATTGCCGGTCGCATCCTTGATCCCGGCAATCCCCGGCACCTCGGCAAGGCGCAGCACCGTATCGTTCGTCATGTCCGCCACCGTGCGGCCAGGCACGTTGTAGAGAATCACCGGAATATCGACGGCTTCCGCGATCGTCCGGAAATGGCGATAGAGCCCTTCCTGCGTCGGCTTGTTGTAATAAGGCACGACTGAAAGCGCCGCCTGGGCGCCCGCCTGCTTGGCGAAACGCGTTAATTCAATGGCTTCGGCGGTCGAGTTTCCGCCGGTTCCGGCGATCACCGGCAAGCGTCCGGCGGCATGCTCGACGGTGAACCGGATCAATTCGCAGTGCTCCTCGACCGCAACGGTCGGAGATTCGCCCGTGGTGCCGACCACGACGATGCCATCGGAACCTTCGCGCACATGGAAATCGATGAGGTTCTTCAGGGCGGAATAGTCAAGACGCCCGTCTTCCTGCATGGGGGTAACAATGGCGACAATTGAGCCGGAGATCATAGCCTTACCAATCGGATGCGTAATCTTGGGATTTTAACCGAAGGCGGCGGCAAACGGGAGGGCGTCATCGCCCAAGCTAATCGGCGGTGCTTTCCCAGAACAAGCGGCCCTGTTTGACGCGCATTCTGCCTTCGGCCAACTCCAACAGCGGATGACGGTCAGGCCCGGCGGTGCCGAGCTGATGCACGAACTCGTCCATGCGAGCTGCAACCGGCGCCCGCCACCCCAAACAGCGCAAACGCCAGCGTAAAAGATTCTTCAGACGCGGCAACGACAGCCGCTTCGCCGCCTTGAGCGGCAAGGCGTCACCGTCGGCGGAGGACTGCCAATCCATCGCAGCCAGGTCGGCGAGCAGGGCTTCGGCTTCGGCAAAGCGGCCCGCGGCGGCTCCAAGGCACTGCGTGACGCCCGGGAAACGGTCGGCCAACGCCGGCATCACGCGGTGGCGAAGATAATTGCGAGAAAACCGGCCATCGGCGTTGCTCTCATCCTCGACCCAGACCAGTGAATGCGCTTGGGCGTAGGCCGCCAAGGCTTCGGGCGGGACATCAAGCAGCGGCCGCATGAGCCGCAATCCGTTCGTGTCGCGCATGAGGGGAATTCCCGCGGCGCCGGCCGTCCCGGCACCACGGACGATGTTGAAAAGCACCGTCTCCGCCTGATCGCCCTGATGATGCGCCAGCAACAGAACTTCCGTTCCGGCGCGGGCGAAAGCTTCATAACGCGCATTTCGGGCTGCCGCCTCCAAACCCAGGCCGCCATGAGCCTCGACGCTGACACGTTCAACCTGTAGCGGCACATCCAGCGCGGCACAAAACTGGGCGCAATGCGCCTGCCAGGCGTCAGCGTTGGGAGAAAGGCCATGATTGACGTGGAGGGCGCGAAGGTGCGGTGGCCATAACGCTGCCGCAGCATGCAGCAGCACCATCGAATCGCGGCCACCAGAAAACGCCACGCAAATCCTGGCGCCGAGAACGCCTTGAGCGGCGAGAAATTTCTCTAGATGCCGGGAAAGGTCAGCTGACTGCCAACTCTTTGAAGCGGCCATAGCTCATCAGCCGTTGGTAGCGTGCCGCCAGCAGTTCGTCGGTCGACAGGCTGGCGTGCTGCTTGAGCGCGTCGTGCAACGCTTTCTTCAGAGTCTGGGCCATGGCGGCATGATCGCGATGCGCTCCGCCGGGGGGCTCGTTGACGATCTTGTCGATCAAGCCAAGTGATTTGAGACGTGGCGCCGTAATGCCCATGGTCTCGGCCGCGTCCGCCGCCTTTTCGGCGCTCTTCCAGAGGATGGAGGCGCAGCCTTCCGGTGAGATCACCGAGTAGGTCGAATACTGCAACATCTGCAGGGTGTCGCCCACGGCGATGGCCAGCGCTCCGCCCGAACCGCCTTCGCCAATGATCGTGGCGATGAAAGGCACCTTGAGCTCGGCCATGACGTATAGATTGTGGCCAATGGCTTCGGATTGGCCGCGCTCCTCGGCGTCGATGCCGGGATAGGCGCCCGGGGTGTCGACGAAGGTCATGACCGGCATCCCGAACTTTTCGGCCAGGCGCATCAGGCGCATGGCCTTACGATAGCCCTCAGGGCGGGGCATGCCGAAATTGCGGTGAATCTTTTCCTTGGTATCCCGCCCCTTCTGATGGCCGATCACCATCACCGGCTGGCCGTTGAAA
>JAPUEC010000212.1 GCA_027492775.1 Rhodocyclaceae bacterium
TGCTCGGCGCCGTCGCCTTCCGGCTGCTACCGGTGGCGCCGCTGCCGCAGGTCGATTTCCCCACCATCTCGGTTTCGGCCTCGCTGCCCGGCGCCAGTCCGGAAACCATGGCGGCCACCATCGCCACGCCGCTCGAACGCTCGCTCGGCACTATCGCCGGTATTACCGAAATCACCTCCAGCAGTTCGCTCGGCAGTACCCGCATCACCCTGCAATTCGATCTCGACCGCAACATCGACGGCTCCGCCCGGGAAGTGCAGGCGGCGCTCAATGCCGCGCGCAGCCTGCTGCCCACCGGCATGCCGGGCAACCCGACCTATCGCAAGGTCAATCCGGCCGATGCGCCCATCGTCATCCTTTCCATGACTTCCGATGTGATGACGCGCGGCCAGATGTACGACGTCGCTTCCACCGTGCTGGCGCAGAAGTTGTCGCAAGTGAATGGCGTCGGCCAGGTCACGGTCGGCGGCGGCTCGCTGCCGGCGGTGCGGGTGGCGCTCGACCCTGGCGCGCTGGCGCGGGCCGGCATCGGCGCCGAGGAAGTGCGCACCGCCATTGCCGCCAACAACGTCAATCGGCCCAAAGGCGCGCTCGAGGATGACCAGCGCCACTGGCAGATCCTCGCCAACGATCAGGCGACCAAGGCGGCCGATTACTTACCCATCGTCGTTTCCTGGAAGAACGGCGCCGCCGTGCGCCTCTCCGACGTCGCCAAGGTCGAGGATTCGGTGCAGGACGTGCGCAACGCCGGTCTCGCCAACGGCAAGCCGGCGGTGCTGCTCATCCTCAATCGCCAGCCAGGTGCCAATATCATCGAAACCGTCGACCGCGTGCGCGATCTGCTGCCGCAGTTGCAGGCCTCGATTCCCGCCTCTATCGACCTCGCCGTGGCCATGGACCGCACGCCCACCATCCGCGCCTCGCTACGCGAAGTCGAGCGCACGCTGCTCATTTCCATCGTCCTGGTGGTGCTGGTGGTGTTCCTCTTCCTGCGCAGCGGGCGGGCGGCGCTCATTCCCAGCATCGCCGTGCCGGTGTCGCTGCTCGGCACCTTCGCCGTCATGTACCTGGCTGGCTTCAGCCTCAACAATTTGTCGCTGATGGCGCTGACCGTCGCCACCGGCTTCGTCGTCGATGACGCCGTGGTCGTGCTGGAGAACATTTCGCGCCACATCGAGAAGGGCATGAAGCCCTTCGAGGCAGCGCTGCAGGGCGCCCGTGAAGTGAGCTTCACCGTCGTTTCCATGAGCCTGTCGCTGATTGCCGTCTTCCTGCCCATCCTGCTCATGGGCGGCATCATCGGCCGACTCTTCAGGGAATTCGCCGTCACCCTTTCCGCCGCCATTCTCGTTTCGCTGCTGGTGTCGCTCACCCTGACGCCGATGATGTGCGCCCGCCTGCTGAAGCGGGAAGATCCGGACAAGCCGCACGGCCGCCTGCACCGCTGGAGCGCCGGCGCGCTCGCTGCCATGCAGCGCGGCTACGCCCGCTCGCTCGACGTCGCCTTGCGGCACGGCGTCATCACCATGCTCGTTCTCTTGGTGACGGTGGCGGGCAATATCTGGCTCTACGGCTATATTCCTAAGGGCTTCTTCCCGCAGCAGGATACCGGCCGCCTCATGGGCGGCATCCAGGGCGACCAGAGCATTTCCTTCCAGGCCATGCGCCAGAAACTGGCGACTTTCGTCGATATCGTCCAGCAGGACCCGGCGGTGGATACCGTCGTCGGCTTCACCGGCGGCGGCCAGACTAACAGCGGGCGCATGTTCATCAGCTTGAAGCCGCTCTCCGAGCGCAAATTGTCGGTCGATAAGGTCATCGGCCGCCTGCGCGGCAAGCTGGCGCGCGAACCCGGCGCCAGCCTCTTCCTGGTGCCGGTCCAGGATATCCGCATGGGCGGTCGCTCCGGCAACGCCCAGTACCAATACACCTTGCAAGCCGACGACATCGGCGAACTGCGCCTCTGGGAGCCGCGCCTGCGCCAGGCGCTGAGCCAGGTGAAGGAGCTGACCGACGTCAATACCGACGCCCAGGACAAGGGGCTGCAGACCAGCCTGATCGTCGACCGCGACGCCGTCGCCCGCCTTGGCCTCAACCAGCGCCTGATCAATGCCACCCTCAACGATCTCTTCGGCCAGCGCCAGGTGTCGACCATCTATAACCCGCTCAACCAGTACCGGGTGGTGATGGAAGCGGCGCCGCAATACCTGCAAAGCGCGGAATCGCTCAACGATGTTTTCGTCGTCGCGCCCGGCGGCGTCTCGGTGCCGCTCTCCGCCATCGCCCGCTGGGAGCCGACGGCGACGCCGCTGGCGGTCAATCACCAGGGGCAGTTCGCCGCCTCGACCATTTCCTTCAACCTGCCCGAGAGCGTTTCGCTGTCGCAGGCGACGGCGGCGATCGGCCGCACCATGCAGGAAATCGGCGTGCCGGTTTCAGTGCAGGGCAGCTTCCAGGGCACCGCCAAGGCCTTCCAGGATTCGCTCGCCAACCAGCCGCTGCTCATCCTGGCGGCGCTGATCGCCGTTTATATCGTGCTCGGCATGCTTTACGAGAGTGTCGTCCATCCCGTGACCATTCTCTCCACCTTGCCCTCGGCCGGGGTTGGCGCCCTGCTCGGGCTGCTCGCCTTCGGCGCCGAATTCAGCATCATGGCCTTCATCGGTGTCGTGCTGCTCATCGGCATCGTCAAGAAAAACGCCATCATGATGATCGACTTCGCATTGGAGGCCGAGCGCAGCCGCGGCCTCTCATCGCACGACGCCATCCGCGAAGCTTGCCTGCTGCGCTTCCGCCCGATCATGATGACCACCATGGCCGCGCTCTTCGGCGCCCTGCCGCTGGCACTCGGCAGCGGCGACGGTGCCGAACTGCGCCAGCCGCTCGGCATCTCCATCGTCGGCGGCCTCATCCTCAGTCAGTTGCTGACGCTTTACACGACCCCGGTAATCTACCTGTATCTCGATCGCTTCCGCCTGTGGAGCCTCGCCCGGCGCAAGCGCGCCGCTGTGCCCCAGACGGTCACGGAAAGTCCGACATGACCCCGATCCGCATTGCCTGTTCCCTTGTGCTGTTGACGCTCGCCGGTTGCGCCGTCGGCCCCGATTACGAACGCCCGGCCGTAGCCGTGCCCGCCGCTTTCAAGGAGGCTGGCGAGTGGAAGGTGGCCGAACCGAAGGATGAAGCGCCGCGCGGCAAATGGTGGGAAATCTACGGCGATGTGCAATTGAATGCGCTGGTCGAGCAGGTGGCAATTTCCAACCAGAACGTCCGCGCCGCCGAGGCGCAATACCGCCAGGCGGTCGCGGCGCTGGACGCGACCCGAGCGGGGCTGTTCCCGACGCTCAACGCCAATGTTTCCGCCTCGCGCGGCCAGGGCGCGACCGGCGCCACGAGTGGAGCGACCACTAGCGGCGGCCCGGTACGCGAGACCGATCGTGTCTCCCTCGGTGTCGGCTGGGAGGCCGATGTCTGGGGTCGCATTCGGCGCGGCGTCGAATCCGGCCAAGCCTCCGCCCAGGCTGGTGTCGCCGATCTGCAGGGCCCGCTTTTAAGCGCCCAGGCGACGCTGGTGCAGGTCTATATCCAGTTGCGCGTCAGCGATGCCCAGCGCCGCCTGCTCGACCGCAATGTCGTCGCCTACCAGCGCTCGCTTGAGATCACCCGCAACCGCTACGAAGCGGGCGTGGCGGGAAAAGTGGATGTGGCGCAGGCGGAAACGCAGCTCAAATCGCTCCAGGCCCAGGTCATCGACGTGCAGTTGCAGCGGGCGCAGCTGGAGCATGCCATCGCCGCGCTCATCGGCAAGACGCCGTCCGAATTCAGCCTCGCCCCGACCGAGACGCTGCCGGCTTTGCCGGCCGCCCCGCGGGCCTTGCCCTCGGCGCTGCTCGAGCGCCGCCCCGACGTCGCCGCCGCCGAGCGCCGTGCCGCCGCCGCCAATGCCGAGATTGGCGTCGCCCAGGCAGCCTTCTTCCCGGCGCTGACCCTTTCCGCCAGCGGTGGCTACCAGAGTTCCAGCTGGGCGCACCTCTTGAGCCTGCCCAACCGCTTCTGGTCCATCGGCCCGGCGCTGGCGCTCACCCTCTTCGATGCCGGCGCCCGTTCGGCGCGCAAGGAAGGGGCGGTCGCCGGCTACGACCGTGCGGTAGCGACCTACCGCCAGACGGTGCTGACCGCCTTCCAGGAGGTCGAAGACAATCTCGCCGCCCTGCGCCTGCTCGCCGACACCGATGAAATCCAGCGCGCCGCCGCCGCCTCGGCTGCGGAAGCCTTGCGCCTGACCGAGAACCAGTACAAGGCAGGGACGGTGAGCTACCTCAACGTGGTTTCGACCCAGTCCGCCTCGCTCAACGCCGAGCGCAACCTGATCGAAGTCACCGGCCGCCGGCTGCTTGCCAGCGCCGCCTTGCAAAAGGCGCTGGGCGGAGGTTGGAGCGGCCTTGGCAGCCCTTCGCCAGCCGGCCGTCCTCTGGAGTGAGGAGATGGTCGCCACGCTATATTCCCGACTGATCTTGTCGGTTTTTGACGCAGGTCAAAGTGGCGAGTCAGACCGCTTCATAAGATAACGCTTATTGTTTTTCAAGCTGGCGTGATCTGTCGCATGGCCAAGAAAATTCCTCTCCATCCCAAGCACCCCGAGCGCATCTGCTGGGGCTGCGACAAATATTGCGCCGCCAATGCCATGAACTGCGGCAACGGCTCCGAGCGCGCTCAGCATCCGGTCGAACTCATGGGCGAGGACTGGTATCTCGACGGCGATTGGGGGCTGGAGTTGTCCGAAGATGGCTTGTCGGTTCGTTCGCGCTGACCGTTGGCGAATTGGTTTGCTGGGCCGGTTGAGGAGGTCGGTGCGATGACACCCATTTTCCGCGTTCCCAAGAGATGAAAACCGCAGCACCGATAAAGGGCGGGTGCTGCGGAGCTTCTTTTTGCTTGGGCGGCAACACTTGCGGCCGCCCTCGCTTTCAGCCGAGCGCCGCCAAGGCTGCCGCGTAATCCGGTTCGTTCTTGATTTCCGGCACCAGTTCGCTGTGCAGGACGGCGTCGTTTTCGTCCAGCACGACCACGGCACGGGCGGCGACGCCCGCCAGCGGCCCGGTTTTGATCGCCACCCCGTAGGCTTCAAGAAATTCGCGACCACGCATGGTCGAAAGGGTGATGACGTTGCTCAGACCCTCGGCGCCGCAGAAACGGCTCTGGGCGAAGGGCAGGTCGGCGGAGATGCAGAGCACCACGGCGTTGGGAATCTCATTCGCCTTCTGGTTGAACTGCCGGACCGACATGGCGCAGGTCGGCGTGTCGATGCTGGGGAAAATGTTGAGGATCTTGCGCTTGCCGGCGAAGCTCGCCAGCGTGACGTCGGCGAGATCCTTGCCGACCAGTGAAAACTGTGTGCCTTGTTTTCCCTTGCCGGGGAATTCGCCGGCAACTTCGATCGGGTTTCCGGCCAGGGTGACGGTGTTGGGCATTGGATGCTCCTGCTGTTGTTGGGCTCTCGATTGTCGCATCACCAAGCCGGGCATTCCATATTTCTTCCAAGCGTCGCCGCGCTTCCGGCCGCCAATTATGAGCGGCGATGAAACCTTTGCCCGCCCGGCGATTCCCACAACCGAGAGAACATGCATGGTCGCGATCGATCAAGCGCAATCCATCGATGCCCAGAAACCGAAACCGCCTTCAAAACGCGCCGCTCTCGCCAGAGCGGCAAAAGATCAGCGAACGGATCAACGCCGTCGCCTGGCTGCTCGACAGTGCCATTCGACTTCCGGGCGGTTTCCGCATTGGCGTCGACGCCCTGATCGGGCTGGTGCCCTTCCTCGGCGACGCGGTCGGCGTATTGTTCTCCGGCTACATTCTCCATCAGGCGGTGCGGGCGGGAGCGCCGCCGGCCTTGCTTTTGCGCATGGTCCTCAATGTTGCCGTGGAAGGCATCGTCGGCGCGGTGCCGTTCCTCGGCGATATCTTCGATGCTGCCTGGAAGGCCAACATGCGCAACGCGGCGTTGCTCGACCGGCATCTTGAAGACCCTCGGGGCGCGCGGAAGTCGAGCTGGTTCTTCGTTGCCGTTTTGGTGCTTGCCCTCGTCGGCTTTCTGCTGCTCATGGCCGGCCTGTCCTTCACGGCCCTCGCCGGGATCAAGCGCTTGTTCGGTTGAGGGCCCGGAATATTGAATGCCGAGCTCGTCTTCGCTTCGCATGGCCCGGAAACAATTGCTTACAGACCGCAACATCTTCATGTCTGCCTGCTGCCGGCGCTGAGGCTATAGTGAAGAATGTGGCGGTGGAGCGCTTCGGGCGATCGTTTTGCGCGAGCGCGATTCTGCCGGATGAGAAGGGCATGCATCATGAGATCACTCAAATCGTTAATCGTTTTTCTTATGCTGATCGCCGCCGGGACGGGCAGCGCGCTGGCGCAGCATCACCGGCACCACCACGGTGGCGTGCGTTTTGGCGTCGTGGTCGGCCCGGCTTGGGGGCCATGGTATCCGCCGCCCTATTACTACTACCCGCCGGTGGTCATCGAGCGCGCTCCGCCGCCGGTCTATATCGAGCAGTCGACCGCGCCGGCCCCAACCGCTTACTGGTACTACTGCCCGACCGCGAATGCCTATTATCCGTACGTCAAGAATTGTCCGGTGCCCTGGCAAACCGTGACACCCAGGCCGCCCGGCTGACTTTCGGGGAAAGATGATGATGAAAGCACCTTCAGCCCTTCTCGCCTTGCTGATGGTCGGCGGATGCGCCAGCCTCCCCACCGGACCGAGCCTGATGGCACTGCCCGGGACCGGCAAGAGCTTCGAGCAATTCCGCGCCGACGATTCCGAGTGCCGGCGTTATGCCTTCGAGCAGATCGGCGGCAGGACGGCCGACCGGGCGGCTACCGATTCGGCGGTGCGTAGCGCCGTGGTCGGAACGGTGATTGGCGCGGCCGCGGGTGCGGCGATCGGCGGGCGTAATGGCGCTGGGGTCGGTGCGGGCGCCGGCTTACTGGTCGGCGGCGCGGCGGGTTCCGACGCCGCCCAGCGGTCGTCCTACGGCAGCCAGCGCAGTTATGACAATGCCTACATCCAGTGCATGTACGCCAAGGGGCAGAAAGTCCCAGTTTCCGGGACGCTGCTCGAATCCACCCGTCCCTTGCAATCGGCACCGCCGGGGAGTTATCCGCCACCGCCGCCGGGCAATCCGCCCCCGCCACCCCCTGGCAGCCCACCGTCTCCGCCGCCGGCCAGATAGCATCGGCCACCGTATTTTTCGGCGTGCAGCGGAAGGGAAGCAAGGCCGCCATGACCAATCACTAGGGAAGCTATTTAGAGGAGCGGATATGAATGCCGTGAAACGATGCTTCTTCATGGCGGTGCTTTTTGCAGCTTCAGCCGCCTCCTTTGCCTCGGAGTCAGAACCTGTCCAAAAATCCGGATCGACTGCGTTTTGCCTGTACGAATTGCCGGGCGACGGCAATGGCGGGCGTCGGCGATGGGTCAATCTCGGCATTGTCCAGTATGTCGAAATCGGGCGTTCGGACGTGACCATCTACTACGGCGGCGGCAATTTCGGTAGCGGGCATGAGGCCCGGATTCCGGTGGCCAACCCACAGGAAGCGCTCGTATTGCTGCACAAGATGGCGGAACGCGCCCGCTCCTGCAGTTGAGCCATCCGGCGCTTTCCTTAGCTGCGCCCTTCACGCCGTCGGGCCGACGGAACGAAAACTGCTCCAGTGAGATGACGGCATGCCCGTCCCTTTCCCCTTGCCATGCCCTGTGTGTGGCCATATGGCCTGATGGAGTAGATTAAGAAAAATGGACGTTCTATTGGAAGAGCGCGAGACGCTGCCGCTCAAGGATGCCGTGAAGCACCTGCTCGAGGAGTGCCGTATGGTACTCCCGGGCATTCAGGCGCTGTTTGGATTTCAGTTGATCGTCGTGTTCAATCCCGGCTTCGATGAAAAATTTAGTCGGCTGGACCAGTATCTGCATCTGGTCGCCATCGCGCTGGTGGCGATCGCGGTGGTGCTGGTGATGTCGCCGGCGGCCTGGCACCGCCAGCTGGGGCCGCGGGAAGTTTCCGCCGGCTTTCTCCGCATTTCGACACGGCTGCTATTGGCCAGCATGTTTCCGCTGGCCTTCGGTATTTGCCTCGATTTTTTCCTGATCGCGGAAATCATCACCGATGACGGCCTTGTCCCGGCGGTGATGGCGACGGCGCTGCTCGCCTGCTTTATTGCGTTTTGGTTTGTCTTCCCGCGCCTGGAGCGGCTGCGCGGATATCTCGGGCGCGCCTGAGCAGCGCGCCCGTATTCAAGGTCATTCCGGCAAGGCGATTTTGCCGTCGGTGCTGAACTGGTAGTCGTGGAAGATGTGCTCGGCGGTGAGTAACTGGTAGCTGCCATCCTCGAGCTTTTTGGTGGTGTCCTTGAGCCGGTAGGTGTAGTGGCCGCAGGTCCAGCAGTTGAAGTTGCGCATCTGGGTGCACAGGCAGGTCTTGTCCATCACCTTGACCCGCTTCGCATCCGGGTGCAGCGCCACTTCACGGTTGTAAGCGGTGATGTAGCTGCAGTTGCCGTTGGCGTCGAGCAGGTAGCCGTAGGACTCGCAATTGGGCCGGATGCCGTCGCCGATCGCCGGGCTGCTCTTCAGCATGCGCATCGGGTAGCCGGTCGGAGAAATCTGGTTGACTTCGATATCGGCTTCGCTCGCCTTGAAGTATTCCTGCTGGACCTTGGCCGGCAGTCCGCATTCCTTGGCGACGGTGAAGCGGGTCGCGACCTGGACGGCGGAGGCGCCGTTCTCAAGGAAGGAAACCGCATCGCTGCCGGTGAAAATGCCGCCCGCCGGGATGAGCGGAATGTCGATGTTTTCGGTCTTCATCCACGCCCGGATTTCGGCGACGATGGTCGCCAGGTCGTAAGCTGCCCAATCCATGCCGAATCCGAGGTGGCCACCGGCCAGCGGGCCTTCGATCACCACATAATCCGGCAGGCGGTTGGTGCGCGCGGATTTGCGCAGGAACAACTGCAGCGCGCGCAGCGATGAAACGATGATGCCGAGCTTGACGTCGCGGAAACGCGGGTGATCCTCGATCAGGGCGAAGCTGCCCAGATGCAGGCCGGCGGCAAGGGTGACGCCATCGATGCCGGCATCCAGCGCCGCCGCCAGACGCACCTTCAAGGTCTCCTTGGGCGCGTTCATGGTCAGCTTTTCCATGCAGTTGATGAAGATCATGCCTTCGCCCCGCTTGGCGTCCATGGTGTTGCCGACGTGGAGGCGCGTCGCCTCTTCCAATTCGCCCAGGTTGAACTGCACCTCGGCCTTGTTGGTGTTGGCCATGGTGTTCTTGTAGAACTTGGCCTTGTCCTTGACGAAGCTGGTGTCGTAACGGCGATCGGTCACCGTCTGGACCATGGCGTCGGAGATATGCCCGACGCCGCCCAGCTTGGCGGCAACCAGTGCCAATTCGGTGGTCGAAATATCGACGCCCATACCGCCCACCATGATCGGCACCAGTTCCTGCTTGCCCAACTTCAGGCGAAAATCATCCACACGCTTCATCAAATACCCCTCGGGAGGTCGCGGTTGCTCCGCAACGCTTATAACCGATTCCCGTTAAAAAATGGTTACCCATTGTCCAAAAAACGCCAGACCTTTTGCCCATGAGAACAAGCGACAACGCCGGCGAACGCCGGCGCTTCAGTGGTGCCGAGAGAGGGACTCGAACCCTCACGCCTTTCGGCGGCGGATTTTGAATCCGCTGCGTCTACCGATTCCGCCACCTCGGCCGGGTGGAGGGCGAATTATGCGCGAAACGGCAATGGGCGACAAGTCGGCGCGGCGACCGCGGCGTCGGCGGCGGCAAGTGAATTTTGCCCGCCGACGGCACTTTATCGCGGGAGGCGTCTGCGATTCCCTGCCTCCCACTCAGGTCGTATGGCCTTGCGCCGCGACGCTTTCCGGCTTGATCCGCACCGCCCACAGGACGCCGGCAACCAGCAGGCCGATACCGATGGTAGTCGCCGGTGCCGGCCACTCTCCGCGTAGCAGGAAGGCGTAGGCAAGGGCGGCGAGGGTTTCGAAGACGATCAGCTGCCCGGCGATGGCCGTCGGCAGACGCTGGCTGGCTTCGTTCCAGCACAGGGTGCCGAGCCAGGAAGCGAAGAGGCCGATGGAAATCATGAGGACGAGAAAGAATTCAGGACGCGGGCCGAACGGCATGTGGAACGGGTTGTCGCTAACCGAGAAGAAAGTCCAGAGTCCCAGATAGCCAATCAACGCCAGCGGCAGTGTCGTCAAGCCCTGCGCCGTGGCCCAGATGCGTGGGTTGCGTCCCGGGTGCTCGCGCAGCCAATCGGCGTTGCGCAGCGGATACCAGGTCCAGCAGACCACCGCGCCGACGGCGAAAAAGGCGCCGAGCGCATAGCGACAGTCGTCGGAGGCCGCTTCCCGGTGCAGCACGGCAAGTTCTGCATGATTGACCAGTCCGATGCCGGCGGCGATCAGGATCAGGCCGGGGATGAGTCGCTTCCATGGCAGCCGGCCGTCGCGCTGGCTGTCGCGCAGGTTGGCGGCGATGGCGATCACCACTGGCAGGGTGCCGATGATCATGGTCGGCAGCGGCGCGCCGGCCCGTTGGATGGCGCTCGCCAGGCAGAGGTAGTAGAGCAGGTTGCCGATGACGGATAGTTTCAGGGCTTCCAGCCAATCGCCGCGCGTGAGCTGGCGCAGTTGCCGGCGATCGAGCCAGGCCAGCGGCAGGGTGATGAGTCCGAAAGCGAGGTAACGGCCGAAGGATTGCAGCGCCGCGGGATATTCCGGCAGCAGGACCGGACCAATGAAGACCAGCCCCCACATCATGCCGGCCGCGAGGGCGAAGAGAACGCCGGCTCGCATCGGCTATCTCCGCTCCGCCAAGGCGGCGAGACCGATGCCCGCCAGGAGCAGGCCGAACCCGAGCGCCTGGAGCGGCGCCAGCGTTTCGCCGAAGAAAATAAAGGCCATGAGCGCGCTGCCGATAGGTTCGCCGAGGGTGACGACGGCGACGAAGGTGGCCGAGACATGGCGCAGCGACCAGTTGTAGGCGGTATGGCCGACCAGTTGCGGACCAACCGCCATGCCGACCAGCGCTAGCCAGGCGGGAATCGAAAAGCCGACGAGCGCCGCGCCCGAGCCTCCGGCGGCGGCGAAGAGGAAAAGCGCGGCAACGCCGTAGGCCAGCCAGATATAGACCGATAGGGTAACGCCCGCGCGCAGTCGCCGGCCGATGAGCAGGTAGGCGGAGAAGCACCACGCCCCGACGAGCGCCAAGGCGTTGCCCAGCAGCGGATTGGCACCCGGCGCGGCGTGCTGACTGTCCGAGAGGAAAATGAGGAAGGAGCCGGCCAGCGAAAGTCCGATTCCCGCCATCATGGCGCGCCCGGGTTTCTCTTTCCAAAGGATGAAGGTCGCCAGCCCGATCCAGAGCGGGTTGCTGGTCACCAGCGCGGTCGATGAGGCGACCGAGGTGTATTCGAGGGACGAAATCCAGGTGCCGAAATGCGCCGCGAGACAAAGACCGGCGGCGAGCGCGAGCCCGAGTTGGCGGCGGGTCAGCGCCGTGACATGGCGGAAATTTCCGAAGAGGGCAATGGGCGTCACCACCATCGCCGCCAGCCCGAGGCGCCATGCGGCGATGGTCAGCGAAGGCACACCGCCGCCCTGCGCCAGCCGGGCGAGAATGGCGCCGAAGGCGATGGCAGAGAGGCCGATGCCAAGCACGAGAAAAGGCAGCCAGCGCGGCGGTTGGCGATGCACTTGCTGCTCCGGAGCACTCAACGCGCGGCCTCAAGGTAGGCGGCGCGGACCTCCGGGTTGGCGAGCAGTTCGGCGCCGGTTCCCGCAAGCACGACTTCGCCATGCTGCAGCACCAAGCCGCGGTGCGCCACGCGCAGGGCGTGATGGGCGTTCTGCTCGACCAGCACGATGGTCATGCCGTGATCGCGGTTCAATTCCTCGATGATTTCGAACACGCGTTTGATATAGAGCGGCGCCAGTCCCAGCGACGGTTCGTCGAGCATGAGCAGCTTGGGGCGGCCCATGAGAGCGCGGGCGATGGCAAGCATCTGCTGTTCGCCGCCGGAAAGCGTGCCGGCGCGCTGGTCGAGGCGCTCCTGCAAGATGGGGAACATCGCCACCATGCGCAGCAGGTCGGCCTCGAAATTGGCCGGGTTGGCGAAGGTGGCGCCAAGCTGCAGGTTCTCCAGTACCGTCATGCGCGGGAAGATGCGCCGGCCTTCTGGCACCAGCGATATACCGCGCCTGGAAATGACGTGCGGCGAGAGGCGGGTGATCTCCTCGCCATCGAAGACGATGCTGCCCGCTGAAGCGCGCGGGGCGCCGAAGAGCGTCATCATCAAGGTCGATTTTCCCGCCCCGTTGGCGCCGATGAGGGTGACGATCTCGCCCGCCTTGACCGCCAGATCGATGCCCTTGAGGGCGTGGATGTGGCCGTAGTGGGCATGCACGCCGGAGAGGCGAAGCAGACTCATGTGCCCGCCCCCACGTCTTCGTCCCCGGCATCTTCCTCGCCGAGATAAGCCTGGATGACGTGCGGGTCGTTCTGCACCTGCTCCGGCGTGCCCTCGGCGATCTTCTTGCCGTAATTGAGCACCACCACGTGGTCGGAGACCTTCATCACCACGCTCATGTCGTGCTCGATGAGGAGCACGGCGATGCCTTTGTCGTGGGCGAGCTGGAGCAGCAATTCGTTGAGCTCGGCCGATTCGCGTGGGTTGAGGCCTGCCGCCGGCTCGTCCAGGCAGAGCAGCACGGGGTTGGCGCAGAGCGCCCGGGCGATCTCGATGCGCCGCTGGGTGCCATAGGGCAGGTCGCCCGCGGCAGTGTCGGCAAAGCCTGTCAGGCCCAGCGTTTCCAGCCAGTACATGGCTTTGCCGACTGCCGTCGCTTCGGCACTGCGATAGCCCGGCAGCTTGAACAGGCCGGCGAGCGAAAAGCGCGAGGCGGCCTGGAGGTCGTTGTGCTGGGCGACGATGAGGTTTTCCAGCACGCTCATCTTGGGAAAGAGGCGGATGTTCTGGAAGGTCCGTACCACCTGCGCATCGCCAGCGACGCGATGGGCGGCGAGCGTCTCCAGCCGGATTTCGCCAATGCCCGGGTGGGCGAGCCGCACCGATCCGGAGGTGGGCCGGTAGAAGCCGGTGATGCAGTTGAACAGCGTCGTCTTGCCGGCGCCGTTGGGGCCGATGACCGAGGTGATGGCGCGCGTCGGCGCAACGAAGGAGAGCGCGTCGACGGCGGTCAAGCCGCCGAAGCGCATGGTCAGGTTTTCCACCCGAAGAATGGCCGGCGGGCCCTGCATGGCGTTGCTCATGACGCCTCCGCTTTGGCTGCCGGCGCCTTCAGCGTCGGCTGGCGATGGGCGAGCAGGCCGCCCGGCTTCCACACCATGATCAGGATCATCGCGGCGCCGAAGAGCAGCATGCGGTATTCCGCGAAGTCGCGACCGATCTCCGGCAGCAGCACCAGCACCAGCGCCGCCAGCACGACGCCGAGCTGGCTGCCCATGCCGCCAAGAACGACGATGGCGAGAATGATGGCGCTCTCGCTGAAAACGAAACTCTCGGGCGAAATGAAGCCCTGGCGCGAAGCGAAGAAAACGCCGGCAATGCCGCCCAGCATGGCCCCCAGAGCGAAGGCCGAGAGCTTGACGTTGGTGACGTTGATGCCGAGCGCCTTGCAGGCGATCTCGTCCTCCCGCACCGCTTCCCAGGCCCGGCCGATGGGCAGTTTGCGCAGCCGCGAGACAAAAACATTGGTCAGCAGCGCCAGCGCCAGGATCAGGTAATAGAGAAAGATGATGCGGTGGTCGGGCGAGTAGTCCAGGCCGAAAAATTGCGAGAAGGTGGCCGGGCCATCGTCGCTTGGCGCCTTGAAGGGCAGGCCGAAGAAGGTCGGGCGGGGGATGGAGGCGATGCCGTTGGGGCCGCCCGAGAATTCCGTCCAGTTCACCAGGATGACGCGGATGATCTCGCCGAAGCCGAGCGTGACGATGGCGAGGTAGTCGCCCCGAAGCCGCAGGGTCGGCCAGCCGAGGACGATGCCGAAGAAGGCTGCAGTGGCGCCGGCGACCGGCAGCGCTTCCCAGAACCCCCAGCCGAACTGGGTCGAGAGCAGGGCGTAGGTGTAGGCGCCGACGGCGTAGAAGGCGACGTAGCCCAGGTCGAGCAGGCCGGCCAGGCCGACCACGACATTGAGGCCCCAGCCGAGCATGACGTAGATGAGCACGGTGGTGGCGGTGTCGACGACGTAGCGGTTGTCGGAAAAGGCGATCGGCAGCGCCAGCGAGAGGCCGAGCAGCAACCAGCCGATGGGCTTGACGAAGCTGCGCGCCGGTCCCAGTTCCGGGCCGGCCGTTACGGCGGCGGCGCGGCGTCGCTGACCCAGCGTCTCGCCAACGAAGCGCAGCGTCAGCCGGCCGAAAAAGCTGATGGCGACGAAGGCCGCCAGCACCGCCAGCGCGTTTGCAGCATGAGCTTGCCGCCCTCGTCGACGGTGACGAGCCCGATCATGGGAATGCCGAGTACCAGGGCGACGAAGGCGACCCAGGCAGCGTCGCGGATGCGCTCCCCGGCCGTCGGCGCGTGTTCGGTGTTGAAGACGGCGGTCATGGCGAAACCCCGGAATCGCCCATCACACCTTCTCCACTTCGGGCCGGCCGAGCAAGCCGGAAGGGCGGAACATCAGTACGAGAATGAGGATGACGAAAGTCGCTACATCCTTGTATTCCGGCGAGAGATAGGCCGACCAGAAAGCCTCGATCAGGCCGATGATGAGCCCGCCCAGCATGGCGCCGGGCAGCGAGCCGATGCCGCCGAGCACGGCGGCGGTGAATGCCTTGATACCGGCGACGAAGCCGATGTAGAAATCGACGACGCCGTAATAGACCGTGACCATGACCCCCGCGACCGCCGCCAACACCGCGCCGATCATGAAGGTGAGCGAGATGGTGCGGTCAACGTCGATGCCGAGCAGGGCGGTCATGGTGCGGTCCTGCTCGCAGGCGCGCTGCTGACGGCCGAAGGAGGTGCGGGTGATGAGCCAGGTGAAGCCGAGCATGAGGGCGACGGTGACGACGATGATGAGGATCTGCGAATACGCCAGATGCACGGTAAAGCCCTCGGCATGCCAAAGATCGAAGCCGCCTTCGAGCACTGGCGGAATCGGCTTGACGCGGGCACCTTGCGTCACCTGCACCATGTTCTGCAGGAAGATCGACATGCCGATGGCCGAGATCAGCGGCGCCAGGCGGGTGGAACCGCGCAGCGGCCGGTAGGCGATGCGCTCGACGCTCCAGCCGTAGGCCGAGGTGAACAGCATCGAGACCAGGAGAACGATGCTCAGGGCGAGCGGAATGGAGGTGATATCGGCGCCGGCGAGGATGGTGAAGGCGGTGACGGCGATGAAGGCCGAGACCATGTAAATGTCGCCATGGGCGAAATTGATCATGCCGATGATGCCGTAGACCATCGTGTAGCCGATGGCGATGAGGCCGTAGATGGCCCCCAGCGTCAGGCCGTTGATCAATTGTTGAAACGCGTTTGCCACTGCTTCTCCCTCGACTGCTTCTATCCGCGTCGCCTTGGCGGAACGGCGAGGGCGAGATGATACGCCGGCTGCGCGCGTCCGAATACGCAGCCGCCGGGGCGGCTTGCGATAAAGGTTTCTCGATGAGGCGATCCGGCTTTTTGTCTGGAACGGGAATCGGTGGCCGGCTGATTCTTGTTTCCCGGGCGGTTCTACGACCGCATGAAAAAGGGGCGGCAACGCCGCCCCCCGGATTTTACTGCACTTCGCCCGATATCTCGTTCGGGGCGTTCCGCGTTACTTCACGTAATCGTACTTCCCGTCCTTCCACTGATAGACGACGAAGGCCGGTGCCTTGCTGTTGCCTTTGGCGTCGAATTCCATCTTGCCGAGCACGGTGTCGAACTTGCCGTTGCGCAGCGCCTTTTCGAGGTCGGCGTACTTGACGCTCTTGGCCTGGTTCGCGGCTTGCTCGAAGAGCTGAAAAGCGGCATAGGCGTAGAGCACGTAACCTTCCGGCTCGATCTTGGCGTCGCGGAATTTCTTGACGATGGGTGCGGCGGCGGCGCTCTTGCGCGGGTCGGGGCCGAAGGTGAAGAGGACGTTGTTGGAACCGTCACCGGCGGCGGTGACGAGTTCGGAATTGGACATGGTGTCGCCACCCATCACGGTCAGCTTGAGGCCGGCTTGCTTGGCCTGGCGCAGGATGAGCGCGACTTCGGTGTGATAGCCGCCGTAGGCCATGACTTCGATGCCGGCCGACTTGAGCTTGGAAATCAATCCGGAATAATCCTTGTCGCCGGCGGTGATGGATTCGCGCAGCGCCGGCTTGGCCTTCTTCGCTTCCATCGCCTTGGCGATCTCGTCGGCCAGGCCCTTGCCGTAGGCGCTCTTGTCGTCCACCACGGCGATCTTCTTGCCCGCGAACTTGTCGGCGAGATAGCTACCGGCCACCTGGCCCTGCTGGTCGTCCCGACCGGCGATGGCGAAGATGTTCTTCAAGCCGCGGTCGGTCACCTTGGGGTTGGTCGATACGGTCGCCACCGGGATATTGGCTTCGAGATAGACCTCGGAAGCGGGGATGGTCGAGGACGAGCACCAGTGGCCGTGCATGAAGACGATCTTCTTATTCACCATCTGGTTCGCCACCGCCACGGCCTGCTTCGGATCGCAGGCATCGTCGCCCACCACCAGTTGCAGTTTCTGGCCGAGCACCCCGCCACGGGCGTTGATGTCGGCGATGACCATGTCGGCGCCCTTCTTGATCTGGTCGCCGGCCGAGGCGTATTGCCCGGTCATCGGGCCGGCGATGGCGACGACGGTGTCGGCATGGGCGGTAGCGAAGCCGCAAAGCGCGGCGAAGCTGGCGGCGGCGAGTATTTTCTTTTGCATCAATATCTCCCTAAAGCGGCAAGTGATTAACCGGGCAGTAATACCGCAAATGGGGGTTCGCTGTCGAGCGCCGCTGCGCCGGCCGCCGTCATGGGCTGAACCTCAAACGAGCAGGACATGCCCTGCCGTCCGCACCAGCACGCCCACCGCCGCGCCCAGCAGCGCCTGCTTCCAGACGCTGGCGACGCGTTTCCCGGCCGAAATCAGCACCGCCACGCCAGGAATGTCGAGCGGGTGGATGAGGAAACCGGCGGCCTGGTTGAAGGCGGCGGCGGTGACCTGGCCCTTGCGCAGCATTTCTTCCGCCACGCCGAGCATGGCGGTGCCGCCGCCGAGGTATTTGGTCAGTGCCGGCAGCAGGAAGGCCGGGTCGATGGAAAGCATGGCGAAAGTCGGCGACAGCGCGCGGGTCAAAGCATCGATGCTGCCGCTGATGCGTAGCGCCATGACCACGATCAGCGAAAGCAAGAGCATCGGGATGGCGCCGATGGCGATGCGGAAGGCCTCCGCGCCGGCGTGGTTGATGACGTCGAGCAGGCCCTGCGGCTTGACCTGCGGCGCATGCAGGCTCTCATCCACCACATGGTCTTCCGCCGGCAGGGCGCGGGCAAAGATATGCCAGGTCACGGCGGCGGCGATGAGGCCGCCGACCAACGAAATGAGCAGCAGCGGCCCGACCTTGAGGCCGAGCGCGGCCATGGGAAAAGTGACGTTGGCCTGCGACATGGCGAGCACCATCGCCAGCGTCGCCGCCAGTTGCCGGTCGGAAACGCCGCGCTGCTCCATCATGGCGAGCGTCGCCACCGGCGCAGCGAAGCTCACCAGATTCACCTGCAGCATGGCGAAGGCGCCGAACCCCGTAAGGCCGAAGGGCTTCAAGAGCGGCACCAGGCGGTGCACCACCCAGTCGAGCACGCCCTTGGATTCGAGGTAACGCATGATGGACAGCATCACCACCATCACCGGCAGGAGGATGAAGAGGGATAACTCGACTGCCGAGCGGCCAGCCTTGAGCACGAGGTCGATGAAAATGTCCATTCGCCTAAACCTTTGCCGTGGCGAACATGGCGACGACCACCAGCGCCATGACCGCGGTTGCCAGCCAGCCGAAGAGTTTGAGCCGCCGCGTGATGACGAACTTGCCCATGACCTCGGGCTTGGTCGCCATGCGCATGATCGCGATCATGACCGGCACGGCGATGACGCCATTGACCACGGCGCTGTAGTAGAGCGCCTTGATCGGGTCGATGGGGGTGAAATTGAGCGCTACCCCGAGCAAGGTGGCGACCGCCAAGATGGCGTAGAAGCCGCGCGCCTTGGCGTAGTGCTTGTCCAGGCCAGTGCGCCACTTGAAGGTTTCAGCCACGGCGTAGGCGGCCGAGCCGGCGAGGATGGGCACGGCCAGCAGGCCGGCGCCGACGACGCCAAAGGAAAAGAGCAGGAAGGCGAATTCTCCGGCCACCGGGCGCAGCGCCTTGGCGGCCTGCGCCGTCGAGTCGATGTTGGTGACGCCGTGGGCGTGCAGCGTCACCGCCGCCGTCAGCATGACGAAGAAGGCGATGGCGTTGGAAAACCCCATGCCGACGTAGGTGTCGACCCGAATCCGCCGCATCTGCCGCCGCGCCTGCCAGGGCGCCTCGCGGAGCGGCATTTGGCGGTCGCTGCCGCGCTGTTCCACGACCTCCTGCGTTGCCTGCCAGAAAAAGAGATAGGGGCTGATGGTGGTGCCGAAGACGGCGACCATCGCCACCAGATAATCGGCCTTGAACGACAGCGGCGGCAGGACGGTTGCGCGCAGCGCCGTTGCCCACGGCACCTGAACCACGAACACGGTGGCGACATAGGCGAAGAGCGCCAATGTCAGCAGCTTGAGGATGGGCGCGTAACGCTCGAAGGGAATGAAGACCTGCAGCACCAGCGACAGCAGGCCGAAGCCGACGGCATAGAGATGGGGCGAGCCGCCGATGAGCAATTGCAGCGCCGCTCCCATGGCGCCGATGTCGGCGGCGATGTTGATGACGTTGGCCGCCAGCAGCAGGACGACGATGCCGCGCACCAGCCAGGGCGGCGAGTGTTTGCGCATGTTTTCCGCCAGCCCGGCGCCGCTGACGCGGCCGATGAGGGCGCTGGTCATCTGGATGGCGACCATGAGCGGGAAGCTGAAGAGGGTCGTCCACAGCATGCCATAGCCGAAGGCGGCACCGACTTGGGAGTAGGTGGCGATGCCGCTCGGGTCGTCGTCCGCGGCGCCGGTGATCAGGCCAGGGCCGAGCTTTTCTAAGAGAGATTGGTTCTTGCCAAAGGCAGTTGCGGATTTTTCTCCGGTTGCCACGTCTTCAGATCAGGCCGGATTCGAGCCGCGCCGCCATGCTCATGCGATCCTGGCTCCAGGGCGGCTCGAAAGTCAGGCGGACCTTGGCGTCGGTGACGCCGGGGATTTCCAGCAGCTTTTCCCGTGCCTCGTCTGCGAGGATGTTGCCCATGCCGCAGCCGGGCGCGGTGACGGTCATGACGACAGCGACGACGAACTCGCCCGGCTTCACCGGCGGCAGCACGCGCAAGTCGTAAACCAGCCCGAGTTCGACGATGTTGATCGGGATTTCCGGGTCGTAGCAGGTGGTGAGTTTTTCCCAGGCCAACGCCTCGACTTCCTCGGCGCTGGTCGGAATCGCCGTCGGCGCGGCTTCGGCGACATGCGTCGGCGCTTCAAGCCCGAGCGCATCGGCGTTGCCGCCTTCGATGCGGTAGAGGTTGCCGTCCACCCACACCGTGATGCTTTCGCCCAGACGCTGGGTAATGACGGCGAGGCTGCCTTTTTTCAACGTTTCCGGCGTTCCCCACGGCACCATGGTCGCGGCGCAGTCGCGGGTGAGCGGAATCTCTTCGCGTTTTTCGGACATGCGCTACTCCGTCACCGCCGGTTCGGGGTTGTCGTGCAGGGCATGTTCGAGCGTGTGCCAGGCCAGCGTCGCGCACTTCACCCGTACCGGGAATTCACGCACGCCGGCAAGCGCCGCCAGTTTGCCCAACGCCTCGTCGTCCTCATTGCTGCTGCGATCGGTGAGCAGGGTGTGGAAACGCTTGAACAGGGCTTCCACCTCGGACACCGGCCGGCCCTTGACGGCTTCGGTCATGAGCGAAGCCGAGGCGGTGGCGATGGCACAGCCCTGGCCTTCGAAGCGGATATCGGTGACGACACCATCGTCCGTATTGAGAAACACTGTCACCTGGTCGCCGCAAAGCGGATTGTGGCCGGCGGCGGTATGGTCGGCATGTTCCAGCCGGCCGAAATTGCGCGGGTGGCGGTAGTGGTCGAAAACGACTTCCTGGTAAAGATCGGCAAGAGTATCCATGGCAATCAACGCTTGAACATGCGATTGACGATGTGCAGGCCGGCGACCAGCGCTTCCACATCATCCGGCCCGTTGTAGAGGGCGAAGGAAGCGCGGGCGGTACCGGTGAGGCCGAGGTGCTCCATGAGCGGCATGGCGCAGTGATGCCCGGCGCGGATGGCGATGCCGTGATGGTCGAGAATGGTGCCAACGTCATGCGGGTGCGCGCCTTGCAATTCGAAGGAGACGATGGCGGTTTTCTCCGGCGCGGTGCCGATGCAGCGCAGGCCGGGAATTTCGCGCAGCGCTTCGGTCGTCAGCCGCAGCAGCGCCGCTTCGTGGGCGGCGATGCGCTTCAAACCCAGCGCCAGCACGTAATCGATGCTCGCTGCCAGGGTGATGGCGCCGGCGATGTTGGGTGTGCCGGCTTCGAAGCGCGCCGGCGGGTCGGCGTATTCAGTGCCGGAAAAGCGCACGGTGCGGATCATGTCGCCGCCGCCCTGCCAGGGCGGCATGGCGCGGAGCAGCTCCCGGCGGCCGTAAAGGGCGCCGATGCCGGTTGGGCCGTAGAGCTTGTGCCCGGAGAAGGCATAGAAATCGCAATCGAGCGCCTGCACATCGACTTCGACATGCGCCACCGCCTGGGCACCGTCCAGCAGCACCACGGCGCCGACGGCATGCGCCCGGGCGACGATCTCGGCCACCGGATTGACGGTACCGAGGGCGTTGGAAGCGTGGCCGACGGCGACGATGCGGGTGCGCTCGCCCAGCAGTTCGCCGAAGGCTGCCATGTCGAGCGCGCCGTCGGCATCGATGGGCACGACCTTGATGATGGCGCCGGTCTGCTCCGCCACCATCTGCCAGGGCACGATATTGGAGTGGTGTTCGAGCGTGGTGAGCAGGATTTCGTCGCCCGGACGCAGCCGCGGCCGGCCATAGCACTGGGCGACGAGGTTGATCGCCTCGGTGGTGCCCCTTACGAAAATGATTTCTTCCTCGTGAGCGGCATTGAGGAAGGAGCGCACGATCTTCCGCGCTGCCTCGTAGGCGTCGGTGGCGCGCTGGGAAAGCTGATGCACGCCGCGATGGATGTTGGCGTTGCTCTCGCGGTAGAAGCGCGCCTCGGTCTCGATCACCGCCTGCGGCTTCTGCGTCGTCGCGGCATTGTCGAGATAGACCAGGCGTTTGTTGCGCAAGGGCCGCCCGAGGATGGGGAAATCCTCGCGCAGCTTCTCCAGCGTCTGGGCGTCGAACAGCTTCTCGGCGTGGGTGTTTTCGGTCAGGGCGTTCATGCGTTCTCCCGCACGCGTTCGCCGGCCGGCAGGCGCGCCAGTAGCGCCGCTTCGAGGCGCTCCCGCAAGGCCGGGATGCCGATGCGCTCGATCACCTGGTGGCCGAAGGCGTGGGTGAGCATGGCGCGGCCGAGTTCGGCGTCGATGCCGCGTGTGCGCAGGTAGAAAAGCGCCGTTTCGTCCAGTTGGCCGATGGTGGCGCCGTGGGCACACTTGACGTCGTCGGCGTAGATTTCCAGTTGCGGCCGGGCGTCGGCTTCGGCCTGCGGTGAAAGCAGCAGGGTGTCGCTGCGCTGCAGGGCATCGCTCTTGCGCGCGCCCTCGCGCACCAGGATGCGGCCGGTGAAAACGCCGCGCGCGCCGTCGTCGACAATGCCCCGGTAGTACTCGCGGCTGGTGCCGTGCGGCTGGGCGTGGTCGATGCGCGTCTGGTGATCGACATGCTGGCGGTCGACGGCGATGTAGAGGCCGTTGAAGAGGGTTTCGCAGCCCTCGCCGGCAAAGCGGGTGGCGATGTCGTTGCGCGTCAGGCGCCCGCCGAGCGAGAAGGAATGCGATTCGAAATACGATCCCGCCAGCTGGGCGGCCGAAATATCGGCGAGGTGAAAGGCCTGCGCGCCTTCTTCCTGCACCTTGTAATGCCGGATGCGGGCGTTGGTGGCGAGAGAGACGCGGGTGACGCTGTTGGTCCAGTAGGGCGCGTCCGAGCGGCCGAAGTAGTGCTCGACGACGCTTGCTTGCGCGCCTTCCTCGGCGACGATCAGCACGCGTGGGTGGTTCGCCGTCCCCGCCGCGTCGGTGAGGAAAACAAGGTGCAGCGGCTGCTCGACGATGGCGCCGCGCGCCAGATGGATGAAGGCGCCGTCGGTGGCGAGGGCGGCGTTGAGCGCGGTCAGTGGCGTGCCGTCTTCCGGCGTGCCGAAATGCGGTTCGATGAGCTTGGCGTAGCGTGCCAGTGCCTCGGCGAGGTTAATGGCGGTGACGCCGGTGGGCAAAACGCCGGGCGCGGACAGCGTCGGCGCGTGGTGCCCGTTGACGAAGACCAGCCGGTGGCCTTCGCCGATGCCGGCGAGCAGGTCAGTTGCGTCGAGATGGGTGAGCGGAGCGGGCGCGGCGACGGGCAGCGATGCCGAGACCAGCGGCGCTAGGTTGGTGTATTTCCAGTTTTCGTTGGCGGGCGTGGGAAAGCCGGCGGCGGCGAAGCGTTCGAATGCTCGCTGTCGCACCGTCGCCAGCCAGGGCAGGCCACTGCCGGGCAAGGTCGCGGCGCGCTGGGCGAAATCCTCGGCGATGCCATCGGAAATAGCGTTCAAAGCAAGGCTCCCGTTCCGCTGGAACCTGCCGCCTCGGCTTCGAGCCAGCCGTAGCCGCGCTTCTCCAGCTCCAGCGCCAGTTCACGCCCGCCAGAGCGGACGATGCGCCCCTGCGCCAGCACATGCACCACGTCCGGTACGATGTAGTCGAGCAGGCGCTGATAGTGGGTAATGACGATGAGCGCCCGTTCCGGACTGCGCAGGTTGTTCACGCCGTCGGCAACGATGCGCAGGGCGTCGATGTCGAGGCCCGAATCGGTTTCGTCGAGGATGGCGAGGCGCGGTTCGAGCAGCGCCATCTGCAGCATTTCGTTGCGCTTCTTCTCGCCGCCGGAAAAACCTTCATTGACCGAGCGGTAGAGAAATTCCTCCTCCATGCCGTTGGCTTTGAGCTTGGCCTTGACCAGCTTGATGAATTCCATGGCGTCGAGTTCGGGCAAGCCGTTCTTGCGACGCACAGCATTGACGGCGGTCTTGAGGAAATAGATGTTGGCGACGCCGGGGATTTCAACCGGGTACTGGCAGGCGAGGAAGATGCCGTGGGCGGCGCGTTCCTCGGCCGAGAGCGCCAGCAAATCGTCCCCTTCGAACGTCACCGAGCCGCCATCGACTTGGTAATCCTCGCGTCCCGCCAGCACATTCGCCAGCGTGCTTTTGCCCGAGCCCTTGGGGCCCATGATGGCATGCACCTCGCCCGCCTTCACTTCGAGGTTGAGGCCGCGCAGGATGCGCTTGTCTTCGACCGAGGCTTGCAGATTCTGAATGCTGAGCATGATTTTCCTTAACCGATACTGCCTTCGAGGCTGACCCCGAGCAGCTTTCTCGCCTCGACGGCGAATTCCATGGGCAATTCTTTGAACACTTCCTTGCAGAAGCCGCTGACGATCATCGACACCGCGTCTTCCGCCGCGATGCCGCGCTGGGCGCAGTAGAAGAGCTGGTCGGCGCCGATGCGCGAGGTTGTCGCCTCATGCTCGATGCGTGCCGTCGGGTTGCGTGCTTCGATGTAGGGGAAGGTGTGGGCGGCGGAGTGGCTGCCGATGAGCAGCGAATCGCACTGCGTGTAGTTACGCGCCCCCTCGCACTTGGGCAGCACCTTGACCAAGCCGCGAAAAACATTGCTGCCGCGCCCGGCGGAAATGCCCTTGGAGAGAATGGTGCTCTTGGTGTTCTTGCCGATGTGGATCATTTTCGAGCCGGTATCAGCCTGCTGCAGGTTGTTGGTCAGCGCCACCGAGTGGAATTCGCCGATCGAGTTGTCGCCGCGCAGCACCACGCTCGGGTATTTCCAGGTGATGGCCGAACCGGTTTCCACCTGCGTCCAGGAGATGTGGGAATTGACGCCCCGGCATTCGCCGCGCTTGGTGACGAAGTTGTAGATGCCGCCTTTGCCTTCTTTGTCGCCGGGGTACCAGTTCTGCACGGTCGAATACTTGATCTTGGCGCCGTCCAGTGCCACCAGCTCGACCACCGCCGCATGCAGCTGGTTCTCGTCGCGCATCGGCGCGGTGCAGCCTTCGAGGTAGCTGACCGAGGCGCCTTCATCGGCGATGATCAGGGTGCGCTCGAACTGGCCGGTGTCCTTGGCGTTGATGCGGAAGTAGGTGGAGAGCTCCATCGGGCAGCGCACGCCCTTGGGGATGTAGACGAAGGAGCCGTCCGAAAATACCGCCGAATTGAGTGCGGCGTAGAAATTGTCGCCCTGCGGCACCAACGTGCCGAGGTATTGGCGCACGAGGTCGGGATTATTTTTGACCGATTCCGAGAAGGAACAGAAGATGATGCCCTTTTCGGCCAGCTCCTTCTGGAAGGTGGTGGCGACGGAAACCGAATCGAACACCGCATCCACGGCAACGCCCGCCAGCCGGGCACGCTCGTGCAGCGGCACGCCGAGCTTCTCGTAGGTGCGCAGCAACTCGGGATCGACCTCGTCCAGGCTCTTGGGGCCGTCTTTTTTCTGCTTCGGCGCCGAGTAGTAAATGATGTCCTGGAAATCGATGGGCGGGAAATGCACCTGCGCCCAGCGCGGCGGCGTCATCGCTAGCCACTTGCGGTAGGCCTTGAGGCGCCACTCCAGCATGAACTCGGGTTCGTTCTTGCGGGCGGAGATCTGGCGCACGACGTCTTCCGACAGCCCCTTGGGCAGGGTGTCGGAATCCATGGTGGTGACGAACCCGGCCGGGTATTCCCGATCGAGAAAGAAGTCGATTTTTTCGGATACTTCGCTCATTGCGTCAATCTCCTTGGGGCCAGGAGAAGCGCGGCGACGGGGCAAATGGGGCGTGGGGGCCACCAGCCAGTCGCACCGTCAGCCGGGGCTTCAATGGTGTTCCGAAAAGGCGGGTCATGCCGGCTTGAGGGGAGGCAACGCCAACACCGCCTCTTTGGAACACGCACTGGTTAGTCAAGGTGGATCAAATCAAGTTCAACGTTCGAACAGAGGGTCAATGCAAATGCGGTCGGAAAGCCAGGCCCGGGGGTGAGCGGCGGTAGAAGGCCGGTCATGGCAAGACAATAGCCGCCGCTTGAAGACTTTGGCATTATGCCGATTGGGCGTGGCGGGGTCGTTCAATGGAATGCAGCCGCCCGGTGACGACAATTCGTTGCGGGAAACCGATGACCAATACCTTCTCGATTATTCTCACGGGCGACATCCTTCCCGGTTTTCAGGCTGGAAACGTTGCCGCGGCGCTGGCCAAGCTGCTCAAGACGACGGAGGAAAAGGCAGCCGGACTGCTTCTCGGCCGGGAGACAGTGATCAAGCGCAACGTCGCGCCGGACGACGTGGATCGCTATATCCGCGCCTTGAGCCAGGCGGGCGCGGCTGTTTTGCATCGCCCCATGCCGATTGTCCCGCCAGCGCCGGAAATGGCGCTGCAACCAAAGCAGCAACCGGCAGCGCCGGCGCCAGCGCCCGAATCGCCGGTTCGCCCACCGCCCTCGGCTGCGAGCGAGCTTGCGATTGTCGAAACCGTGATCTGCCCGAGCTGCGGCCACAGCCAGCCCAAACGCACGCTTTGCCTGAAATGCAGTTGCGACATGCCGCGCATGCAGGCCGCCAAGGAGAAGGAAGCAACGGAACCCAAGGCGCCGCCGGAGCCGGCCTATTGGGCCAGCCCGCGGGCGAACGTCGAGGATATGGATGACGGCGAATCAGAAGCGCCGTCCGCGATTGGGGTGTCCTTGAACGGACGTATCGGACGCTTACGCTACCTTGCCTACGCGTGGCCGATCATGTTCGTGGGATTGGTGGCGTTTGCCATTATTTTGCTCACTACGCTTCGCCTTAAAGCCAGCGGATTTTTATTGATGCTACCGTTTTTCCTGATTTTTTTCTGGATGACCCTTCGAATCATGGTTTTGCGATTACATGACCTGAATCGCAGCGGGAAATGGGTGCTGGCTTTAATTCTGGTATCGATTGCAGCGAGCGCGACGCAGTCCCCGACGTTGATCGTGATGTCGACGGTGATTTACTGGTTGAGTACGCTTGCTCTCATGGCATGGCCGGGAACAGTTGGCGCGAACGACTACGGGCTGCCTTGCGGCGCCAATACCTTTTGGGTGAAGGTGGGCGCGTTTTTGATCATCGCCCTCTGGACTATTGGCATCCTGATTCTACTGAGGACGCCCGGCGCCGGAAAAATGATTTTATCCGGCGCGATGGGTAAAGCGCCTGCCGCGTTGGAGCAGACAGCAGGCGGAGAGGCAAGTTATGTGGAAGTCCGAGTCGATCAGGAGGTTTCCGGGCGCAACATTGAAATGGCATTTTTCGGCAAGGTTCATAGCGAGTCGGATTGCCACACCTTTTCGGACAAGCTCAAGAGTCGGTTGCCGACCAGTTGCCCCAATTGTGTTGTCAGAACTATGCAATGCAAGTCACAGTTATTGCCGCGCTATGCCATGCTTTTCGACAACACGCCCTCCAGTCTCACATACATGAGCCTTGCTAGCGGCGATCAATCTGAACGGGAGGGGCGTATTGTTTTCTGGGGGCTTTCGGTGGCCGAGAGCGACATCGTTTGCGATTCGCTGGTTGCGCGCATGCAACAATCCCAAAAAGGTCGGGTGCGATGTATTCGCGCCCGAGCGCCGTAACCGCCGTTTTTCAAGCTGAGCTGCTGATGCGGCAGTAGAGCGCCATACTGGCTCACGCTGCCGTGTTGAAATCCCGCCCTTCCTTCACCTCGCGCACGACCCCGATGCGGACGACGAAGTCGCCGAAGCGTTCGCCCGGCTGCCGCTCGGCGGCGTAGCGGCGGATGAGGGGCGTTAGCGTCGCCAACAGTTTTTCCTCGTTGGCGTTCTCCAGCACCATCCGATTCAGGCGCTGACCGTGGAAACCGCCGCCGAGGTATAGGTTGTAGGTGCCCGGCCCGCGCCCGCTGAAACCGATTTCAGCGAGATAAGGGCGCGAGCAGCCGTTGGGGCAGCCGCTCATGCGGATGATGATGGGTTCTTCGCCAAGGCCGCATTCGGTGACCAGCGCTTCGAGCTTGGTCATAAAAGTGGGCAGGTAGCGCTCACTCTCGGCCATGGCCAGACCGCAGGTGGGTAGCGCGACGCAGGCCATGGCGTTGCGGCGCAGCAGGCTGAAGTTGCCATCGAGACCGTGTTCCGCCAGCAGGGCGGCGATTTTTTCCCGCTCCGCCTCGGCGATGCGGGCGATGATCAGGTTCTGATTGGCGGTGATGCGGAATTCGCCCGTATGGATTTTGGCGATTTCCCGCAGGCCTGTGAGCAGGCGGCGCTCGGCGCCATCCCGCACACGGCCGTTCTCGATGAAGAGGGTGTAATGCCACTGGCCGTCACTGCCGGTGTTCCAGCCGAAGCGGTCGCAGTTGGTGTCGAATTGGAAGGGCCGGGCCGCACCGAGCGTGAAGCCGAGGCGGCGCTCCAACTCGGCCTTGAACCAGTCGAGGCCGCGGTCGTCGATGGTGTATTTCATCCGCGCGTGCTTGCGCTCGACCCGGTCGCCGTAGTCGCGTTGCAGCGTCACCACTTTTTCGGCGACCTCGATCACCTGTTCCGGCCGGCAGAAGCCGATGACGTCGGCCAGGCGCGGATAGGTGGCCGGGTCGCGGTCGGTGCGCCCAAGGCCGCCGCCGACCGCGACATTGAAGCCGGCCAGCCGGCCATCCTCGACGATGGCGATGAAACCGAGATCCTGGATGAAGATATCGACGTCATTCACCGGCGGGACGACGAAGGCGATCTTGAATTTGCGCGGCAGATAGGTCGGCCCATAGATCGGTTCGTCTTCCTCCACGCCCACCAGCGGCGCTTCGTCCAGCCAGATCTCGCGATAAGCGTGCGTGCGCGGCAGCAAGTGGGCGCTCACCTCTTTGGCATACTCGTAGAGCTCGGCGTGGATGGCGGCGGGTTCCGGGTTCGAGGAGCAGAGCACGCCGCGATTGTCGTCGCCGCAGGCGGCGATGGTATCGAGCAGGGCCGCGTCGATGGCTTGGATGGTGCGTTTCAAGTCCTTTTTCAGCACGCCGTGCAGTTGAAAAGTCTGGCGCGTGGTCAGGCGCAGGCTTTGGTCGCAGTAACGGCGGGCGATCTCGTCGAGTTGCAGCCACTGGGCAGGCTGACAGACGCCACCCGGCAGGCGCAGGCGCACCATGAACTGGTAGGCGGGTTCGAGCTTCTGGCGCCGACGCTCCATGCGCAGGTCGCGGTCGTCCTGTTCGTAGATGCCGTGGAACTTGAGAATCTGCGTGGCTTCCTCGGGAATCGACCCCGTGATCGGGTCGCGCAAGCCCTCGGCGATGCCGCCGCGCAGGAAATGGCTGCTGCGCTTGACCGTCTCGGCGGGGTTGAGCGCTTCAAGCGGTTGCGAGACGTCGCGGCTGCGGTCGAGCGGGTCCTTCATCGGCATTCCTAATAGACATCGCGCTGGTAGCGCTTTTCCTGTTGCAGGCGCTTGAGCGTCGCCTCGGCGGTCTCCGCGTCCATGCCGCCCTCGAGCTGAAGGATGGCCGAAAGCGCGGCATGGATGTCGGGTGCGAGGCGGCTGGCGTCGCCGCAAACGTAGATCGTGGCGCCTGCCTCAATCCAGGCGTATATCTCCTTGCCGCGTTCGAGCAGGCGGTGCTGGACATAGATTTTCTCTTCCTGGTCGCGCGAGAAGGCCACGTCCATGCGGGTGAGGCGGCCATCCTTGAGCAGGCGCTGCCATTCGAGCTGGTAGAGGAAATCAGTGCGGAAATGGCGGTCGCCGAAGAAAAGCCAGTTCTTTCCCGGCGCGCCGATCGCCTCGCGTTCCTGCATGAAGGCGCGGAAGGGCGCAACGCCGGTGCCGGCGCCGATCATGATGATGGGCGCGGCATTGTCGGCCGGCAGCTTGAAATTCTTGTTGCTCTCGATGAACACCGGCACCTTGTCGGCGCCATCGTGCTGCCGGGCGAGCCAGCTCGAAGCGGTGCCCTGGCGCTGGCGGCCGTGGCTCTCATAACGCACCACCGCCACCGTGAGATGGGCCTCGTCCGGAAAGGCGGCCTTGCTGGAAGCGATGGAATAAAGCCGCGGCTGGAGTTTGCGCAGCATGCCGACAAAGGTGGTGGCGTCGATTCCCGGCGCCGGGAATTCCGCGATCACGTCGACGATCTGCCGGCCGGCGGTCCAGGCGCGCAGGTCAGCACGGTTCTCCGGTGCGACGCGTGCGAGCAGCTCTGCCGACCCGGTCAGTTGCGCATACTGTTCGAGGAAACGCGGCGTCAGGGTGGTGATCTCGTAGGTGCACACCAGCGCCTCGGCCAACGGCATTTCGCCCGTTTCGTCCGGAACCGACGCTTCCGGCGGGAGCGCCAGCCGCGCCAGCAGCTCTTCGGCGAGCGCCGGATCGTTCTTCGCAACCACGCCGAGCGCGTCGCCGGGAGCATAGGTTAGTCCCGAACCCTCGAGCGAAAGCTCGACATGCAGCGTCTCCTTGCCCGAACCCCGGCCATTGAGATTGAGCATGGCGACAACCGGCGCGGGGAAAGGATCGTGCTGGCCGTGGCGGGCCGGCATCGATTGGAGCGCCGGCATGGAAATCGCGGGGGTCGCAGGCGGCGCAGTCGCCTGCATTTCGGTAGCAAACGTGGCGAGCACCGCTTCGATCCATTGCACCGCTGGCACCTGAAAATCCACGTCGCAGTCGGCGCGTGGATGCAGCCTCGTGGCGCCGAGCGTTTCCAGCCGTTGGTCGAAGTCCTTGGCGGTCTGGCAGAAGTTTTCGTAGCTTGAATCGCCCAGGCCGAGCACCGCGAAGCGGGTTTCCGCCAGGCGTGGCGCCTTGGCGGAATGCAGGAATTCATAGAAGGTCGTCGCCGGCCCCGGCGGCTCGCCCTCGCCATAGGTGCTGGTGATGACCACGAGGTCGCGGACGTCTCGCAATTCCTGCAGGCGGAAATCCGCCATGTCGACCGCTCGCGCGGCCATGCCTCTTGCCGTTGCCAGCGCGGCCATGTCCTCAGCCAGCGACTCTGAACGCCCGGTCTCCGAGCCGTAGAGAATGGTCAGTTGTCGCGCCGGGGCCGTGCTGGCAGGCGGAGCGGCCGCTACCGCCGGCGCGGCGCCGGGCCTGCGGGCGATGCCGGCAAGATAGCCGCTGATCCACAGCGCTTCGTCGGGGGAGAGCGTCTTGAGCAGGGTTTCCAGCTGCTGGGCATGCTCGAAAGTCAGCGGTGCGGGGTTGGGATCTCTTGCCGTCATCAAAAATGCTCGGGCGCCGGCTGGTGCTAAAGCGTGGAGAAGAGGCGGTCGGGAAGCGCCTGGCGAATTTCCTGCGGACTATGTTTCGCGAAGTTCTTGCTGATCTCCGTGTTCACCAGCGCCGTTGTGCCGGCGCCGAGTCTTTCCCGCAGCAAGCCGAGGAAAGCGGGCTCCGCCATGAGGCATAGCGCGTCGTACTTGCCTTGCTGGCGCCCTGTTTCCAGTTCAGCCGCCAGCTCCTCGGCGAAACGCATGACCTCGTGCCACTTCGCGCTATCCCGCACCTCGACCGCATGCTTGCCCGGACCGCCACTGTCGGCGGCGCTGCCCGGCCCATCGGTGACCAGATACTGCTCGCGCAACCGAGATTCCGGCCGGCAAAGCGTCTTCAACTCATGCAACGGCCCCATCGGCGTCTCCGCCAGAAAAATCCGTGCCGTCGTACTGTTTGCTGCAACCACCCAAGCCTGGGCCATTTTTCGTCTCCTTTAAAAGCGGCGTTCGAAAAAGATCAACGAAGAGGTTTGGCAGGGGAGGGGGCAATGGGTTCCGATGCGGCGAACGTTTGTTGGATTGGGGTGCGGTCGTTTTTCTTTACATCGTATTTTTCGCGGAATCAGGCAGCCCTTGCCCAACAAGGCAACTCATTGGTGGCATGCGTCATGCTAAAGGGGCCCGCGATGCCGCGAGGTATCGCAAAAAACGATAAATATCCCCAATGTTTCAGACAGAGGACATGACGTATGCACGCATCGCTCAGAAAAACGATTTTCCTGCTTCTTGCCCTGGTCGGGCTGTGGTCGAGCACCCAGGTCCGCGCCGATATTTTGATCGGCTCCGGGGTGGTGGGCGCCACGCTCAGGCATTTTGAGATCGACGGGACGAAGAGCTACCTTACCTACAACCCCGGTTTGATCGAGCCGGGCGGCCCCGCGCCAATGGATTTCCGCATTGCCGGCGAGCTTGATGCGCTCATTACGCCATTCGAGCGCACCTACCAAGTCGAAGGAGTTGAATATATCTATATTGATTACACGCTCATGTTCAAAAATGTGAATCTCGTTGGCAGCAACTTGCCTACGGGGTTCGAATTTCCTCTTTTCCCTATTGTCATCAACTCGCTCAGTGGGTCATCGATCAGTTTCTCGGGCGCCGAGCAGCAGTGTCTGGGCAATTGCACGCCTTCCGTTTCGGGCTCGATAGAACACGGCAGGCTGTATCTCGATGGCAGGGATCCCATTGAGAACGGTCGATTCATGGAGCAATACAGCATCTACATCGAAGCGAGCGAAGTTCCCGAACCAGGAACGGCTTTGCTCATACTCTTGAGTTTTGGATTGCTGTATTCTCTGGCCGCAAGACGGCGCTGCGTTCTTCAGCGTTGCATCAATCCATCGGCTGAATAAAAAAGGGGGCCGCACGGCCCCCTTGCGTTGTCCCGGTCGGCGAGACTTAGTTTGCGGCGCGCCCCGCTTGCCGTCCGAGATCGAACGCCTGCTCGTTGGTCCCCACCCACTGCGGCTTGCTGGCGCGGAAGCGGTCGAGGATGCAGGCTTTGAGCGTTTCGGCCGGGAAGGGCAGCAGGTCGGCAATGGCGCCGAGCATGACGGTGTTCACCAAATGCAGGCCACCGAGACTACGGGCGATGGCACCGGCGTCGAAGTCGTGCACCTTGATGCCGGCTTTGCGTACCTCGCCAATCGGCTCTTCGGGATAGCTGAAGAGGCCGATGGAAACGATGGGCGGCGTCAGGCGCAGAGTATTGACCATGGCGACGCCGCCCGGCCGCAGGTAGTGGCACCAGCGCATCGCTTCGGCAGCTTCGAAACCGACCAGGATGTCGGCCTCGCCGGGCATGATCTCCGGCGATAGCACCTGAGTGCCGCAGCGCACATGCGAGGAGACGACTCCGCCGCGCTGCGCCATGCCGGCGACTTCGGTTTTCTTGACGTCGAGGCCCTGGCCGATGGCGGTATGCGCCAGGATTTCGGCGGCGGTCATGACGCCTTGGCCGCCGGTGCCGACGACGAGAATATTGGTGGTCTTGTTCATGATTGAGTCGCCGGAACGATGGCGTCCTGGCCGCAGCACTGGACGCAGAGGTTGCAGCCGGTGCAGGCGGTGGTTTCGATGCGCACGAAGCTGAGGTCGACGGTCTTGCCCGAGGGCTTGACCTGCTGGTCGCGCCGGGTGACGAGGATGGCCGGGCAGCCGACATCGACGCAGGTGCCGCAGCCGGTGCATTTGTCTTCCAGCACCTTGAGCGAGGTGCGCTTTTCGAAATCCTCGATCAGCACACAGGGGCGGTTGGTGATGATGACCGAGGGCTCCTCGATCTTGGTCTCCTCGCGCAGCGCCTTGAAGAGCGTGGGGAGTTCGTAGGGATCGACCAGGCGGATGCGTTCCGGCTTGACGCCGAGCGCTTCGACCAGCTTGGCGAAATCGATGCGCGGCGCCGGGTTGCCGTGGAGGTCGCGACCGTTGGCCGGGGTGTTCTGGCCGCCGGTCATGCCCACAGTGCGGTTGTCGAGGATGAGCACGGTGACATTGCCACCGTGGTAGGTGATGTCCAAGAGGCCCGACATGCCCATGTGCATGAAGGTCGAATCGCCGATGACGGCAACGATTTTCTTGTTTTCATCGCTCTCGCCCCGGCCCTTGTCGAGGCCCAGCGCGATGCCCATCGAGGCCCCCATGGAGACCAGCGAATCCAGTGAATTCCAGGGGTGTCCCACGCCGAGCGAGTAGCAGCCTATGTCGCCGGAAACGATGACATTGCGCAACTGCGCCAAGGTGAAATAAACGCCGAGGTGTGGGCAGGAGGGGCAGAGCGTGGGCGGGCGGGGAAAGACTTCCAGCGCCGGCGCCTTGGGCGTTTCCGCCGCCGGGACTGCTTCGCCCAGCAGGCGGGCGACGGCCGGTTTCAACACCGCCGGCGAGAGTTCTCCGGTGCGCGGCACGACATCCTTGCCATGGGTGGCAATGCTCGCCGCCTTCATTTCGGTTTCGAGCAGCGGTTCGGTTTCCTCGACCACCAGCAGGCGGTCGACGGTGGCGGCGAAGGCGCGGATTTTCTCCAGCGGCGTCGGGTAGGAGAGGCCGAGCTTGAGGATGGGTGCGTCCGGGAAGGCTTCACGCACGTGCATGTAAGCCGGGCCGGAGGTGACGAAGCCGAGGCGGCGGTCGCTGCCGTCGATGGCAACGTTGAGAGCGCTGGCCTCGGCCACCTGGCGCAGCTTTTCCTCGCGTTCGAGTTGCAGCGGCAGGCGGCGCTTGGCGTTGCCGGGCACCATGACCCAGCGGGTCGGGTCCTTGACGAAGCCCTTGCCGCGATGTTCCTCGCGCTCGCCCGCCACCACCAGGCACTTCACATGGCAGATGCGGGTGGTCATGCGCAGGATGACCGGGCATTCGAACTGTTCCGAGAGCGCGTAGGCGGCGCGCGTCATGTCATAAGCTTCCTGCGAATCCGCCGGCTCCAGGATGGGCAGGTGGCCGAAGCGGCCCCAGAAGCGGGAGTCCTGTTCGTTTTGCGAGGAGGACATGCCGACATCGTCGCCGACGGCGATGACCAGCCCGCCGGGCGCGCCGGTGAGCGTCAGGGTCATGAGCGCGTCGGAAGCGACATTGACGCCCACGTGCTTCATGCAGCAGAAGGCGCGCGAGCCGGTCATGGCGGCGCCGATGGCGACTTCCAGCGAGACCTTCTCATTCACCGACCACTCGGCGTAGATATCCGGGTAGCGGGCGACGCATTCGAGCATTTCGCTCGCCGGCGTGCCGGGGTAGGCGGCCGCCAGCTTGACGCCGGAATCCCACACGGCGCGCGCCACCGCTTCGTTACCCGAAAGGAATTGCCGGAGCGAGGCCGGCGCCTTGAATGGTGCGTTCAATCTGCTTCCTATCTCAAAATGCGTTTGGCGAATTCTGCACGGCTTCGCGCTGCGGCGATTTGCCCTGGATCAAGCGCCTTTCTTGCGATGATCGATGACGCGTACCGCCTTGCCCATGGAGCGCTCGATTTCGCCGCGCTGCCGGAGATTGACGGTGGCACTGATGCCAATGAAATCCTTGATGTCCTTCTCCACCTTCAGCTTGACCCGGCGCATTGCTTCTTCGCCCTGGGCGAGCAGCGGCGGGCTGGCTTCGACATTGACGGTGAGCGAGTCGTGATAGCCCTCGCGCGAAACCTCGATCTGATAGAAGGGCGAAAGGGTCTCGGTACGCATCAGCACCGACTCGACCTGCGACGGGAAGACATTGACGCCGCGGATGATGAGCATGTCGTCGGTGCGGCCGGTGACGCGCTTCATGCGGATGTGGGTGCGGCCGCACTTGCAGGGCTCGGTGTTGAGCACCGAAATATCGCGGGTGCGGTAGCGGATGATGGGGAAGGCTTCCTTGGTGAGCGAGGTGAAGGCCAACTCGCCCTCGGTGCCGTGCGGCACCGGCAGGCCGGTATCGCTGTCGACGACCTCGACCAGGAAGTGATCTTCCCAGACGTGCAGGCCCTTTTTCGAGACGTTGCATTCCACCGCGACGCCCGGCCCCATCACTTCCGAAAGACCGTAAATATCGACGGCGTCGATGCCCAGGCGCGCCTCGATCTCGAAGCGCATCTCCTCGCTCCAGGGTTCGGCGCCGAAAATGCCGACCCGGAGCGGAAGCTTGCGCAAATCCACCCCTTGCTTCTCGGCTTCTTCGGCGATGTTCAGCGCGTAGGAGGGCGTGCAGCAGAGCGCATGGGCGCCGAAATCCTCGAGCAGCATGATCTGTTTGTGCGTCTGGCCGCCCGACATGGGAACCACCATGACGCCCAGCTTCTCGCCGCCGTAATGCAGCCCGAGGCCGCCGGTAAACAGGCCGTAGCCGTAGCCGTTGTGCAGACGCTCGCCGGGACGGACGCCGGCGGCGACCAGGGAGCGCGCCACGAGTTCGGCCCAGGTCTTGATGTCGCGCCGGGTATAGCCGACAACCGTGGGCTTGCCGGTGGTGCCGGACGAGGCATGCACCCGCACCACCTGCTCGGTGGGCACGGCGAACATGCCGAAGGGGTAGTTGTCGCGCAGTTGCTCCTTCTTGGTGAAGGGCAGATGGCGCACATCGGCGATGCTCTGGATGTGCGAGGGTTTGACGCCCAGTTCGTCCATGGCGTCGCGGTAGAACTTGACGGTAGCGTAGCAGCGCTGCACGGTCGCCTGCAGGCGGCGTAGTTGCAAGGCTTCGATCTGCTCGCGCGGCAGCGTTTCGCTTTCGGTGTTGAAAATCATCGTTCACCCCTCCCTCGGCTGCGCGGGCATCACGCCAACGCCGACGCCCCGCGGACGGGCAGCCGGACCGCCAAAAGTCATGTTGTTGAAAGGGTTAATGGTACCGGAACGCCCGCGGCTGGCGCAAATCCGGAATCGACGAAAAAATCAACCATGAAGTTGAACTTCATTGCGAGCTTCGTACTCTACTTGCCATCCATATGGATGGTAAGGAGATGGAGATGAGTGTTCACGAATTGCGTCAAAAGGCCGGTGAAGTCAGCGAAAAGATAACGATCAATCTGGGGGTGGTCGATCTCGGCCAGATCGATTTGCTGGTGCAGGAAGGCTTCTATTCCAATCGCACAGATTTGATCCGCACGGCCATTCGCAACCAGTTGTCGACCCACGCCGAAGTCGTGCGGGAGACTGTTGCCCGCAAGACCTTCGTTCTTGGTTTGCAGCACTTTAGCCGCGAGGATCTTGAAGCGCTGGAGGCGAGCGGAGAGACCTTGCAAATTCAGGTCTTGGGCCTTGCCCGTATCGCCAATGACGTTTCCCCCGAACTCGCCCGCGCAACGATCGCTTCGATCACCGTGCTGGGCGCCCTGCATGCCAGTTCTACGGTCAAGGCCGCCCTGGCCGACCGCATCCATTGATCGGCATCCCGCCGAACCATTGCCGCCACGCAAGCCGGGCGGCCTGAAAGGAAATTTTGATGATGAACGCAGGAATGCAAACCGCAATGCTCGAGGCCGCCCGCCTGACCCGAGCCGGTAATTTGGTCGAGGCCACGGCGATCCTCCAGCGCACCCTTGGCGGAAGCCAAGCCGCTTGGCCCGGCATGAGCGCCACCGCTCGCCCTGAAACTGCCGCGATCGAGGGCGAATGTCGCGTCGTTGATGACGGGCCGTCGGTCTCCTCTGCGCAACGGCCTGAGGCAAAAGGCGCTTCGCCGAGGGAGGGGCGTGCACCTTTTTTCACGAAAACAGCCTGGCCCGGCCCTGATCTAGCTGCCTTGCACAAACCCTGGCAGGAGTTCCGGAGTCCGCTTTCCGAGCCATCGTCGAAACAGGCGCGCGGCCCGCTGCCCGATGGTGCCCAATTCATCGGCGGGTCTTACAGCAACGTTGCGGGAAGCCGCGGCTACAAGCTTTATGTTCCAAGCGGCTATCGCGGCCAGCCCTTGCCCTTGATCGTCATGCTGCACGGTTGTTCGCAGAACCCCGACGATTTTGCCGCCGGCACGCGCATGAATGAACTGGCGGAAAAACAGCCATGCCTGTTGGTCTATCCGGCCCAGGCAACATCTGCCAACGGATCGAAATGCTGGAACTGGTTCAAGCCGGCCGACCAGCAACGCGACCGGGGTGAGCCGTCGATCATCGCCGGCATCACGCGCGAGATTTGCTCGAAATACTCAGTTGACGCCCGACGCATCTATGTCGCAGGGCTATCGTCCGGCGGGGCAATGGCGGTGACGATGGCCGTCGCCTATCCCGAACTCTATGCCGCGGTTGGCATCCACTCCGGGTTGCCCCATGCGTTCGCCCGCGATCTGCCCTCCGCCATGGCGCTGATGCAGCAAGGGCGAACTTCGCCACTCGGACGCACAGCTGGGAATGCTTCCGGTGAGGGATTGCCGTTCCCCGCCATCGTCTTTCACGGCGACCGGGATACGACGGTGCATCCCGCCAACGGCGAACAGGTGATTTCGCAGTGCGGCGCGCAGGCGCGGTCGGGTGGCGACCCGCTACCGACCGTCGAGCGCGGACAAGTGCCGAATGGTCGTGCTTATACGCGCACCATCTATCGCGGAGCCGGAAACGAGCTTGTTGCCGAGCATTGGGTGATCCATGGTGCCGGTCATGCCTGGGCAGGCGGAAGCGCAAAGGGGTCTTTCACTGATCCGGCCGGGCCAGATGCCGCCGCTGAAATGATGCGGTTTTTTTTGAGTCATGCCAGACCTGAAATATCTTCCTGAAACGAAGGGGTTACAGGCTTGCTGACGGCCGTCACCTCGCGAATCTTCGCTGGGAGGCCGTCAGAGGCGGAGATGTCGGCGAATTAAAGAGACTTTTCCGGCAGAGACGCTACCGGTCGAGTGGTTCTAAGGGCTATAACCGGGCGTTTCGACCGGCGACACCGGCTTGTCGCAAATGCCGCGCCGAATGCAGTCGATCTGCCGTTGCCACAAATTCTTTTTTGGCTTGGGTTCTTCGACCGACTTGGCCTGCGATCCGGTCCCGGCGTAGGTATTGTGTCGAGCGGGCGTTTTTTTCTTGGTCACGACCTTGGCCGGCGCCGGAGCAGAAGCCGAGGCGGTGTTCGTCTTTTTTTAGGGGGTTACCGAGCTGGGGGCGTGTACGGGTGGGGTGGGTGTGGGGGCCGGTGGGGCGGGCGGGGGTACGGGGGGGGCGGGGGGTGGGGGCGGCGTAGCGGCGACGAGTGTGGTCACGGGCGGTGCAACCGCGGCGGTCGTCGGAGATACCGGCGCAGTCCTTGCCGCCGAACTGGTCTCGGGAGGTGTTGCCGCCGGCTTCAGGTTGGAAATGCCCCAGGCCGCCGCGCCTGCCAGCGCTAGCGCCAGAATGCCAACGCCGACGTACAAGGGCTGTTTGCGACGCGCCGCGGGGGCTGCGCCGGCTTTGGGGGGCTGGGTGCGATGCCCGGCAGGCAGCGTACGATCCTCGCCGCTGGTCGTATCGCGCCGCGGGGCGCTGCTTTCGTTGAAGGTCGCCGCCATGAGGGCGGGATCTGGGACGATGGACTCGTGCCGGCGCAACTCGGCGGCCATGTCCGCGCCCTCGGCGTAGCGCCGGTCCTTGTCCTTGGCCAGGCTACGCGCCAGGATTTGCCGGAGGCCGGCGGGGCAGGAGTCGCCCAGCGGGTCGCCGGGCGACTCCTGCAGGATTTTGTACATGGTCGAAGTCAGGCTGTCGCCGGTGAATGGCGGCTTGCCGGAGAGCATTTCGTAGAGGATGACGCCGAGCGAAAAGATGTCGGAACGCCCGTCGAGACGCTCGCCGCGGATCTGTTCCGGCGACATGTATTTGGGCGTTCCCATGAGGGCGCCGGTTTGGGTCAGGTTGCCGAGCGGGAGCTGGGCAATGCCGAAATCGGTGATCTTGGCCCGCCCATGGGCGGAAACGATGATGTTGTCCGGCTTGATGTCGCGATGGATGACGCCGAAGCGATGGGCGTAGTCCAGGCCTTCGGCGATCTGAATGGCGTAGCTGACCGCGTCCTCGGTGGTCAGGCGGCCCTCGTCCATGAGGTTGCGCAGGCTCCGGCCTTCGAGGAATTCCATGGCGATGTAGGCGACGCCGCCTTCTTCGCCCGCGTCGTGGATGGTGACGATATTCGGGTGGTTGAGCCGGGCGGCGGACTTGGCTTCGCGCTGGAAGCGTTCCTTGAATTCCAAGCCTTGCTGCGGGCCGGGTTCGAGGCGCACGGTCTTGAGGGCGACGCCGCGTTCGAGAACAGGGTCGAACGCCTCATAAACGATTCCCATGGTGCCACGCCCGATCTCTCGGATGATCCGGTAGCGTCCGATCGGCGGGGCAAGAGGAACGGTTTTCTCAAAAGTCATGGCTCATAACCCGATCAAGTTCTGGCGGTGCCCTTTCTTCTGCTCGGGGTCGGCGAATTATTCTTGTTTTCGACAGCATGCGACGTGCCTGACGTTCACATTCTAGCCGATGCTCCGCCCGGACGTCGTGGCGAGATCGGCTTATGTTCTGCTTCTGCGCGCCGACCAGGCGCCGATACCGACCATCGCCCAGGCGATGAGGAAGGCGAGGCCGCCGAGCGGCGTGATCGCGCCGAGCCAGCGAATCTCGGTCAGCGCCATGGCGTACAGGCTGCCCGAGAACAGCGCGATACCCGCCAGCATGACCATTCCTGCCCAGCGAAAAATGGCAGCGCCGCTTTGCGCGAGCAGCCAGGCGACAGCGAAAAGTCCGAGCCCATGCAACTGCTGGTAATGGACGCCCGTCTGCCAGACCGCGGACAGTGCGGGAGAAAGCCGGTCGTGCAGGGCATGGGCGCCGAATGCCCCGCTCGCAACGCCGATAAAGAGGTTGAGCGCCGCCAAGGCGGCCAGATGGCGGTGGTTCATAATCAGTCTCCATGTCTCCGAGGGAGCGCCGGCTTGCGGTTCAATGTAAGGCGCGGATTTGTAAGCGCTGTGAAATTTTGCTTATCACGTAAGCGGGGTGGCTTAAGCCCAGAGGCAGGCAGTTCGCCGACGCTTTTCGTGAATCCATGTGGTTTCAACCCACTGGGCTCAAAAAGTGAACACGAAAAAGTGCATCGCCTGTCGGAATTCAGATTGCTTAGTTCAAGGCGGCTGAGTATGTACGGATGTCGACTGAGCATCAACAATACTCAACAGGAAATCAGGCAACTAAGATCCGCGACCACGAAGCACTCGCGCTCCACTCTGCGGCATGTTCATTCATCATGGAAGCCTGGCGGGCTAAGCCAAAAAGGCCGGCAACTTCCGTCTGACAGACGGCTATACCCTAGTGGAATTGATCCAAT